>CAYWBK010000008.1:0-34900 GCA_964455745.1 uncultured Armatimonadia bacterium
ATATTGAGCGCAGATCATGTCCTGCACCTATCGCCTCACTGCGAAGGGCGGAGCGCCTCCAGCCGCAGTTGGATGCCGATGTTGCCATTGTACTCATTGTACTCCGGAGTGAAGCACAGGTCGATCTTGCTCAGGCGACCGTAGCGGGCGCACTCGCCGCCGAAGCCGAAACCGATGCACTCCATCGACCGGCCCGACTGGGTCACGTACATCTTCAGATGCTGTTTCTCGCCGCCGACGGCCCTGCTCTCGACGACCTCCACGCCGGTGGCGACGAACAGCGGCACCGGGTTGCCATGCCCACACGGCTGTAGCCGGTCGAGTTCGTCGAGCAACGCGGGAGTGATCTCGGCGAGCGTCACCTCGGCATCGGCCTCGATGCGGGGCCGCAGGTCCAATCCGGCCAGGCTGTCCGCCGCTATGGCGTTCAGGCGCTCGCGGAACTCCTCGAGGTCCGAGGCGTCCAGCGCCAGCCCCGCGGCCAGCGAGTGCCCGCCGTAGCGGATCAGGCAGTCGGAGCATTGCCCCAGGCCGCCGGTGATGTCGAAATCGGGGATGCTCCTGGCCGAGCCGCGCATCTCACCGTTCTCCTCGGTGAGCATCACTGTCGGCCTGCCATGCGACTGCAGCACTTTCGCGGCGACGATCCCCAGGATGCCGGCGTGCCAGTGCGCCGCCGAGAGCACGAGTACGTGGCTCTCATCGAGGTCGACCTCGTCCTCGATGGTTTGCAGCGCCTCGCGGTACGTCGCGTCCTGCACCTGCTGCCGCTGTCTGTTGAGTGTGTCGAGATGCAGGGCCAGGCGCGAGGCTGTGACCTCATCGTCGGTGAGCAGAAGGTCCATCGCGTCCGCGGCGTCCCCCATGCGGCCCACCGCGTTGATCCTCGGCGCAAGCCGGAAGGCGATGTCCGAGGCACGCACGACGCCGTTGAGGTTGCACAGGCGCATCAAAGCCCGCAGGCCGACCTTCCGCGTCCGGGGGAGAAGCTCGAGGCCCGCCGCCGTCATCACGCGGTTCTCCCCGGTGAGCGGCGCCACATCGGCCACGGTGCCTACGGCTACCAGGTCGAGGAACGCTCGCGCCAGCGAGTTGAACGGCATGTCCAGGCGCTGACAGAGCGCGGTCGCGAGCTTGAAAGCCAGCCCGACGCTAGCAAGTTCGCGCTCCGGGTAGGTGTCCTCGGGCACTTTGGGGTCGATAACGATCGCGCCGCCGGGAAGTACGTCCGGGGGTTGGTGATGGTCGACGATGATCGTGTCAAGCCCAAGCTCGCGCGCGACCGCCACTGATTCGTGATCGGAAACGCCGCAATCGACGGCGATCACGAGCTTCGCGCCGGCCTCGGCGGCCCGCCGGATTGCGGCAGCGCCAAGCCCGTACCGGTCGTTCATCCGGTGCGGGATGTGATACTGGATATTCGCCCCGATCTTGCCGAGGAAACGCGTCAACAGGGTGGCGCTGGTCACGCCGTCCGCGTCATAGTCTCCGTGGACGAGAATCGGCTGCTGTTCCTGGAGGGCCTGAACAATCCGCTCCACCGCCACGTCCACGCCACGAAGCATATATGGATCGTGGAGACGGGAAAGGCTGGGGGTGAGGAACTCTTCAGCGGCTTCGACAGTCCCAATGCCGCGATTGCGGAGTATGCTGCCGACGAGGGGAGGCAGACCCAGGCTGGACGACAACTGCGCTTCAAACGCAAAGTCACGTGGCCGTACTATCCAGTTCGGCCTGTGCGGGGCGTGCATACGTGGAATGGCTGCTCTCCTGCTGTTTGAGGGAGTATACGCCATCACCGGGGCAGTGTCAACTTCGCCCGGCTTCATGTCAATTGTGCAATTGTGTATAGATTACCGGCTCAATTGTATACATATCGAGCGACGATTGCTTGACGTGTTGGGGAGGCAATGGTATCGTCGCTGCGCGTGTGAGCCATACCATCCCGTGGCCATGTGGCATGCGGCGATGCGGAGGGGCAGCGGGACTTTGCGCTGTCAGGTGAGGGGGCGGTTGCGGGCCACGGAATGCGACCGGGCTGTTTACTCGTGTCCAAATAGAGGATATAATGATGATTATGGGGCATTAAAGCGGCATGTCAACGACGGTCGCGGTCTGGATACTGCCTTTACAGGCGACACGGCAACTCTTGTAGTCGCCATAGGAAAGATGGAATTGCGAGTGTTTAGCCAAGAAGGGCGAGGGCCGTGGCGCGGGGAATTGGTGTGCCGTCCTCACTGTGCCGGCGGCAGAGATCAAATAGTAAGACGCGCGCTGCGGGCCTCCCCGTGCGCGCTTGACTGACATAGAAAGGCAACCGCTGTGCGGACCATTTTCTTACTTCTGCTGTGTTCGGTCGTGGTGGCGTCCGCGTGCGTGGCGGACTCCATTCCGATACTCGACGCGAAGCACATCTCGGCGACCGCACTCGACAACGGCCTCCGGATCGTGGTCAAGGAGGCCACGGATGCTCCCGTGGTGTCGCTGGCACTGAATGTGAAAGTCGGCACGCTTTATGAGGACCCGCAGACGAATGGTATCTCCCATTTTGTCGAGCATCTGCTCTTCGAATCGGAAATGCCGTCCGGCGCCGGAGAGCGCAAACTGGGGCCGGTCATTGAGGGCATGGGCGGGGTGATATCGGCCAGCACTACCCGTGACTTCACCACTGTGACGATCACGGTGACGCCGGACAGCGTCGATGCCATTCTTCCCTTGTTGGCGAAGACGGCATTCGAGTCCAAGTTCACCGATAAGGAGATCACCGAGGTGCGGGCGGTGATCAAGCGCGAGATATCCGATCGCCAGATCGCGGCCGATGCCTATCTGGACCAGGTGGTGTGGGGCCTGGCCTTCACCAAGCACCCGTATCGCTTCCCGATTGGGGGCGAGCCGGAGGGGTTGGACAAGTTCACGGTCGATGCGCTGCAGAGTTTCTACGACCGGTTCTATATCCCTAACAACATGTCCATCGTCGCCTGCGGTAACGTCAAGGCAGACGCTTTTGTGATGCAGTGCAAGCAGGCCTTCGGCAAGTACCTGCGCAAGGAGGCCGATTGGCGCTTGCCGGACCCGGAGCCGCCGCAGACCTCGCCGCGTATCAAGGTGGAACCGCGACAGGCCCCGCAGACCCTTCTTGCGTACGCGTTCCATGCTCCGGCGATTGCCTCCAAACGCGACGTGTGCGCGACAGACCTGATCTACTCCATGCTCGGCGAAGGCGAAGATTCGCTGTTGAAGCGCAAGTTGCAGGACGAGAAGCAACTGGTGAAGGGCGTCGATGTGGACTTCATCACCCACAAGATGCCGGGGCTGCTCGTCATCAGCGCGGTCTGCGACCCGAGGCAGGAGCTGCCGGCCCGGCAGGCGATCCTCGACGTGGCGTCCAGCCTCGCCACAAACCGGGTCAGCGACGAGCAGCTTGCGCGGGCCAAGAGGCTCATCTACGTCAGCTACGCGTTCCAGAACGAGGCTTGCGCCGACCAGGTAGGCTCGATGAGTTTCTACGAGTCGATCGACACCTACCAGTTTGCCGTGGATTACATGGACGAGGTCAACCGGGTCACACCTGAAGACATCCTGCGAGTTGCGAAGGCGTGTCTGCGGCCGGACAGCTACTCCCTGGTGGTGCTTCGATCAGAGGCTCCCGCGCCAGGCCAGGAGGCATGCCTGCAGTGAAGCGCGCCCTGGTTCTCCTCGCGATAGTGTTGGCGCCGGCGTGCCTGCAGGCCCAGCAGAAGCAGGTCTCTCTCGATAACGGTCTGAAAGCGCTCGCGGTGCAGCGAACGACCGCGGATGTTGCCGCATGGAGCCTGGTGGTCCGATACCCCGCGGCAGCGGAGGACCCCGGGCGACCCGGCCTGCGAGCCCTGACGCAGCAGGTCCTGATGGACGGTCTGCTCGCCCGTCTGGGGGCCGAACCCGCGAACTCCAACCTGCGTATCGACAAAGACGCCGGGGGAGCGTTCGGCTTCGGCACGGAGTGGGAGTATGTCGAAGCGCGCGGGAAGGTCTGTACGGACGACCTGGGGGATGCGCTGAAGCTGCTCGCCGGCTCGACCCTGGAAACGAAGCCGACGCAGCAATCACTGGATGCCGCCCGCGTCAAGATTGTCGAGGCAAACGCCGACACTGCCTCGAATATCGCCGAGGGCACGTTCTATCTGTTCAGGCAAGCCCTGGAAGGGGACGAGGCGGCGGTCGGACCGGTATATGCCGGTAAGGAGCAGTTGGACCGGATCGCTCTGACTGATGTCACGTCCGCCCTCGCGCGCTACTACGTGCCTGGCAACGCGTTCCTCACCGTCGTCACTCCGCTGCCTGTGGACGCCGCCCTGGAAACGGCGCGCAAGGCCTTCGGCTCAGTTCCGCAGGCGGCAGTGCCTGAGATCGCCACCCTGCCGCCGCGCCCGACGAACTCCCGTGTGAGGGTGGGGGACGTATCGGGCAGCGACCGTGCGTCCCTCATCGTAGGCGTGGGGCTACCGGCGTTTGGCGCACCGGGCTTCCAGATCGGTCAGGTCATCGCAGAAGCCCTTGGCGGCAAGGACGGACGCATCGAGCGCGACAAGTCGCTGTTCCAGGCGTTCGGCCTGAGCGAGCCGACACGGCCGATCCCCGGTGGAGCAGCGCAGGTGCTGGACGAGCCGCTCGGTTCGCGATCCTATCTGGCGATCCACGCATACGTGGCGCCCGAGGAGCTTGGCGGGGCAACGGACGCGCTCGAGTCTGAACTGCTGGCCTTCGTCGCCGATGGGCTGGCGGACGGGGAATTGGAGCGCGCCAAGACCCGCGTGATCGGCAGCAACGCGAGGATTTCCGACAATCCACAAGAGTTGGCGGCGCGTTTGAACCTGTACCAGCTTTACGGCCTGGACCCGAATGCGGACAGGGAGTTCGCGTCCACCGTGAGCGCAATTACGGAAGATCAGGTTACGGCGTTCGCTCGCCAGTACTTCACGCGCGTTGCCGTGGGCGTCAGATGCCCGGACTGACGCGACCCAAAGAGGCGGCAGATGATTGACGGCATACGAATCAAGCAGCTCAATCGGCACGTGGACGACCGCGGCTATCTGGTGGAGATCCTCCGCGATGACGATGAGCTTTTCCAGAAGTTCGGGCAAGTCTATATCTCCGCCTGCTTTCCCGGCATCGTGAAGGCCTGGCATAAGCACGAAGTGCAAACCGACCACTTCTGCGTCATCGCCGGCAACATGAAGATCGGGATGTACGACGACCGCGCGAGTTCGCCCACGCGCGGGCAGACGCAGTCGCTTGTGATCGGCGAGTTGAACCCTCAACTGGTGGTCATCCCGCCTTTGGTCTGGCATGGCATGGCGGCGCTGGGCGGGGCGACGGCCGTGCTGCTCAACGTCCCGACCGAGCACTATAACCGAGCCGAGCCCGACGAAATACGGCGCGATCCCTTTGATCCGGCCATCCCCTTCGAGTGGTTCACGAGAGGCGGTTGAGAGCACGTCCGGCCGGCAACCACTTCGCGGGGTATCCACTTTATGACGCAGTCGCAGCGCACGTTCGTCCGCTGGCTTCTGGCTGTGCTGACCGTCGCTGCGGGGGCGCGGCTGCTCGGATTCGCCGTCCTCTTCGCCGAGCGCGACCTGCAGACCGATTTCTCCGTCTACTACACGGCAGGGCAAGCCCTGAACGCGGGGCTTTCGCCCTACGTCAACAACGTCTCCGCGTCTCCGCCGATCTGGGATGGGGAGGCGGAGTATCGCCACAGCCGCTTCCTCTACCCGCCCCTGTGCGCCGTCCCCTTCCGACCGCTCGCCATGCTGCCGTTCGCGACGGCCAAGATCATCTGGACACTGGCCTGTCTGGTGGCGGTCGCGCTGGCAACCGGCATTGCGGCACGCGCTGTTCTCAAGGAGCCGGTGGCAACGGCCCTACCCCGTCCGCTTCGCGGGCACTCCTCCCACGTAGCCGCCAGCGACAACGGCCGAGAGGCAACGACAACGGCCCTACCCCGCCCGCTGCGCGGGCACCCCTCCCGTACCGGGAGGGGAGAGGCTAACGGCCATTCCCCGGAAAGTCGATATGCCGGGTTCCGTGCCTCTTCAGCGACGGAAACGGCGACCCTCCCCCGGGCCTCCCTAGACTCCGCAAAGCGTAGCACAGCGGGGGAGGCGAATGACGGCGTTGGCGGGCGAGACGCCCGCCCCACGCGGGATTCGGTGAGTAGTGCATACCTCATTGTGGCACTGGGGGCGTGCCTGTTTCATCCTCTTTTGGTGAACCTGGGCGCTGGTCAGATCGACGCCTTTACGCTGCTGCTCCTGGTGGCGGCGGTCTCGCTGATGGTGGCGCCGCAGTCTCGACACTGGGCCGTCGCGGGGATGCTGCTGGCTTTCGCGTGCGTATTGAAGCTGCATTGCGTCTATTTGCTGCCATTTGTGCTGCTGCGGCGCAAGTGGGCAGCGGCTGCAGGCTTCGCAATCGGGGCCGTGGTTGTCATGGCGGCCACGCTTGGGAGTGTCGGCTGGGAGCAGGCTGCCGATTACGTCCGGCGCGACCTGCCCCGAATCGCACAGTTCGGAGAAGGCGGGACGCCGGACATGCGGCTTTCGCCCGAGGTTGTTGCGGCGCTTGACGCGGGTGCGCCCCCGGGATGGACGGTCAAGGATGGGCGGTTGTATCAGCGCAGTTCGTTCGACGCGGAGCCGAACGCGACCCTGATTCGTCCGCTAGCACGTGCGCTGGCCCGATGCGGACTGAGGATGCAGCAGACGAGCCTCTCTGTGATTGTATTCGCGTGTTTGTTTCTGATCGTGTGCGGGCTGGAGGGGCTCGCCCAGCCTGCCCGCTGGATGGACGCCACGCAGGAAGCCGCCTGGTGGTTGGCTGCGCTGACCATCGTGCTGCTGTCTTCGCCGATGACCTGGGTGATGAACGTGATCTGGCTGATCCCGGCCCTGCCTCTCGTTGTCCGATGGGCCGGTTCGTTGCAGCATCCGTGGGAAGGGCGCGTTCTGGCCGTGCTTGTGGTCGGCCTGCTGTTGGCCGCGATGCCTGACGGCGCTTCGTGTCCGCTGCTCGTGCCCTATGCCGGGCGCTTCCTGCACCTCAAGTACGTTGCTGCGGAGGTTCTCGTAGCCGCGTCGTTGCTGGCTCTTGCGGTGGGGAAATCTGCGGCCCGCAAGTCGTGAGGGCGATCGGCCTCGATGGCGCAAGGAGTTCGCGCCGGGGACGGCGAATCACATAGTCACTGGCGCACCATGAAGACGCGCCGCGCGGGAGAGTGACGTGAGCGGATCGACGACCGAGCGCAGGGAAGGCGTCTGGCCCCGCTGTCTCATAGCCCCCTTGAGTCTGATTGTGGCTGCGGCCACGGCCATCGTCTTCGCTCGGTATCCCAACGGATTCGTCCTCGTCATCGGCGTCCTGCTCTACGCGAACGCGGCCCTCGTCAGCTATGTCATTGGCCTACGTCGACCGCATGGGACGGAGGAAGCCTCACCGGCGGCCGTAAGCCTTGCGCCCCAGTATCGGGCGTGGGTTGAGCACGCGCAACGGGTGTGTGCGTCGCTGCAAAGTGTGGCCGCGGGCGGGAGTCCGGAGGCGGTCGCTCTCGTGGAACCGATTCTCCAGCGAGTGCGCGAGATGGCCGCTCGGGTGGAGGACCTTGCGGTTGAGGCGCAGCGTTTGTACCGGTATCTGCTTGAGGTAGGCCCGGCGCCGGACCCCTCCGGGGGCGCCACGGCCCAGTTGCGTGCCGATGCGCGTCTGGGCGTCACCGATGTGCACGAACGGATCGCGGCTACGGCCGTTAGTGTTCTTGCCGCAATGGACGCCGTCGAGGCTCAGGCGATGCGCCTGGCCGCCGGCGGCGTGACGGGAGACGACGGCCTCCTCGCCGAGTCCGTGCAGAAGCTTGATGAGATGCGGGCTGTGGCCGACGCGCTGGAGGAGGTCGTAGCCCGCACCCAGGCTCAAGCCGTGGCAATGTGATGATGGGGGCGGCCGTCGGACTGCGGCCGCCGTCGATGCGTCATCACAGTGACTTGTAGTCGGTGCGATTGCAAGTCACTGTAGGAGCACTCTCCAGAGTGCGACCAGCCGCAATTCTATGCTCAAGTAGCGTCTATAATGATGAGTGTCTGTCACTATGGCGCTACATCAACGACAATCGCGGTCTGGAGACCGCTCCTACAGACTTCCCCTGCTGGCTCTGGTCATGCGACGCTGGCAATCGCACAGACCAGTGAACCGAAAGGAGTCGATGGCCCCATGTTCGCCAGACTCAGGATGATCCTCCGCTCGTTCTTCGGCTCGCTGCTGCGTGGCGTCGAGAAGCCCGAACTTCTGCTCAAGCAGTACCAGGATGACATGAGGGCGCAAATCCCGAAACTCAACGCCCAGGTGGCGGAGATCGTGGCTCTCCAGAAGCAACTGGGGTACCAGGCCGAGCGCCAGCGCGCGAGGGTTGCGGAGCTGGAACCCCAGGTTGTGGCGGCGGTGAAAGCGGGCGAGAGCCGCAAGGAGGTCGCGATGCAACTTATCAGCGCTCTCGAGTCGGCAAAGGCCGAGCTTGAGGGAACCGAGAAGCAACTGGAGACCGCGAAGACCAATTCCGAGCAGGTCATGCGCGCTCGTGTGGCTTATGAGCGGCAGATCAAGCAGAAGATACAGGAAGCGTCCGCTCAACTGTCCCGCGCCAAGCGCGCCGAGATCGAAGAGCAGATGTCGTCGCTGATGATGAGCTTCCAGGCGGGCGACCAAACCGACACACTGGAACGTATGACCGAGAAAATCGACGCGAAACTCGCCCACGCCGAGGCACGCACCGAGGTGGCGCGCAGCACGGTCGAGTCCCAGATGCTGGAAATCCAGCAGACGGCGACCGAGGACGCGGCCGCGGCGAAGTACGAGGAGTACCGGAAGCAACTTGGCCTGGTGCCTGAAGCGGGCGATGTGCAGAAGACCATGGAGGCGATCCCCGCGCAGGCCGACGCGGCCGCGGAAGCCCAGGCTCCCCCGCCGGAGACGCAGACGACCGATCACGCCTGAGCGGAGAGATCGCCGATGTGCCCTGAGGCCACAGCGCCGGAGCTTCCCAGTTGGGCCCAAGACGTCAAGGACCGGTTCACCTCCGGCGCGGCGGCTGTGTTCCTGCTTCACGGGGTGCGGGATCGCTATCTTTACGGCGAGGGGCACCTCGCCCTGCCGCAGTTCCTGCGCTCCGCCTTCTGCGCCGGCAAGACTACGGTCGTTTACGACATCAGCCAGGGCCTCACCTACCCGACCGCACAGGACGAGACGGCCTTCCGCGCCTTTCTGGATGTCAAGACTTCGCGAGACCGCTCCTTCGCACCCGATGTCGCTCTCCAAAGGCCCGAGACGGCCTTCCCCCTCCTGGAGGAGTTCCTGTTCACGCGCGACAACGCGGCCGTCATCATCGACTATGTCGACAAGATCTGCCCCGCCGACGAGCCGCGTTTCATGGGCTACGAGCAGCGGCGCATGGTCACGACGCTGCGACGCTGGGCCGACGATCCGCGCTTGTTGAGGCGCAACAGCTTTGTGTTCCTGATCGCCGGCGCTATCGCCGACGTTGCGGGCGACATCTACTCGCGCGGGAGTCGCGTCGGTCTGGTCGAAATGCCGATGCCCGACGAGGAGGAACGGGCGCGGTATGTCGCGCTGGCGCTTCAGGGCAGCGGCGACGGCCGCGTGCAGGCGGAGATGCCGCCGCAGGTGCTTGCGCGCGCCACCAACGGCCTCACGCGCACGCAGATCGGAGCCTTCCTAAGCTCGGCGGGCAAGCTCCAGCGGCCGGTCACTTTCGAGATGATCGCCTCCTGGAAACGCGGGGCGATTGAGGCGGAGATCGGGGACCTCGTCGAGTTCGCCCAGCCCACGCTCGGACTGGCGGCGCTGGGAGGAGTGGATCGGCAGCGGGACCTGCTCCTCGACACCGCAAAGGCTTTGCGTGAGGGGAAGACCGAGGTTGTGCCGAAGGGGATGCTCTTGCTGGGACCGCCCGGGTGCGGGAAGACGTTCTGCATGCAATGCTTCGCCCACGACTGCGGGATGCCGTTTCTGCAGCTCAAGAACGTGTTCAGCAAGTACGTCGGCGCGACTGAAGCCAATCTGGAGAAGTTGTTCCACTATCTGGAGGCACTGTCTCCCGCATTCGTGTTCATCGACGAGTTCGACCAATCTTACGGCAAGCGCGTCGAGGGAGATAACGACGGCGGGGTCTCGCGCCGGGTGTTCGGCATGTTCAACAGCTTCCTGAGCGACGACCGCCACCAGGGCAAGATACTGTTCGGCGCGGCGACCAACCGGCCCGATCTCGTCGATGCCTCGACGCTTCGCGCAGGACGGTTCGATCTCAAGCTGCCGTTTCTGCTTCCCGACGAAGACGCAAGGCGCGCGATTCTGGCCGTCATCATCGAGACGCTGCATGTCGAGCACGCTCTCGGGGACCTCGGCGCTTATGCCGCGCTGACGGACGGGTACTCGGGCGCGGACTTGAAGGAACTGATCCGCGTGGCACAGCGGCACGCCGTCTTCGCGGGGCGTAGCGCGGTGGGCGATGAGGACGTGCGGTTCGCGCTCGCGGACTATCTGCCGCCTTCGGGCTTGCGGACCGACGAGATCCGCGTCATGGAGCTTCTCGCGGTGCTTTCGTGCACTTCGCGCGCCCTCCTGCCGACCAAGTACGCGGCGGGGCGCGAAGACGGGTCGTTGGCTGAGGAACTGCGTAGCTTGCAGCGCGAACTGCGCCTGGCGTGAAACAAGAATGGGGGAAAGGCTATGGACACTCAAGGCGTGCCGATATTGCGACGAATGGAGATCAGCGACGTCATCGACGCCGCCATCAGGCTCTACCGGCACAACTTTGGGCTGATTTTGGGTACGGCGGCAGTGGTTTTCGTGCCGGTCATGGGTCTCCAGTCAGCCCTCTCGATGCGATTCCTGAGCGCGATTACCAGCGCCAAGGGCAATCAGATACCGACAATCCCCATCGTACTCAACGGACTGGGGCTGTTCGGCGTCTCGTTGCTGAGCCTTGTGCTGCTCCCACTGGGGGAGGCGGCATGCTGCATTGTCGTTTCCGAATTGTATCTGGGGCGTCGGATCAGCGTGCGGGAAGCGTACAAGCGCATCATGCCCTTGTTGCCACGGCTGGTGCTGACGTACGTGTTGGTCGGCCTGTTTGTCGGGCTCGTCTCGCTTGTCGGCGGCACCGTGACCTGTTTTGTGGGGTTCTTTCCCGCCTACTTTTGGTCCATGGTGGTGCTGTTGTTCGCCTGGCCGATTGTGGTGCTCGAAGGGACCTGGGGAGCGGACGCTTTGCGCCGGAGCTACGACCTCGTCAGCGGCCACTTCTGGCGTATTCTGGGTACCTGGGTGTTATTGATTCTGCTGATATGGCTGGCAACGACGCCCATTTATTACCTGTGTTACTTTCTATGCCTGGCCGTGATGGGTGATAAGAATCCCCTCGAGGCACAGTTAATCGCGAGCAGTATTAAGAACATGCTGTCTGTGCTGGTCCGACCGGTGACCATCATTGCGATCGTGTTGCTTTACTACGATGTGCGCATCCGTAAGGAAGGTTTCGATCTGCAGGTTATGGCCGCTGCGCTGGGGCATGACACGGCGACCTACGCACCGGCCCCGAAGATCGCGCCCGACGTGCCGCTTTTCGGGCTGCCGGCCGGGGTGGCGCTGCCCCCGCGACCGGGCGAGGAGCCGCCGCCTGCGACCGCCGGTGTTGACCCGCCGCCGGAGTCGCTGCAGACCGCTGACCCGCCCGAAAGCTCGACACAAGCAACGCAGGACACTTCACAGCAAGGGATTGAAGCCGATGACGCAGGAAGTTCTGACAGCCATACTACATACTGACGGAGCAGCCAAAGGCAACCCGGGGCCGGCCGGGGCGGGATTTGTGCTGGAGACAGACGGAGGAGAGGTGATCGCAGAGGGGGCGATTCCTTTGGGCCGCGCCACCAACAACTACGCGGAGTATTCGGCCCTGATCGCCGGCCTGACGGAGGCGCTCGCCCGCGGGATCGCCGAAGTCGAAGTTCTCAGCGACAGCGAGTTGATGTGTCGGCAACTCAATGGGGAGTACCGGGTCCGCAACGCTGGCCTGCTCCCGCTCTACCAGCAGGTCTGCGAGATGGCAGACCGTTTTCGGCAGGTGAGGTTCACGCACGTGCGAAGACACCTCAACGAGAGAGCCGATGCTCTGGCAAATCAGGGGGCGGCCTTGTCCGCGCGGGGGACCGGCCGCCGATGACCGACCGCTCGCCCGATCTGGGCTTCGTGGACTGGGTCTATGAGGACCGTCTGGGCGCGATGGCGCTGCCCTCCGCCAGCGAGCTGGAGCGGCTGAAGGACGCAGGGGTTGGCACGGTCATCACCCTGACCGAGGAGTGGCATAATCCGTCGGTATTCCGGGAAGCCGGGCTGCACAGTGTCTATATCCCCGTCGTCGACATGACCGCGCCGACGATGGACCAGGTGCGGGAGTTTGTCGCCGAGGTGAATGCCGCATTCGCCCGGGGGGAGAGGGTCGTCGTACACTGCCTGGGCGGCCTGGGCAGGACCGGGACGATGATCGCGTGCTATCTCGTCTCGGCGGGCCTCGCCCCCGAAGCGGCGATTCGGGAAGTCCGGCGAAAGCGCCCCGGTTCGATCCAGACCCTGGAACAGGAAGCGGCCGTGTGGGAGTGGTGGGCGGAGGAGAAGAGCACCCATCATTGATGGCACGGCCGGTTGACACCGCATGAGAGGCAGCCGCCGAGGCAATGCTCCGTACTACTTCATCATCACCGGGGTCGCGCTTCAGGCCACGTCACCGGTCCTCACCAAGCTGCTGCTTCAGCATCTGTCTTCCGCGACGCTGGTTGGCACTCGCTATGCTTTTGCGGTCCTCACTCTGCTCCCCTTTGGGCTTACCGGCACCCGAGATGCCGCTGCAGTAGCCAAGCCGCGGCCACGCGACTGGGTTGCGCTGCTACTGGTGGGCATATTGGGGTCGGGGCTGGGGGCGCTCGCGTTCACCGCCGCCATCGACCTGTCGTCTGCCGGCGTCGCCAATGCCATCTCCAAGAGCGGGCCGCTGCTCGTCGCCTTCCTCGCGTTTCTCACCTTGCGCAAACGGAGCACGCCGCTGCGGCTGGCGCTCGTCGCCGTGGTGGTCGTCGCGGACCTGCTTCTGGGATGGGGAGAAGTCACCGTCGCAGGCGGGCTCGCCTTGGCCGGGTCGCGCCTCATGGGGGTGGCGCTGGCCCTGGCAGCCGGGACGGGACGGGCGCTGTCGGAGATACTCGCCAAAAGCGCGCTCCGGCACTTCCCGGCCTCCGTCGTGTCGTTCTGGCGTTTCGCCGCGGGCCTCCTGCTCGCCGGCACGGTCTCCCTTGTGACAGGCGGCTTCCGGGACCTGGCTGCGGTAGACCTGACCGACTGGGTCTGGCTGGGCTTGTTGGGCATCGTCGCGACGGCCCTTTCGATGTCGCTGTACTATAAGGGCGCGGCCAGAGTGCCCACGCATGTCGCGGCCACGATCAAGGTCCTGGGCGCCATCGTTACCGCGACCCTCGCCTGGGCCGTGCTGGGCGAGAATCTGAACGGCTACCACATTGCCGGCATCGGCCTCGTCGTGTCGGGGGGATGTCTGCTTGTCCTCCGTACCGGCGCCGTGTCCGGTCAAGCGCCGGTCGCCGCGAGGGCCTCACGCCGCCGGCGCAGGTCGGCGACACGCGCTTCTCTCCGAACTCGGATGGCCGTGTTCACGTCCATCGTAGTGGTGACCACGGTCTTCCCGCTAACCTACCTCGCCATCCGGCACACAACGCAGGTGGTCACCGAACAGACGCGACTGGTCATGGGCCGCGTTGCCACGATGCTGGTCCAACTGGCGGGCCTGCCGGAGATGCCGCCGCCGGCGGCGCTGCAGCAGTACATGGACCTGGTTGTGGGGACCGAGATCCAGGGTGACTTGTACACCATCGATGTTGTGTACGCGGCGCTGGTGAACGAGCACGGAAACATTGTCGCCCTGTCTTTGAACCGCCGGGTGACGCTGGTCAATAGCGCCGGAGTGCACGTGCAGGCGTCCGAGGGGGATGTCGCCAAGCAGTTCCTGGACCTCGCTGCCACCGGGCAACTATCTCAGGAGTACGACGTGGTGCCCGTCACTGCGCAAATTGTCAGGGACGGCAAGCCGGTATATTCTGTCAAGATGGGGTGCAAACGCAGCATCGCCAATCAGGCGATCACCGAGATCGTCGCCCGGATGGGCGCTTTGGCCTTCCTGATAGCCGGAATCGGCATCGTGGTCAGCACCCACCTGATCGGGAACATCACTCGCCCGCTCGAGGTGGTCGCCCGGGCTGTCGCCAAGGTCTCGGCAGGGGATCGGGATGTTGCCGTTGTGGCCGCCGGCGACGAGCAGTCCGAGGGGATCGCCCGCGCGCTCGGCCTGATCGTGGCCGATCTGCGCTCGGCGGACGCAACCCGAGACGAACTGATCGGGTCTCTGGTCGGGCAGGCGCTTCGTGCGCGAGCCGATGGGCAGACGGACGCCGCGACAAGCGATGAAATCTCGCCAAGCGCCACGGTCGTCCTGATCGCGCAAATCCCCCTGATTGCCCTCGATTCGAACGCCACAGAATCGCTTCGGGCGTTCGTGGACGCCTTCGTGGCCTCCGCCCATGCCTACGAGGGCGTCATCGACGGGTGCTATGACGGCCTGCTCGTGGCCCGCTGGGGCACGCAGGGCGAGGAAGCCGACGATCCCCTGCGGGCTACATTGTCGGCGCTCGATTTGCAGGCCATCGCCGAGGAGACTGAGGTGGCCTGCTTTCAGGCGGTGGCACGTGTGCCGGAAAGCGCAACAGGGGTCGTCGACAGCCGCGCGATCGCGAAGCTGTGGTCGGACCTGTTCGGACCGGAGGGCCCCGGTGATGCACAGGGAGAGATCATCGCAACCGAGCAGGTGTACGAATCGCTCGCAGGGCTGGTGAGGACGGAGCCGAGAGCGGAGGGCTTGCCGGGGTATCGGATACTGCCCGGGGAGCCTGACAATGACCTGGGGCAGGCGGCCGTGGGCGGTGAAGAATGAGGCCCTGCAGGTGCCCGCGCAAAGGCGCGGAAATCACAGCTATGCGGCATGGTGACGCGGATCGAACGCGCGAGAGAGTCGTGTGGCAGGCGGGACTTGCCGCAGCCGTGGCTGTCTGCGTCCTGCTGGCCGGATGCCCCTCTCGCCGGTCGGATGAGGAGATTCTGGTCACGGTCACGGAGAATGGGGACCACGGCAACGCCGTCGCGCACGACAAGATCGTCGAGCAGGCGCGCGCTGAGGGCGAACTCAACTGGTACACATCGCTACCGGGGGCCACGGCCAAGACGCTGCTGGCGCAGTTTCAGAAGACCTACCCGTTCATCCAGACCCATCTCGTGCGCAGCAGCACCTTCGAGGTCGCCCGGCAGACCGACACGGAGATCAAGTCCGGGAAGGTCCAGTGCGATGTCCTGCACGTTCTCGATGTGGCGGCGTTCATCGACCTGAAGCGAAGGGGCGAACTGTATCGTTACGTCTCCTCTGAAGACAAGGCGATACCCGAAGCATATAAGGACCCCGGCTACTGGACGGCGATGCGGGCGGTCACGCTCTGCATGGCCTACGATACCCGGCGTCTGAAGGCGCAGGAAGCGCCCAAATCCTGGGAGGACCTGACCGACCCCAAGTGGCGCGGCAAGCTGGGGCTTAAAGACGCGGCCCTCGCCGGCACGGCATACACCGAGTATTACTTCCTGCGAGACTTGTACGGGATGTCGTACTGGCGCAAGCTGGCCGAGCAGAACCCCCGGGTCTTCAGGACGGCCGGCGAGCTGATGGACGCGCTCGTGGCGGGTCAGATCACGGTGGCGAGCGGCGTTACCGGTGCGGGTGTATACCAGGCCTCGCGGGTTCGGAACCAGCCGGTCGCGGCCATCATCCCATCCGAGGGGCTTCCCATGATGCTGGGGCCGGTCGCCATCGCGGCGGACGCTCCGCATCCCAACTGCGCGAAGCTGTTCGTCGACTTCGCGCTTTCCAGCGAGGTTCAGGCCTCTCTTTGCGCGCTGTCCGCGTCCTACAGCGTGCGGGCCGACGTTCCCCCGCCCGAGGGCCAGCCGCCGCTCTCGAAGCTCAAAATCCTCCAGCCTACCGGGGGATGGGACGCGTACTACCAGGCACAGGATGCCCTCCAGGCCGAGTACGCCCGGTTCTTCAGGGGGGGACGACACGGGGCGGATTAGCCGTGCCGTGGCACCTCCCGACCACGGGTTCGATGTGGAAGGTCGCCGGGCAGGTTCCCCGCGCATCCTTGACGCCCCGGCCTGCGCCATCCACCATCGCCCTCAGCGACCTTCTGCCGGAACTCCGGGCCGCTTCCGCATGTTGGCAATATCGTGTATAATCGGCCCGGTGAACAAGTGCGCATGTCCTCCGACGCGTCCCAGATGAGGGTCAGCCAATCCCTCCGATACTTGAATGCAGCGGTGCTCGTGGTGCTCATCGTGGGCTTCGCCTTTGTGAGCGGGGCGCTTGCGAGCCTGCGCGCCGCCCTGCCTGCCAGCACGGACCTCATCACCTACCGCCCCCGCGTGACCACAGAGATCTATTCCACGGAGCGACAGAAAGACGGAGACGAGCATCACACGCTGCTCGCGCGCATCTACAAAGAAGATCGCGAGCCGATCTCACTGCAGGACATCCCCAAGCCGATCATCGACGCCACAATCGCCGTTGAGGATCACCTTTTCTACCGTCACCGTGGGGTCGACCCGCGTGGTATTGCTCGTGCAGTCTGGGTCAACCTCCGGGGCCAGAGCATTCAGCAGGGCGGCAGCACCATCACCCAGCAGTTGGCCCGGTGCATCTGGCTCACGCAAGATCGCACGCTTATGCGCAAGCTGAAGGAGATGCTTCTCGCCTTCGAGGTAGAGCGCAGGTTCTCGAAGGATGAAATATTGGAGATGTATCTCAATGAGGTTTGCTACGGCCACGGCGCCTACGGCGTCAAGACAGCGGCGAAGCTGTACTTCGGCAAAGACCTCAAGGACCTGACGCTGGCCCAGTGTGCGCTGCTGGCCGGCCTCCCGCAATCGCCCACTTGGAACTCCCCGTACCGGCGCCGCGACCAGGCGAAAGAGCGCCGGCGGGAAGTGCTCCAGGCGATGTTGCGCTATGGCTACATCACTCAGGACCAATACAAGACCGCCGACAAGGAAAGCATCACCAAGGCGCTGGTGCCCTTGAAGGAGCACAGCGTTTCCATCCTGGGCGCTCCGTACTTCACCCACCTGGTCATCCAGAATCTTTGCACACAGTACGGGCAGGATAATGTCTACGAGGGCGGCCTTCGCGTTTACACAACGCTGGACGTGCGCCTGCAGGCGATCGCCGACAAGTACCTCAGCGAAGGGGTCGAGGAGCTGCGCGCCGACGGGAATCTAAAGGGAGGGCTGGTGGGGCAGGGCGCGATGGCATGCGTGGACGTGCAGAACGGCGACGTGCTCGCGATGATGGGTGGCGTGGGGCCATACGAGAAGACGCAGTTCAACCGCGCTCAGCCGACACCCCCGAACCCCGGTCGCCAACCCGGTTCCTCGATGAAGCCCTACATCTGGGCGACGGCGTTGGAGTCGGGCTACGGTCCAAGCTCCACCTTCAGCGCCGACCCGATCTCCATCGACCTCGGTGGCGGCAAAACGTGGACCCCGCAGAACTATACCCCTCACCAAAGCGGAGATTATACGCTGCGGGAGGCTCTGGCGCAGTCAGTCAACCTCGTTTCCGTCCGGGTCACGCGCAAGGTCGGGCTGGATAAGGTGCGCCAGTACGCATCGCGGATGCTTGACATCGATATCGAGCGACTCCGTCCCACGTGGTCTCTGTCGCTGGGAGCATCGGAGCTGTCCCCGCTCGAGCAGGCAGCCGGATATTGCTGTTTCGCGTCGGGCGGTTTGCGGCCGAAAAAGCGGATGTGGACGCGTATCACGGACTGGCGCGGCGATACTCTCGTCCACGACGACCCCGAGCAGGTGCGGGTCATCCAGCCCGATACGGCTATCGATATGATCGCTATGCTGCACGGCGTCATCGCTCACGGGACGGGGCAGAGGGCGCAGTTGGATTATCCCGCCGGCGGCAAGACCGGAACCACGCAGGGGGAGCGGGACGTCTGGTGGGTCGGCTTCACACCCGACCTGTGCGCGGCCATCTGGCTCGGCAACGACGACAACACGCCGATGCACGATGCCAGTGGCGGCGGGCTGGCGGCTCCGATCTGGGCCAAATTCATGAAGAAGGCGATGGAGATACTCGGCAGGAACGGTAAATTCCCCGAAGGCTCAGGCGTCACCGAAACCAAGTCGGACGAGGACAGCAAGGACAACAAGACCAAGGATAACGAGACCCGGTCCGTGACCATCTGCGTGGACTCCGGGGGCATCGCCGGGCCCTACTGCCCCCGAACGGTAGAGAAGATTCTGCGTCCCGGCGAGAAGATGCCGGGGCCGTGTACCATGCACAAATCGGCGGGAGGCGCACATACAGGGGACGCAAGCTCAGGGCACACACGTTCAGGAGGAAGCAGAACGCTCACGATCTGCGTGGAGTCCGGGCAAATCGCCGGGCCGTATTGCCCGCAGACTGTCGAAAAGACTTTCCCAGCCGGCACCGGGCCGACTGGTGTGTGTACCATACACGGTGGCTCCAGGCACGGCAGTGGGTCCGGCTCGTCGTCCGGCCACCACAAGCCCTCTGCCCCGGCGCCGGGTGAGTGAGACCCTGGGCCCTCCGTGGGCCTCGCGATCATGACCTTTCTCGTTCGCATCAAGATCCTCGGGGGATTTGCGGCCGCGCTGCTGCTCATGCTGGTGGCGCGGCTTTGGGTGTTACAGCTCACCCAGTGGCCCGGCTACGCCCGGCAGGCGGTGGGCAACAAGACGGCCATCGTCCGTCACTCCGCGCCGCGAGGGCTTATCTTCGACCGGGAGGGGCGGGTGCTTGCCGAGAACCGCCCGGTGTACTCGGTCTGCGTGGTAGGCTCCGATCTGCCACCAAAGTCCGCCGACCTCGAGAAGATGCTGCCGCGCCTGGCGGGCTACATGGGGGTATCGACGGCGGCGCTGCGCACGGCCATCACCGAGTGCAAGAAACGCAATGTGCTGGAGGCCGTTCCGCTGCCGAAGATCGGCGATGACGTGCCCTTCTCGGCGATGGCGCAGATCGAGGAGCATCGCCTGGAGCTGCCGGGTATCGTCATCCACGATAACTTCGCCCGGTACTACCCCTGCGGCACACTTGCCGGCCACGCCCTCGGCTACGCGAGGCCCGTGACCGCCCTGCAATACGAGAAAGTGAAGGACCTGGATTACCCCCAGCCGGAGCAGGACGCCGCGGACCCCCGGCCCCGGCTGCCTGATCCCGTCTACGCCCGGGACTCGGTCTACGGCCAACAGGGCGTCGAGGCGCTCTGCGAACTCGACCGTTCCTCGGACCCGCCGCTACCGATGCTGCAAGGCTATCGCGGTCGCGACGAATATGAAGTCGATGCCACCGGGCGCGAACTGCGGGTTGTCGAGAGCCGCTCGGCGGCCCAGGGCGCATCGGTGTATCTGTCGCTCGATGCCAGGCTCCAGAAGGTCGCCGAGGACGCCCTCGCCAGTGCCGCCGGTGACAGCCGCACCGCCGCTGCCGTGATGCTTGATGTGCACACAGGCGAGGTCCTCGTACTTGCCAGTTACCCCAGCATCGACCCGAACAAATGGGTGCACGGGTTTTCGTCCGAAGAGTGGGCCAGTCTGAACAACGACCCGCGTAGGCCGATGATGAACAAGGCGGTGGCAGGGGGGTATCCGCCGGGTTCGATCTTCAAGATGATCTCCTCGTGCGCGGCTCTGGAGACCACCCGTGCGACGACGGCGACTTCCTTCACCTGCACCGGCGCCATCCATGAGGGGCGGGCGCACCAGCGATTCGGGTGTTGGAAGCCGCAAGGACACGGAACCGTCGATTTCCTCGGCGGGTTGGCCGAGTCTTGTGATGTGTTCTTCTACGAGTTGTGTCTGGAGGACGGCCTGACGAGTGACGCCATCGCCGATTACGCTCGCAGGTTCGGCCTGGGTGAGTCCACCAAGCTCGGGCTTGCCGGAGAGATCGACGGCGTCGTGCCGGACCAGCGCTGGAAACTGGACGCCCGACACGAGCCTTGGCGTCTCGGCGACACGCTCCACATGGTCATCGGGCAGGGGGACGTCGTCGTGTCACCGCTGCAGATGGCGGTCGTGACCGCGGCCGTCGCGAACGGGGGCACACTGGTGCATCCGCACCTGGTCAAGAAGGTTGCCTGGCCGCAGTCCTGGGGCGTGCAGCCGACCCTCACCGACGCCGCGCCCGCGCGGAAGGTCGCCGTCAAGGCGGAGACCCTCGAGATAGTGCGGCGAGCGATGCGCCAGGCCGTCATCGGCCGGGGCGGCACGGCTGCGGCGTTGGCGCGCCTGGGAATCCCGGCAGCCGGCAAGACCGGCTCCGCTGAGACCGTTCCCGGTAAGCCGCCACATGCCTGGTTCTGTTGTTTCGCGCCGTATGATGACCCACAGTATGCCGTCACCGTGTTCGTCTCCGAGGGCGGGCATGGCGGGACGGTCGCGGCTCCGGTGGCCGGCAAGATCCTGGCGGCCGCTTTCAACCTGAATGAGGGGGCCTTCGCGCAGGAGGCAGTCAACTCCGACTGACCTGCGCGAGCCTGGTGGTTTAGCATGATCGTGCCGCACTCCAGACGGGCCGAATGGGATCAACTCGTCGCCGCGTGCCCGCATGGGGATGTCCTGCAGTGTTGGGAGTGGGGCGAGCTCAAGACCCGCACCGGGTGGGAAATGCTGCCCGTAGCGGTCGAGAGAGCGGGAAACTTGGCCGCTTGCGCGATGCTGCTGGCGCGCCGGATGCCGCTGGTGGGCAAGTCGCTCATATACTGCCCTCGCGGCCCGATTGTGGACTTCGCCGATCGCGAGCTTTGGGCTGAACTCGTCGATGAGATCACCCGAGCCGTCCGCCGTTGTCAGGGGATGGTCCTCAAGATCGACCCCGCCGTGGAAATGGGCGATGACGTGACCACGCCAGCAGCCCTGCGCGGTTCCGGCTTTGTCGCTTCGGGTGAGGGGGGGCATTTCGGAGGCGTCCAGCCTCGGTACGTGATGAAGGTCGACATTTCCGCCCCGGAGGACGACCTCTTCGCCAGCTTCAAGAATAAATGGCGCTATAACATCCGGCTGGCCGAGAAGCGCGGTGTGGAGGTCAGTAGGGAGTGCGTCCGCGACGATGTGCCCGCATTCCACAGCCTGCTTTTGGAGACCGCCCAACGTGACGGTTTCACGGTCCGGGGGCGTAGCTACTTCGAGGATATTTGGGACCTGCTGATCGAAGCCGGCCTCGCGCGGATGTTCATGGCGCGGCATGAGGGGCAACTGCTCGCCGCCACGATCGCCTTTGCCCTTGGGCGACAGTGCTGGTATGTCTACGGGGCCTCATCCAATCTACACCGCGACGTGATGCCGAACCATCTCATTCAGTGGGAGATGATGCGGTGGGCGAAGGAGCAAGGCTGCACGATCTATGACATGCGGGGAGTCGCACCCGAAGGGCCCGGAGCGACGGAGGAAGGCCTGTCGGGCCTCAACCGGTTCAAGCGAGGCTTCGGAGCCCGGTACATTGAATACATCGGCGAGTACGATCTGGTACTGAAGCCCTCATGGTACCGGCTTTATCGGCTGGCGGAAGAGATCAGGACGGCGCGACGTCGACGGCAGGATCGTTGAACGGCCTTAACGCCTTGGGGGCTTGCAGCCCCCAAACCCCCGCGATCTCCAACGTCAAAGGTCTTTGGGGATGCGGGGGTCTGGGGGCTGCAAGCCCCCCGGACGTATAGGCCGTTAATGTGCTTGGCCCTTATAGGCCCGTACCTAAAGACCGACTGCTGACACAGCGTTAGAGGATCGCGGCAGGGGCACGGCAATAACAATCATATCGCATTGGGGCACGAGGAATATCATGCGTGACATGCTACAAAAAGTCCTGGATTCGGCGCTGGCCGGCGGCGCGCAATTTGCGGACATCCGCGTCACCGACGGGGCCGGCACCAGCGTTTCGGTACAGGATGGGCGCGCCGACCGCATATCCAGCGGACGATCCATCGGCGCGGGCCTGCGCGTGCTCGTCGATGGCGCGTGGGGCTTTGCGACCACGAACCGCGTGGAGGAGGGCGAACTGCTCCAGTGCGCGCGAGACGGCGTCGAGATGGCCCGCCTGGCAAGCGCGAGCGTGAGCGACCCCGGAATGGTCGCGACGGTGGACCCAGTCGTGGACACCGTGGTGACGCCGCGACAGATCGACCCACGCGAAGTGCCCCTCGAGGAACGGGTGGCGAGGATCTTCGAGTTCGAGAAATCGCTGCGAGGCGCTGACGCCAAGCGTATCACGAACTCGATTGCCAACTACCGGGACGGCGGCGGGAGCCTCGTGATTGCCAACACGTTCGGCACCTACCTCGAGCAGGATTCCGTCAGGTGCAGCATATCGGTGTTCGCAACCGCACAGGATGGCGACATCCGCCAGTGGAGTTCCAAGAGCCGCGCGAATCTCGCTGGGTACGAGATGATCCAGGACTTGGAGCCGGATCAATTCGCCGGGGAGACGGCCCGCAAGGCTATCGCCCTGCTCAGTGCGGAGCGCGCGCCGGCCGGGAAGTTCGATGTCATCGTTGACCCCCTGATCTGCGGGCTTCTGGTTCACGAAGCCTTCGGGCACAATTGCGAGGCCGATGCGGTGTGGGCCGGAGACTCGATCCTTGAAGGCAAGATGGGCCAAAAGGTTGCGTCGGAGCTGGTGACCATCGTCGACGACCCGACGCTGCCCGGTCTGAATGGTTCGTTCCGCTACGACCATGAGGGCGTCCCTGCCGAGCGACATGTGCTGGTCGAGAACGGCAAGCTGACAGGCTATCTGCACAGCCTCGAGACCGCGGCTCGGCTCGGCTGTCGCCCGAACGGGGCCGCCCGCGCGCAGGGGCACTCGTTCCCGCCCATCGTGCGGATGAGCAACACGATGATCGTGCCGGGGACCAGCACCTTCGATGAGATGATGGCCGACATGAAACACGGCCTGTACCTGGCCGGCGGTCACTGGGGATATGTGATGACTGCGCGGGGCCAGTTCACCTGCAATGTCGAGCACGCCTACGCGATTGAGAACGGGAAGCTGGGGCAGCACTACCGGAACGTGTGCATCTCGGGCCTGACGCTCGAGACGCTGCAGAACGTGACGGCCGTGGGCGATGACCTTTCGTTCGAGCTTGGCGGGATGTGCGGCAAGGACGGCCAGGGAATGCCGGTCGATTCCGGCGGCCCGCACCTGCGCATTCGTGACGTTGTGGTTGGCGGGCAGGAGGCGTAGACCCAAGTACGGTTTGCCCGGGCGCGAGGGAGGCTGGACGGGATGTATGTAGCGATCATAACTGCGTTGAAAACGACGCCTTGTGGAGTATGCAGATGGATTTGAAAGACATGGCACAACTGGCCGTACAGTCCGCGATGAGAGCGGGGGCGGAATGGGCGGACGCGACCGTCGCGCAGGTTTTGCACGTGGGGGTCGAGGTGGAGAAATCCAGTATCCGCGAGTGTGAGGTCGTGCGCGAGTACGCCATCGGGGTGCGGGCCTTTCACCGAGGGGGCGTTGGACTGGCTTCGGCGGACCGCCTGGAGGAAAGCGTCATCCGCGGATGTGGGGCGGAAGCCGCCGCCCTCGCTAAGGCCACGCACGGCGACCCGGATTTCGTCGCGCTGCCCGACCCGCAGCCCTTCGACATCGTCCCTGACCTCTTTTGCCCCGAAGTGGCGGGCCTGGAGGCTGCGCAGGCGGTGAAGTGGTGTCAGATGGCTATCGCTGAGGCACGCGAAGTGTGCGCGGAGGCTGTGCTGTCCGGGGGGGCGGGGTACAGCGTCGGAGAGCACGCGACGGCGACCTCGACCGGCGTGGCCTTCACGCACCGGGGAACTCTCGTCGACATGTCCATGCAGGCCGTCGTCCGTCGCGGCGATGACGCGGGCAGCTACTTTGAATTCGATGTCGCCCGCCGCAGGCAGGATTTCGTGCCGGAGGGCATCGGGCGCATTGCCACGGTTGAGGCGCTCCGCTATCTCGGCGCGCGGCATGTCCCGACAGGGAGGTTCACGCTCGTTCTCGGTCCGATGGCGGGCCAGGACCTGCTCGCCGGCGTGATCGGGTCGGCCAATGCCGAAAGCATCCAGCGCGGGCGGTCCTACCTGATGGGCAAAGAGGGCGAGCGCATCGCCGCGACGTGTGTGACTGTGAATGAGGAGCCTTTCGTGCCGGCGGGCCTGATGTCGGGCGGATGTGATGCCGAGGGGCAACCGAAGGTTCGGCGCGCTTTGATCGACGCGGGCGTGCTGACAACCTACCTGCACAACTCTTATACCGCCAATAAGGCCAAAGTCCGCAATACCGCCCATGCCGCTCGCGGCGGCATCGGGGCCAGCAATTTGCAGGTGGCGCTGGGCGAGAAGACCGAAGCGGAGCTGATCGCTGAAGTTGAGGATGGCATCTACATCAACTCCGCCGGCATCCAGCCGGACATGGTCAGTGGCGACATCTCGGCTACCATCGACTTCGGGTTCCGCATCGAGAAGGGGCAACTCACCCATCCGGTGGAAACGACCATGATCGGCAGCGATGTCTTCGAGATGCTCGAGCACATCGACGCCGTGTCATCCGATGCTCGCCGGGAGCCGGGCAGCGTGTTCCCGAGCCTTCGCATCCAGGACGTGCAGATCGTGGGCGGCGCGTAGAATCTTCTCCAGACGTCATTTACCCGCAGCGAGGAATGGCGCGTGACGGGGGAGAAACACTGCGCTCGGTTTGAGCTTCGGGCTCGAGCTTATTGCATCCCGGATCGAGGGAGTGTACCGATGGCCGCCTCCGAAACGAATGTCCCGAGAGTCCAACAGCGCTGGAGCGTTGCCGGCGCGGGCGTTCTCATGCAGATGCTGCTTGGGATCGTGTACGCATGGAGTGTTTTCAAGAAGCCCCTGATGGAGGCTCACGGCTGGTCGAACACCGATGTCGGCCTGACCTTCACGATCCTGATCGCCGTCCTTGGCGTGGCCGCGGCCTTCGGCGGGCGGTTCGTCGACCGCTCGGGGGCACGGAACGTGGCGATCACGGGGGCGGTGCTTTTCGGGCTGGGCACCATACTGGCCGGAGTCGCGGACGCCATCGGTAGCAAGTGGCTGCTGTGGATCGGCTACGGCGTCCTCGGCGGAATCGGCAACGGCCTCGGTTATGTGACGCCGATTGCGGTGCTGGTTCGCTGGTTCCCTGACAAGCGAGGGGTCATCACGGGGCTGGCGGTGATGGGGTTCGGCCTTGGCGCCGCCATAATGGGCAAAGTCGCCCCCGGCCTGATCCAGAGCATCGGCGTGCCCAACACGTTTTACGCAACCGGGGCTGTCATCCTCGTGGTGTTGACAGCGGCGGCGATGTGGCTCAACAACCCGCCGGAGGGATGGATGCCCGCCGGTTGGTCGCCTGCGGCGAATGGCTCGCTCGCTTCAGGGCTTTCATGCAACGTGGCGTCTGCGGTGAGGATGAACCAGTTCTACCTGCTGTGGGGCATCCTGTTCATCAATGTGACGGCGGGGATCGCCCTGATCAGCAATCTCTCGCCTATGGCGCAAAGCCAAGTCCGCCTCAGTGCACTAGCGGCTGGCACCGTGATCTTCGTCACCTCGCTGTGCAACGGGTTCGGTCGTATCCTGTGGGCGTCGGTGTCCGACCGCATCGGGCGGCGGACCGTCTTCCTGCTGATGCTCGGCACCCAGGTCCCCGTGCTGCTGCTTCTCCCCGGTCTGTCATCTTCTGTGCTGTTCACGGCGGCTTGCTGCTATATTCTCCTATGCTACGGCGGCGGATTCGCGACGATGCCGGCCTTCGTGGCCGACACGTTCGGTCCCGAGTGCCTGGGAGCGATCTACGGCAAGGTCCTTCTCGCGTGGTCGGCGGGGGGCGTCGTCGGCCCGGTGCTGATGGAGTACGCGCAGAAGCAGTCGGGGACGTTCTCCACAGCGCTGCAGATTGCCGCCGGGATGCTGACGCTGGGCTTCGTACTCGCATTGCTCTACCGCAAGCCCGCCGCGCCGCTCGCTACGCAGAACGCCTGCTGAAGGGCTGTAGGAGCGGTCTCCAGACCGCGACCGCCGTTGGCGCCCGCCGCCGCCGCGGATTGCGTTCCATGACAGGCGCTCGTCCGAGCACATGATGCTCGCCGGTCGCACTCTGGAGAGTGCTCCTACAGAACGGCCCTTGCGACCCGCGTGCCTCCGCCAACGCTACGGCGAGTTCGCCGGCAGTGTCTCAAGCGCTTTCAGCACCTTCGCTCTCGCCTGCGCATAGACCTCCGGGTCGGTGGTGTACTGGGTGAGGCCCCCGAGGTGAGGGCCGCACACCGTCGCCACCGCGTCGTTGAGGGCTTGCTCGGCGGCGATGGCCTCCTTGTTATGCCCCGTCTTCCACGCCGCAGCCACGCTGTCCCGAAGTCGGCGCAGGAGTTCGTAGTCCTCGAACCCCTCTCTCAGCCGTTCCCAGCGGGTCGATGAGATCGGGCCTTTTTCGCCCGGGTAGACTACAAACAGGTCTCCCGGCGGGAGTGCGCCATCGCCTTCGGGCTTGTGCCACACGTCAGCCGGCCAGTTCATGTATGACCAGCGCAGCAGGCCGGCGAAATCCTCGCGATAGCACAGCCACCCGATGATGACCTGGTCGATCGCGTCGGATGTGATGAAGCTGTTCGGGCGATCCGGATGGCAGCAGATGTACGTTTCCACGCGTTTGCCCTGCGCGAGCAGGCTTTGGGCGAAAGGCCGGTTGTACACATCCTCCCGCAGCTTGAAGACGAAGCGATCCACCACCGGGGCCAACCGCTGCGCCGACTCCAGTGAGTCGAGGGCGACCGTGACCTTGTAGCCCGGGTCGGCGAGCTTGAGGAGGCCGCACGCCTGCTCGAACCGGGTGAGGGTCGGCACACCGTATACGTCCTGCGGCTCATCGGTGGGGCATACCCAGAGCATGTCCCACCAGCCCTTGGCCTTCAAATGCGCGGCGAAGTCCTTGAGAAACGCGAGCCAGGCGACGTTGTAGGCATCATCGCCGGGGTTCGTAGTGATCTTTTGTTCGGAGCCGTCGGCGAGAGTGTACGTCACCTGCGACGGTCCACGGCCGTCGAACATCTGCAGATACTCGATGTGATGTCTGATGCCCAGCTTCAGACACAGGTCCACGTACCGGTCGAAGCGGTCGTACCCGAACGAGAACACCCCGTTCTCCGCTCGCCGCCAGTCGAAGTATGACCTGTCGACCTGGATGACATCCTCCCCGTGGGCCGCCATGTCCGTGAGGTAGGCCTCCACCAGCTTCCACCAGTCAGCACTCCACCGCTCGACCTTATACTCCGACGCCAGCCTGTCGGTGTCCTGCCAGAAGTCGACCCCGAGCCGGTACTCCTGTGGCTTTGGCGCGACAGGCGAATGTACCGAGACTTCGACGAGCAGTTCGCTCCGCTCCGCACCCGCCGTCTTGAACACCACGCTGCCCCGGTACGTGTCGGGAGCCGTGTTCTCCGGCACGTGGACGGTGAGCCACACGCAGCGAGTCTGCCGGGGCTGCAGGTCGAACGGCCCTGCGTTGTCTCGCAAGATGTCCGGCCACTGGCGGACTGCGTCGCCGGGATCACCCGGTCTGACGGCCGGCGCCAGGTCCGCCAGGCGCGTTTGCACCTCGGCGGCGGGGACGCGCGCCCCTGCCTTGTCGGCCACCAGGTCGCCGCACGAGACTGTGACTCCCTTGACTTCCTTGTCAAAGGGAAGGATCGCGATCTGCGCGCTGCGCCACTCATTGCGGCAGGCATCAATGTGAACGGGCTTGCCGATGGTGACGTCCAGGTCGTCGGGCATCACGTGACGGGTGATGGCGGCAGCCCCGACTCCGAACTCGCCGGGTGCTCCGCCGACGCCTCTGGCGGTGTCGATCTTGCGTTGCATACGCGTCGCCTCGGCTTCCAGTTTGGCCGCATCGGCTTTCAGGGCGCTAAGCTCGGCGCCGGTCATCCGCTCTCTCCCGCGGTAGCGGTCGGCGGCGCTCTTCCAGGAGGCGGAGAGGGCCTCCAGTTCCCCCTGCAATTCATCCTTGAGCGCCGACTTGGGAAGCCCGGCCCAGCCGGACATGGCGGCGCTGAGCGCGCGCTCGGTGGCTTCGATGTTCACCGATGCGGAGGGAATGTCGATGGGGTAGGCTGCAGTGCGGTAGAAGGCCTTGCCTGCGGGGTCCGTCAGCGAGAAGGTGACGCTGCCCAAGCCGTCTTGCGCGACCTTGTAGGCCACGGAGGCATCCAGTTTCGCGTGGCCGGCGAGAGTGAGAGTCCGGGCATTATAACTCTCCCCGCGCTTGTCGCCGCCCACCACCTTGACGTTTGCCTTGAAAGTCGCCGCCGCTTTCGCGGGGTTCGCGACCTGGAACCGCAGCGTGTTCTGCCCCAGCCAGCGCTTCCCGAGGTCGTCGATCAGGCAACGCACCGGAGCCGTGCCAAATACCAGCACTCCGAAGCTCTCGGGCTCGTGGAAAGACTGCCGGTCCAGCGACCAGCAGGAGGCCTCCCTGACCCGGACCGCGTTGCGGCATACTGACAGGTTCCAGGCCTCTCCCGGCTGGGGAGCGACCCCGCCCGCGAAAGGCAGGGCGACTTCGACGCGCCACCCGTCCGAGGTGATAGACGTCTTGCTCTGCCACTCGTAGTTCACACTCTTATCGTGGTTGGCCTCGTCGAATTGCGTGTTCTTGGGGTTCACGACGAGGTGCGCATAGTTTTGGCGCTTGCCTTCGGTGTCGAAGAACATCTCGAAAGAGTCGTCCGAGTACACCGGGCCGTCCCTGTCGAGGACCTCGGCTTTCAGCTTGTCGGGCTGCGGGTCCAGGAGATAGGCCGCGATGTAGAGGGCCTTGCTGTCATATTCCAGCATCACATCGGACTGGAGCGAGGGCGTGCCGCGCCCGCCCAGCAGCACGAAAGGCGACAGGTGCTGAGCCGCCGCCCACTCTTTCGGGTCGATGTCGCCGTTGATCGTGGGGGCTTTGTCCACTCTCGGAATCGTGATCACCGGCAGAGCGAACGCGGCCCGCCCGCCGCCTGCAATCGCCAACGCCAGCCACCCGACAGCCATGATGCGCTTGAACACTCAGGTTCCTCCAAAGTCAGGTAGTTCTCATGTCCGGGGTCTCGGCACTCTGAGACGATCCCGCCCGGGCGAGATGCCCATCCCACGCGCGACAGGATTGTCGCGCCCACTCCACCTCGAGGCAAACGGCCGCGGGCGAGATGCCCGCCCTATGCGCGACAGGATTGTCGCGCGCCCACTCCACCGCGTCGCACCCACTTCACTTTCAGGTGAGGGGCGAGGCCGCGCGGCTCAGGGGAAGCGGTGCTGGGAGACCGCGCGCCCGTCGGGCTGCTCGACGATCCGCAGGCGGACGCCGAACACCGCCTCGAAGACATCCCTCTTGCGGTCGGCGGCCCAGAGCGCGGTGGCGAGACTCCAAGGTGATTCGATGTACAGCGTCCACTCGTCCTCGCCGGTCTGCACCAGGCGCAGGCGCTTCACAACATGGCCGTGCTCCCGGTCGAACCCGTCGGCGACGCGCAGGAGGGCCGCCAGTTTCGTCACCGTTCGCTGGTCGGCCGGTTTGAGATCGGCGAACGCCGAATGCGCGGGGGAGGGGCCTGCCTTGCGGTGATATCGGGCCAGGCAAGCCATCATCCTGCGTTGCCTGTCAGTGAACGACGGTAGGTCCGCCTGGAGGATGATGTCGCGCGAGTGCTTGTGGTGCCCCTCGAAGGACACCGAAACGCCGACGTCATGGAGAAGCCCTGCGCAGATGAGAAGCTCGCGCTCCGCCGCGCCCAGCCCATGCAGCGCAGCCGAGGCGTCGAAAAGGCGTCCGGCCAGCCATGCGACATGCTCGCCGTGCCCGACCTCGCCGACGCGCTGCAGCAGATCGTGAGCTTCCGCTATCCGGCTCAGGCCGCGCTCCGTGCTGCCTTGCCCCCTCACGGCCGGTGACATTCCCTCAACTCCCCGTGACCTCATGCCGCGCTGTTCGCCGGGTCAGTCCAGCGCGTCAAGCAGCGTCTGCTGCAGGTCCGCGTCCTCCATCTGGGTGAGCAAGGCAACCGCGTGCGTGTGTCGCTCGTGCCGGGCCTCTCTGAGATGCCCGAGCATCGGCGCGCAATCGGCTGTCGTCAGCCCCTCGAGGGCGCGCTTCTCGAGCACGTCGATGAGCACGTCGTCATCGTGCACGTTCCCCATGAGTTCTTGGAGTTCGGACACTTGGCTGTAGACCCGGCCCATCGACGGGGGTAGTATTTCCAGGAATGGTTCGATGGCGTACTTCAGGCGCTTGACCAGTATCCGAAGCGCGTGGAAGGCGAGCGGATTAGCGGGGTCTTTGGCTGCTGCTGTGTCAGCGAAGACCGGAGCGGCTCTCTGGGCGATGGCTACGTGAGCGAATTCGCGGAGGGGTGCGCGGCCCGGACCGTGCGACGGACCCGCCAGCGCCTTGGCCAGATGCCGTAGGGCCTTCGGGGTCTGCCGCTTCCCAAGCTGGTCGTCCAGGACGCCCATCAGCGTGGCAAAGTGAGCTTCGCGTTCACTTGCCAGATCGCGGATGGCTTCGACAAGACACGCCGCCTCGTCCGGTCGATCTCGACCAAGGGCCTCGAGGTGCTGGAGAAGCACGTCTCGATCGCGCACTTCCCCGAGGGCGTCGTTGAGTTCATTCGTATCGTCGACCGACGACCTGGCGTTTTTCGGGATGACCGGCTTGAAGATCCTCAGCGTCTCGCGGAGGCGCTTGGCGCTCACCCGCATGTCGTGGACGCCCTCGATATCTCCCTTGCGAACGAGATCGACTCGCAGCCACAGTTCCCTGACCTTCACGCCCACGAGAATGCCCGCCGCCTTGGAGACCGGCATGTCGGGCTTCAGCTTGGTAGCGCGTAGGGGCTTTGCCATGATGTGATTGCGGAGGTCGCCAAATAGGCTGTAGGAGCGAGCTCCAGACCGCGATTGTCGTTCACGTGTCACTATGATGACGTGCGCTCGACACGATGAACGTTACCTGGATGCCCAGTTGCGGTCTTGTCGCACTTTGAAGAGTGCTCCTACAGGCGAACCGTCTCCCGTGAGGTGATTGCAAAAGTCGCTGCGTCGTCTGTCTGTAGGAGCGGTCTCCAGACCGCGATTGCCGTTAATATGCCGCCATAATGACATACATTAATCACTATCTATTTCATAATAGCAGGAATAACGGCCTGTTCGCACTCTGGAGAGTGCTCCTACAGACTTTTGCAATCGTCTCCCGTGATAGCGTTTCCGATCCTGCCGTCCGGTCAGCACGTTACGTGGAGCAACAGCGCCCGTCGCGCGTTTGACAGATTGTATGCGTCAACCGCATCGGGGCTCGGCAGGGCTGTCCACTTGATGCCGGAGCTGCTGAGGTACTCCTCGGCATCCGGCGACAGACGCGCGGAGTCCTGCATCCCGGTGCCGACGATCAGCTCATCGGGCATCGGCTGGAGCACACGAGCCAACTCCTCCGCGTCGATGACGTGCGAGGTGCCGTACTTGCGCTTGACGGCCTTCTTCTTGCGCTTGGCGAAATGGCCGTCCGCGAACACGACCACATCGGTCTCGAACTTCTCGCCGTCAATTTTCACCGTCCCAAACCTCAATCCCGTGACTTCGGGGTAACCGACCTTTGCCTCAGCCTGGTTGTCAACTCGCTTCGGCGTCGGGGGATCGACCGAGACTTGACCGGCGGCGGGCGTTGTGCCCAGTTGGCCCAGCAGCAGCGCGACAGCGCCCAGGAAAACGGCGTCATCGCCCTTCTCCGAGCGCTCGATCCGCAGGTTGTCCCGAGCCACGTCCAGCTTGTCGCCGGCCACCACATCGCGGATGATCGGCAGCATGAAGTCCCCGCACGCCTCGATAACTCCACCGCCGAACAGGATCATCTCGGGGTCGATGAGATGCCGGATCGTCATCGCACCGTACCCGAGGACCTCGGCAGCCCGCGACAGGATGCGGACGGTCAGCGGATCGCCCTCGGCGAGCGCTCTCTTCAGGGTGCTGCTCTTGATGACCCTGGGGCACTCGCCCGAGGGGCAAAGCGACGTGGCTTCCCCGCTTTCGACGGCGAGGCGGATGTCTCGTTCGATGGCCGTGCGGCTGGCAAGAGCCTCCCAGCAGCCGTGGTTCCCGCAGCCGCACAGGGGGCCGTCGAGTTGCACGATCATGTGGCCTATCTCGCCGGCGACCTCGGAAGCGCCAGTCCGCAGGCGTCCGTCGATGACCACGCCGCCCCCGATGCCGGTGCCCACGAAGACACCCACGACGGACTGAACGTCCCGGGCGGCGCCGGTCCATTTCTCGGCGAGAGTGCCCAGATTCACGTCATTGCCGACGGCCACCGGGACGGGAAAGCGCGCCGTCATCTCGTCCCGCAAGGGCACGTCGCGGATGTTGAGGTTCGGCAGAACGGCGATGTGCCCGGCGTCCGCATCGACGACTCCAGGCACCCCGATCCCGATGCCCTGGATGTCGGCGATGGAGAGCTGCCCCTCTCTCAGTACGGCCTCCACGGCCTCGGCGATCTGGGCGGAAAGCTCCTCTTTTGGGGCGCCGCGCCGCGTGTCTTGTTTCCAGCGGGCGAGGACCGCGCCGTCGCGGGTGACGATCGCGGTGACGATGTTGGTCCCCCCGACGTCGACACCAATGTACTTATCCGGTGCATCAGCGGGCATGGCAAAACTCCTCAAGCGCGGCGAACCGGCAGGATCGGCTTACTCCTCTTCGAGCGCGCTGAGAAGGCCGCGCAGCATCTCGGTGAGTTCGGTCTTATGTGTCGGAGGCTGGTCTTCGACCGGCCTGAACTGCCCCACGAAGTCCGTGAACTGCTGCTCGCCGGGCAGCATGTCCGCGACCACTGTGGCGATCTCGTTACGGAGGCTGTTGAACACGTCCCTGATCCCGCGATTCGCATCCACCACAACGAAGCCGTACTCATCCGACATGTGGTCGAATTCCTGCAAGAGCGCGGTCTGATGCTTGACGAACGCGTCGTACATCGTCTCCGCGTGCAGGTAGTCCATGCCGGATTCCCAGTAGTCGAAGCCGCCGCTGGCAAGGCAGCGCGACAAGAGTTCGTCCAGGCTGGCCTTCAGATACAGCGTGAGATCGGGCTTCAGCGCGAATCCATAGAGCTTCTCGATCCACTCGCGGTCCGCGCCGCGCACCAGGGCCCGGGCGATCAGGGAGAAAATGTAGCGGTCTGTCAGCACGATGTACCCGGCTTTCAGCGCGGGGATCATCTCGTTTTCGAGGCGATCTGCGAAGTCGGTGCCATAGTAGAGAAGCGCCGTTCGCGGGCCCATCGTGTGGCCCTGTTTCGCCTCATTGAGGTCTCGGCCCGCAAGCTGTGAACGGGTCAGGCCGGTATCGAATACCGCCAGCCCCGAGCTTTCCAGCCAGTTCTTGAGCAGCCGGGTCTGGGTCGATCGACCGACACCGTCCGTCCCCTCGAGGACGATCAGCTTGCCCGGGAAGTATTCCTCGGTCAGTTCGGGCAGTCGCAGCCAGTACGGTTCGACTTTCATCTGAATCACTACTCCATCCAGTTATCTTCCGGGCGGCGGATGACGCGGTCCAGGTACGGTCTGACGATCTCGCGCACCTGCTCTTGTTGCTGCGAGATCGGCAGCGTGCCGTCGATGACATGCAGCCCATATTCCTCGACCAGCTTCTCATACTGCTCCAGAATGCGCGCCTGGAACAACTTGAAGCTTTCGTAAGGGTCCTCGGAAAGTCCGAGGTCCATGCCTGCCTCGTACCATTTCAACTCCGGCCGACCGGCCAGAATGCGGCCCAGAGCCACGTCGAGGGGAACTCGGAAGTAAAACCCCACCGTGGGCTGTACCGCGAAGTCGTACATGGCGCGGACCCAGGCCGGATCGACGCCCCGCGACACATCGCGGGCGAACGCCGTGCAGACGTAGCGATCCGCAAGCACTGCCGCGCCGGCCTTCAGCGGGGGCACGATGTTGCGCTCCGTGCGGTCCGCGAAGTCGGTCGCGTGGATGAGACTGAACGTCAGGGGAGTGAGCAGGTGCTTCTTCTTGCCCCGGCTGGTCGTGCGCTTCACGAGGTCCGACGAGTTCCACTCGCTGAAGAACACGCTGTAGCGCTGCGAAAGAAGCCACTTGTGCAGAAGTGATATCTGGGTGCTCTTGCCGGACCCGTCGATCCCCTCGACGATGAACAAAGCACCTCGGTATCTGTCGTCACTAATCATCGAGATCTTCCCTTCGGCGGCGGTGGTGTCTCTGCCGCCGTTGTCATAACATCCGAGGCAACTGCAAAAGTCTGTAGGAGCACTCTCCGCGCCGGGCTGTGCCCGGCAATGCGACCGGACCCCATAGTGTGCTAAAATAGCGTCTATGGAGACGAAAACATGTCTCTATCGCGACGTATTAACGGCAATCGCGGTCTGGAGACCGCTCCTACAGACGACACAGCGACTTTTGTAATTACCTCATCCATATTCGCGCCACAATCACAAATACCTGCAGCCGAAAGGCTCTTCCTCAATGTGTATGGGGAGCTTGACAGTGGCTGAACAGATTACTTTGGCACGGGGGTCGTTATCCGTGCCGTTGCGTCCGCAGGACGCCCGGCCCCGCCGCAGGCGGGG
>CAYWBK010000009.1:0-34104 GCA_964455745.1 uncultured Armatimonadia bacterium
CCTATGGCCCGCGTCATCGACGACTTGGGCGGCTGCGCCGCCACCCGTCCTGGCGAACGGAAACGGCCCTAACTGCCGGCCCTGAACCGGACGCTGAAGCGCCCGGCTGAGGGGCGCTTCGCGCCAAGCGTCCTATCTGCGGACGCAACGACAACGGCTTCGTCTACGCCCTGATATAAGACCCCGGCCAAGACCAGTTCCTGGCATCTACCCACACACATTGAGGAAGAGCCGCGCCGGTAGATACCTCGGCGGCCGGGAGGGGATATAGCGGCGACGGCGAATCGTACCGCTTGCAGACTTTCGAGAGGTGATTCATCATGTCCAAAGCAGCACAGTTTCTCGCACTCGACCTCGGCGCGGAAAGCGGGCGCGGCGTCGTCGGTTCACTCGATAACGGCAAACTCTCCTTGCAGGAGTTCCACCGCTTCCCGAACGGCCCGGTCATCCTGCCGGACGGTATGCACTGGGACATCCTGGGCATCTTCCGGGAATTGAAGGCCGCAATCGGGGCCGCCAGCCAGTCCGGGGCCGACATCCAGGGCATCGGCATCGACACGTGGGGAGTCGACTTCGGGCTACTCGGCAAGGGCGACCGGCTCTTGGAAAACCCCTACCACTACCGCGACGCCCGGACTGCCGGGATGATCGACGAAGCTTGCCGTCGAGTGCCCAGGGCCGAGATCTTCGGGCAGACGGGCATCCAGTTCATCGAGCTAAACACCGTCTTCCAACTCATGGCGATGGTCGTGCAGGAATCCCCCACGCTCAAGATCGCCGAGCGGTTGCTGTTGACCCCCGATCTGCTGAACTTCTGGTTCACCGGGAACAAGGTCTCGGAGTTCTCCATCGCCACCACCAGTCAATGTTACAACCCGCTCACCGGCGACTGGGCGTTCGACATGCTGGAGCGCCTGGGCATCCCGACCGGGATCTTCGGCGAGATCGTCCAGCCGGGCACGATCATCGGTAGCCTTCTCCCGACGATCACCGACGAGTTGGGCGTGGGGAGCATCCCCGTCATCGCTCCGGGGTGCCACGACACGGCAAGCGCCGTCGCGGGCGTGCCGGCCAAGGGCGACGACTATGCGTATCTCAGTTCGGGGACCTGGTCGTTGATGGGCGTGGAGATCACCGAGCCGATCGTGAACGAAGATGCTTTGGCGAACAACATCACGAATGAAGGCGGCGTGTGTGGGACGTTCCGCTTCCTGAAGAACATCATGGGGCTGTGGCTGGTGCAGGAATCGCGGCGGACCTGGCAGCGGCTGGGAGAGGACCTCAGCTACGACGACATCACGGCACTGGCCGAGGCGGCGCCCGCCTTCCAGTCGTTCGTGCAGCCGGACGCGGCGAGCTTCCTGCGCCCCGGCGACATGCCGCGGCGCATCCAGGAGTTCTGCTGCTCCACCGGCCAGGCCGTCCCGCAGGACAAGGGAGCCATCGTGCGCTGCGCGCTCGAAAGCCTCGCGCTGCGGTATCGGTGGGTCATGGAGCGGCTGGAGCAGATCACCGGGCGCCGGCGCAGTGTCGTCCATATCGTAGGCGGCGGGTCGCAAAACGCCCTGCTGTGCCAGTTCACCGCCGACGCCCTGGGGCGGCCGGTCCACGCCGGCCCGGTCGAAGCCACGGCCATCGGCAACATCCTGATGCAGGCTCTGGCTTTGGGGCACATCTCGTCCCTGGAAGAGGGCCGAGAGATCGTCCGCAATTCGTTCGACGTCATCACCTACGAGCCGCAGAACACCGACGCGTGGGAAGAAGCCTACCCGCGCTTCCTGGCTGCGACAGAGAAAGGCGAGACCTTCGCATGAGACTCGGAGCGCCGATTTTCGACGAGTACACCGGCCCGGAGGAGTGGGTCGCCGCCGTGCAGCGGCAGGGCTTTCGCGCGGCCTACTGTCCGGTGGGGAACGACCAGCCGCAAGATGTCATCAGGGCCTACGAGAGGGCAGCGGCGGATGCGGACATCGTGATCGCCGAGGTGGGGGCGTGGAGCAACCCGATGAGCCCCGACCCGGGCGCGGCGGCACAGGCGCTGGCTCACTGCCAGGCGCAGCTTGCGCTGGCCGACGAAATCGGCGCGCGTTGCTGCGTGAACATCGCCGGCTCGCGGGGGGAGAAGTGGGACGGGCCGGATGCCGCGGACCTGACCGACGACACGTTCGACATGATCGTCGAATCGGTGCGGAAGATCATCGACGCGGTCCAGCCGAAGCGCACGTACTACACGCTCGAGACGATGCCGTGGATGTACCCGGACTCGGCGGATTCGTATCTCGCGCTCATCGACGCAATCGGACGGGAGCGCTTTGCCGCGCACTTCGACCCGGTGAACCTGATCAACAGCCCGGAGCGTTACTTCCACAACGCGGCGCTGCTGCACGAGTGCTTCGACAAGCTCGGGCCATACATGCAAAGCTGCCACGCCAAGGACGCGCTGATGAGCCAGGATTTCCTGGTCCACATCTCGGAGGTCCGGCCGGGCGTGGGCACATTCGACTACCGGGTGCTGCTCGCCGGCCTCGCGCGGCTCGACCCGGACTTGCCCGTCATGCTGGAGCATCTGCCGGCGGAGGAATACCCAGCGGCGGTCGCATACGTGAGATCGGTGGCGGCGGAGATTGGGGTGAAGGTCTGAGGGGGATGGCGAACGGCGTCCTACCCCCCTGCTATGCATTACTCACATCTTGGTGGGGAGGGAGTCGAGGCGGTCTGACCGTCTCGCCTTTGCACCCCGAAGGGGTGCCGGACATTAGCCGGGGGCGCAAGCCCCCGGATTTCCGACCCCCAAAGAGCCCCGCAGCCACTTGTGTCGCCCCCTATCGGGGGTTTAACGGCTCTGACGACTTGCTCACAAGATGTGAGTAATGGATAGACCCCCCTCCCTCGGAGGGAGGGGGAGAAACGACACCTCACCCCCAGTCTCTTGCATGAGTAAGGAACTACCGTGGCCGCGACAATCCTGTCGCGGCGTCTCTACGGCCTTCCCCGACAAGATTGTCGGGGCCACTGTTCAGGGGGGGCACACTGCCTGGGCACAGGGCGGTATGGGCTTTAGGGGCTCGGGGCGATCGCTCCGAGGCGGACGAGGGCGGCGCGGGCTGAGTCGGCGGTTCGCTCGTCGTCGTCCTTCAGCATCGGGCGCAATATCTCCACGGCTGACTTGTCACCGAGTTGGCCCAAGGCTTCGCACGCGCCGCGACGCACTGCCGGCTTGGGGTCCGACATCATCTTGGCCAGAGCCGGGACGGCTTCCTTCACCGCGCCGGTCATGCCCAGAGAAAGCGCGGCGTGCAGGCGCACGCTCCACTCCGTGTCCTGCAGCGCCTTGACCAGCGGCTTGATGACGCTCTTCTCCTTGACCGTGCCCAGCCCCTTCGCCGCCGTCAGCCGCGTCACCCAGTCCCTATCGTCGAGCATCTTGGCAAGATGCTTGGCGACCTCGGGGCCGCCGATGGCGGCGAGGCCCTGGACCGCGGCACAGCGCACGGTCTCGCGGCTATGCTTGAGCAGCTTGACGAGATGGGGGATTGACTCGGGCTTGCGAATCCGGCCGAGCGCGACCGCTGCATAGTGCACGACGCGGTCATTGTCGTCATGGAGGGCCTTGACAAGGGCCTCCTGGCCGCGCGCGTCGCGGATTTCGCCCAAAATCTCGGCGCCATAGCGACGGACGATGTAATTCTCGTGCTCGAGGGTCTTGAGCAGAGCCGGCACCGCTCGGGTACCGATCTGCGCGAGCGAGGAAGCAGCCGCCCGGCGAACATCCTCGCTTGGGGACGAAAGCGCGGCCACGAGAGGCTGGACGGCGAAAGTGCCGCGGATCTTGCCGAGGGCCTCGGCGGCGGCCCTGGCAAGCTCGACGTTATCGGAGACGAGAACGCCGATGAGGGGGCGAATGGCGTCGGCGCTCTTGAGGTCCCCCAGCGCGGTGACGACCGCGCGCTGGACTTCCACGTTCGCGTCGTTGAGGCGGGCGATGAGCTGTTGGGCCACCGACTCGTCGCCGATGTTGCCAAGGGCCTCCGCCGCCCAGCGGCGCGCAGCCTGCTCCTTGCCGATCAACGCATCGAGCAGCGCGCCGACGGCGGGCTCGCCAATATGAGTGAGCGCCTCGGCAGCGGCCTCCTGGGCATTCTTGCTGGAGTCGGCGAGAGTCGCGATGAGGGGTTCGATGGCGGTTTCGGAGGCCACGCGGCCAAGCGCCATCGCGGCGGCGACGCGCATCCGGTAGTCAGTGTGGGCGAGCGCCTTCACCAACGGCGGTACGGCGTCATCGCCGAGCTCGATGAGCTGCTCGATGATGTCATCACGGGATACGGCGCTCTTGGAGCATAGCTTGGCAACCAAGTCAGCCGCTTTGCGCTTTGCCGCGCCCATCGACGACCCCCTGGGTTCCCTGTGGCCCCACCCTGACACGTGTGATACCGGCGACAATGGCCGGTCTTCTGAACCAATTATGTTATTAGTATTACTACGCCCGTTGTGCAATCTTGCGCGGCAATGAGTTGCCCTGTGGGGAAATGGACGGCGATTGACCACAGTCATCATGCCGGATTCCAGCACTCTGGAACGATGAAAAGGAGTCGCCGTTCATCCGCCGCGCGGGGACTGCCGTTCTCCCCTCTCCGCTTGCGGAGAGGGGCCGGGGGTGAGGTTGCCGTTCGCGCAGGCGGGCCGTTTCTCCGTCGTTCTCTGTGCCCTCTGTGTCTCCGTGGTCAATCGCCGTTCGCGCTTCATCTTGGGATACGGTCAGCCTCTGACAAGATTCCGGACGTTTCGCCCGTCGGTTGCCGAAGCGGCGTAGTAATGTTAGCAGAGCGGTCGGCGGAAGCCCCCCCCTGAGGATTGCGGCCGCTCTTCTGAGCGCCGATAGTCAAGGCCCGACGCGCATGAATGACACACACGTCGGGCCGAAGAGGCGATCAACACCGGAGCCGCAGCGGACTAGCTGCCGCTCGGAGCCGGCGGAGCGGGCGCTTGCGGAGCCGGTGCGGCCGGGGCCTCCGGGGCCGGCGCGGCGGGCGCTTCGGACGAGTTGTCCGAGGGTGTCGCGGCCGGTGCGGCGCTGTTGTCCGCAGGCTGGGCAGGCTCCTCGGCAGGGGCCGAGTCGGCGCCCTTCAACTGGCCGATCTGCTCCTTGGCCACGGCGGTGACTTCGTCCTGCTTGGCCTTGACTGCTTCGATAGCCGCCTGAACCGCAGATCCGCTTTTCTGTGCCTGCAAGGCAGCGTCGCTGTCGTTCGCCAGTGCAGCGACGCTGGCGATGGAATGGTATTTGTCAGCGGCTTGCTGAAGCGAGGCCAGGGCTCCGATAATGTCGCCCTTGTTAGCCTGCGACATTGCCACCCCGACGATGGTGCCAGCGCCGCTTTGCATCTGTATATAGGTAAGTTCACGGTTTTGACGCGCTTCGGCGGCTTCGCGGGCCTTCTTCTGGTTTTCGTGCCACGTATGCAAGCCGTATGCCGCCACTACGATGATAGCAATGGTCAGGATGGCCCATAGGGCACCGCAACCGCCGGACTTGGTGGGTTTGGGCTCATCGAGATCGATGCTACCGGAATTGCCGGAATTCGCCATGATTCGTCCCCTTCCGCGAACTCAAGAGTCGCTTTCGTGGGTTTGCTGGGCGCTTAGGGCCTGGAGGGCTCTCCTGCAGCCACAACACGCGGCCAGTATAGGCCGTTTGTGGCCGAAAGTCAAGTCAACGATATAGCCTAAAATACAGATTATTGGTATATATAGTTTATATTTATTACAAAATAACGGCTAATACGTCTATTATATCTAGGCATGTAACGCAAACTACTGCGGTTTGTACAAATGGGCGTGCGAGAACACCGTCGCGGCTGACGCTTGCGCCGGCAGTGCGCGCGTCGCCGTGGCGGAGCCGCGCCTGGTAGGCAGGGCCTACTCGCTCTTCGCGGGCTTCAGTGCGCCGCTCTCGACCATCGCTGCCAGCGGATTGTCGTCGATGTCTAGTGGGAAGTCGACGCGACCGCGGCGGCGGCTGGATTCGTACGCGCCGAAGATGATCTCGGTGGCGATCAGGGCGTTGCTGGCGTCGAGCTGGCACTTGCGGCCGGTGAGCAGGCAGTCGACCACGTCGGCGATGGCGCGTTCGATGAAGTACGGGCCGTGGATGCTCTCGCCGTTCGTGTCGGGGCAGGTCCAGTCCTTCTCGCCCTGCAGGCGGTAGCGGATCGGTACCTCGCCCACGCCGACCTGGATTTCGCCGTCGGTGCCCATGAGGCGATTGATCGCGCCGACAGGCTTCGCCTCGCCCGCGCCGGTCATAATGAGGCCGAAGACGCCGTTTTCGTACTCGGTGAGGACGACCTGCTGGTTCTCACAGTGCCCGCCGAAGACGAGGTTCTCGATGCGGTAGTCGACCTGGCCGATGACCCACTTCGCCGGGACTTCGCCCTGGAAGAAGCTGAACATGTCGATGAAGTGCGTGCCGGAGTCGTAGATGTTGCCGCACTCGCACTCCTGGCGCACGAGCTGGCCGATTGCGCCGTCATCGAGCATCTTCTTCGCCATCGTGTACGGCGCGCCATACCGGCGCTGATGGTCGAAGGTGAGCTGGACCCCGGCGTCCTTCGCGGCGGCGGCCATGCGCTTCGCGCCGCCCCAGGTGTCGGCCATCGGCTTCTCACAGTGGATCGCCCTCACGCCGGCGGCCACCGCGTCGAGGACCATCGGCTCGTGCAAATGCATCCAGGTGCAGATGCTCACCATGTCGAGGTTCTCGTTCGCGAGCATCTCCTTGTAGTCTGTGTAGGCGCTGGTGAAGCCGTAGAATTCGGCGAACTCCCGCGCATTCTCTTCTCTGATGTCCGCGCAGGTGACAAGCTCGCAGGTGTCGAGGGCCTTGTAGGCGTTGCCGTGCTCGTGGGCCATCGCAAAGCCCATGCGGCCCTTGGGGGCGGATCGCTTACCGGTACCGATGATGCCGACTCTCAATTTGCTCAAGTGGTGCACGTCCTTTCTGGGTTACCTTGCTGCATGTAGCGCTGGACAGGGGAAGGTGGCATGGGATGGAAACCGAAGGCACCTCGTGACCGAGGTGGAGAAGACCTCGCCGTCGCTCAGGGCCAGTTCGCCGTTCAGCCTCTGTAGCCCTCGGCCCTGAGGAATTCCACAATAGTGACGTGGCCAAGATCCAGCGCGTCGCAGGCGTCAGGTATCTTTCGGCCGCCGCCGCTGCGTTTCTCTTCCGACAGCACATGACATCTTTGCTGCGGGATGTCTTTGTGTTGCAGGCTGCTGGCATCGCGGCCGTCGAGCATCAGGGCCAATGCGACCACAAAGGGGTCTGCTTGAGTTCTTGCCGCCTGTGGATTTGTGAGCCGCAGACCCAACTGCGACTCTGCCGACTGGAGACTGCGGAAATGCCCCTCGAAGCTCGCCAGTGTGGCGACGATATTGGTATGCCGTTTGATGAATTCTTTGAGCGGCGGGTCGTCACACTCGTCGCACGCTTGTTCACACATCCTGAGGCGGCCTTCTTCGGCAAGTCGATCAAGCCACGTCCACAATGAGGGGAACACCTCGCATGGGTAGCGGTCCTTGAGATCGATCATGCTGCTTGTGTCGATGCTGTACGATGGCACGAGAGCAGGTGCTTGCATGATTCCCCCAGCGTCGTCGACTCTATGCGAGGTGCAAACGCACGGCATCCAGCTTATCTGGTCTCATAGCGAGAATGCCCGCCGCATCGTGACCGTTGAGTATGCCGCGGTCCATCGCGCTCAGAACGAATGCGGCGAAACGCTTGCCGATCTGGCTAACGTGGGCGGTCATGTAGTCGGGGTGCCCACCCTTGGGGAGTGACACCTCTTGGTTCCGCCACTCGTCGATGGTGTTCCAGTACATATCCGGCTGCAACAGACCAATATCCAGCATGCGTCTTGCGAGGACGTACTTGCTGACCTTGAAAGCGCGGCTATAATGGCGCAGCATTTGGGGTGCGAGGCTGCTTGCCGACAAGTCCGCCAGGGCCTTGGCAACCTTTCCGTCGCCATCAGGCAGCAGGAACGCGACCGCAAAGCAGTTGCAGTAGCGTTCCACGACCGCAAGATGATCCGAAGCTGCGTCTGGGATGTCAATGGAATCGCCGCTTACGCCGGGCAGCCGCAGGCAAAGGTGAGCTACCTCATGGAAAAGGGAGAAGATGCGCGCAGGGGGAGCATCCTTGCTGCTTATGCCGATTCCTGCCAGGTGGCGTTCCAGGACCGAGAAGCCCCGGAACTCCGCGGTATCGACGCTCAACAGACGAACCAAAATACCACGGTCGAACAGGATGTCGCGCCAGCCGTCCAACGCAGCGTAGTCACTCGACCAAGCGATTTGCTGGTCCATCGACACGCCTAGCGCTTCGCGGAGGATTGCAGCGCCGACAGCGGCGGGCTGCCGGATGTGCACCTCTGGGAGATCGAAGCTGATCGGTGTTCTTGTCTCCTCCAAGAGGTCGGCAAGATCGGAGACCGCGTTGCGGAGAGTTCGAAACGCGAGGCGGGCGACGGGGCCGAACTCCCCACCGCGAGACGACGGCAGCCTCCGGAAATCGGCTGGCAACGGGGCGTCACTGGGTGGCTGCGGAAGGTAAAGCGCCGCGAGCGAGCGTTTGACTTTCCGCGCGAACCTCTCCAACTGGCTGAAAGTGGGGCAGTCATCACCTCGCTCCCAAGCAGCAATAACCTCAGGCGGTTTGCCGAAAGTGACAGCAATCTCCTCGATGGAGTAGCCTGCGGTTTCGCGTGCCCAGGTTAGGAGGGCGGGGTTATTGAGGTTAGCTTTCCGGCGCGTTGACATATTCACAACACCCCCGGGTAAGCGATATCTCCAGAGTACAAGTCGGCTCGTGGGGCGAAAAGCAACGTCCCGCAACCAGCATACCACTTTTCGTCTCTTCGTGCCCCGCCACCTTCACTGCCGCGTTCTCCGCTCGCCGGGGCGGCAGTTTCAGCGTCCGCTTGCGTTTCCCTTCATCTCGCCGGTGGGTGATCCTTTCAGATCCTTGGACGTGGCCAGCGCGATCACCCGGCCCTCGCTCCCGACGGCGCAATAGTAGTGGTACACCACGCCGTCGCGCTTGATGACCCACGGCTTGTGCGCGAACTGCGCGTCCCAGGCTTCGGAGGGCTCGACCAGGTGCTTCCCGGTCCACTTCGTCCAGTGGATCAGGTCGCGCGAGCAGGCGAAGGTGTCGAAGGCCTTGGGCTGCCAGAATGCGCCGAAGTAGAACATAACCCACAGGTTGCCGATCTTCACGAGCTGCGGGTCGCCCGAGATGCCTTTGCCGTTGTCGATGACCGGCTGATCGCCATAGCGAAGCCAGGTGGTCATGTCGCGCGAGACCGCCATCCCGATGCGCTCGATCCACTCACCCTTCTGCTTGCCATTATAGAACATGATAAATGGGTAGCCGGTCGTGCCCGTGGTGTCTCTGACGATGTTGCTGCGGTAGAGCGTCGCGGTCTCGAAGGCGCGCACATCGGGCTGGTCGATCGTGAGCACGGGATTGCCGGCGAACCGCCGCCATTCGGTCGGGCGGTCGGGCCGGTGCGTCCAGGCGACCCCTATGGAAAGCGGGTCGGTTTCATACCCCTGCAGCGCCCCGCCGATGTACGTCATCCAGTACTTGCCGTCGAACTGCTGAAGCTCGCATGACCCGCCCCACTCGGGGTCGTGTAGGACCGGCCCACCGCCACATTGCCAGGCCTCCCAGCCGGTGCGGCGGAAGCGGAGGATCGCCCCCAGTTTCGTCCAATGCAACAGGTCGTCGCTGGCGGCCAGCATCGTCTCGTAGCCGACCTGATTCATGCAGATATAGGTCATGTACCACTTATCGTGGTAGCGGAAAACGTATGGACAGTCGATTGCCGCGCCGTCGCCGGTCAAGACCACGCCGTACTTGTACGGGGTCTTCACCTGGTCATAGACGGCCTGCATATCGCGCTGGGATACCGGCCTGTCCATGCTGTGCCGGGGAGTGATGACGGCTCTGTCGGGGTCGGAACTCGCACACCAGGCCGCCGATATGAGTAGCGACAGGATTGCCGCCAGCGATACGCTCTTCGTCATCTGCGCCTCCAGAATCCTCGGTAGGCCCCCATCCAGGACGGCAATGGCTACTGTCCGCTATCCGGCAGTTGCTCGGTGATCGACACATCGTAGCGGATGTCGTACCATTTTCCGGCCTCGAAGGCCGTCTGCTGCTGGCCGTCGAGCCAGTTAAAGAAGGCAGTCACTGAGCCGGTTCCGCTGCTGTGGAAGATCACGTCCTCGAGGCAGCCGGGCGGGTCGGTGCGGATGTTGTCGAACAGCACGACCGCGCCGCTATCGTGGTTGATGAGGCCCAGGCGACGGCGGTCGGGGCGAAGCGGGGTGTTGTGCATCTCGAAGCACCGGCCGTTCTCGGGGCCGAGGTTCACCCACTTCATGCCCTGCTCCGTGTCGGCGAACCACTCGTTGACGCCGGCAACGCTCAACGTGGTGGCGAAGAACCCCGCCGCCGGGGGGCGCGGCGTGTCGGTCTGCACCCCGGCGATGACGCGCACGACCGGGGTCGCGTCGAAGGTGTATTGGAACCGATAGCGCCACTTGGCGCCTTCCGGCTGCTTGCCGCCCTCAAGGCTTAGGAGGCCCTCGGCGCTCACCGTCACCCGGTCGCCCTCAGTCGCGACACTGACTGTCGCGCCAGTGGCCGTGTTGGTGCCGAAGTATGGGTGCGAGCCGGCTTTCAGCAGGCCGATGTCGGAGTAGATCATTCCGCCCGGCAGACACGTCTTCTCGCCGAAAGCCGTGTAGACAAGGCGCTGCAGCGAACCGTTGGCGGTCGAGATGACGGCGGCGTAGTGGGCGTTGCTGACCGTGATGCCGCCGGCGTCACGCGTGATCTGTGGCGGAGCCGCAAAGGCCAGGACCGGCAGCAGCAGGGCCGGCAGGCAACAGGCCGTCTTTCGCATGGAATGCCTCCGTGTCAATCAACATGCTGCGGCGCGGCACTTGGATGGCGACCTCATCCCACCAGCGCATACGCGCGAAGTTAGGGCCAGACGTCGTTCAAGGAGGGGCCGGACTACGAGCGCAGCGAAGTATCCGGCCCTGCCGTTCCCCGCGCGCGGCCTGGAGCTGGATACTTGTGCCGCTGGCAGAGCCAACGGTCCCGTAGTCCGGCCCCTCCGCGGTCCGGCGACCTAAGACGCGTATGTCCGCCCCACGCGCCCTTCAGCGCCGCACCTGCAGCACGTCGCGAGCGATGTTGAGCACCGTGTCCGGGGCGCTCTCCGGGCCGGTGGTGTCGGGGTAGGGCTGCCAGGTCTGGATGACGATCTGCGCCGCCTGCCCGCCGGCGGCGAGGTATCCTCGGTAGAAGGCCAGCGTGTGCTCATAAGCCTCGTGGTTGGCCTTGGCTGCGGTTGTCACCGGCACACTCTGGTCGTGGAAGGCATTGACGATGAGTCCGGCGTGGACGCCCTTCGATTGCACATACGATTCCACGCCGCGAACGCGTCCGTAGTCCAAGACGCCCTTCGCGATGCCGTCGAAGTGCACGCCCTCATACCCGAAGTCGATGTCGAAGTGATCCAGGCGCAGGCCGCGCTTGTCCATCGCGGCGAGGAGTGCGTCGAAGTAATCCTCGAACCGCCACACGGGCAACATGGGGACAGTGCGGACGTATTCCTTGCCCTCGGGGCTGCGCACGTGGAAGAAGCCCAACGACTCGATGGCGCCCAGCTTCGCCGTCGGAATCTCGCGGTGCACGATGGTGAAGTACTCCACCTGCTCGGCGATTGCCTGATCCAGCGATACGCCCTGGAGCTTCGCGAGTTTTGGGTCCACGTATGGCGCGCCGGCGGCCAGCATGACCGCGTGATCGGTGGTCAGGTAGTCGATGTCGCCCCCGACTTTGAGCCATCGCCGCAAGATGCGCAATTCCCCCTCCGCCGTGCGCTTTCCCGCGCCCTCGAGCGGCTCGTTCTCTCCCCGGCGCACTCCCCCGACTTCAAAGGCGACCTTGATGTGCCGCGCTTTGAGGAATTCCGCCAGTTGTTGCAGTTGCGCGTCCGAAAGCTGGGGCTGTGTCTGGCCGGGGAGCGGGTCCGCAGGAGGCATCATCACATAAGACTTGAATACGTTGGTTTGCGCGAGAACCTGCGGCCACTGAGTGGGGTCGATGAGCGTGCGGAAGTAGTCGGGCCGAAGCGTGCGGCCCTCGATGAAGGGCATCGGCCCGACCCAGATGCGGTCAACGGAGGTGAGGGCGTCGCACCAAGCGGCCGAGGCAAGAAAGACGATGGCGGTTAGGACTGAGAAACAGTGGAAGCGCATAGAACCCACCTCGAAAACTGCCGTTTGCCTCTCCCCTCCCGGTACGGGAGGGGTGCCCCGCGCAGCGGGGCGGGGTAGGGCCGTCCCGACGGGCGAACTTCGCCCCCTTGCCATTTGCCTGACTGCGCTTGTCGTGGCCGCTTGCTCCTATGGCACGATGAGCCGAATGTCTCCCCATTGCGCCCAGTCGCAGATGTTCGAGCCCATGCTGTCGGTGACCAGACTGAGCAGGACCGTCTGGCCGGCCCACGGCTTCAGATCGACAACGCCCGCTTTCCAACCGTCAGGATGAGGCATCGGCAGGTCCCAGACCGGTTGGCCATTTACCTGCACTTCAAAGGCTACCGGGCGGCCTCCCACTCGCACCTGGGCGTAGAAGTGTAGCTTCAAGGGCTCCGCCGGCAACTGCAGGCACCAGTCGAGCGCCGTACGGCCCTGGTCCGGCGGATGCCCGCCGATGATGCGACGCGGCTGCCCGCCGATATCGGCCGTGCTGATCGACCCGCTGCCGAACACGGAACCCTCGCGTAATAAGCCCACGGAAACGTTACCCGTGATGAAAGGCAGGTCTGCGAGATCCGCGCCGGCAACGGCCGGAGTGCTGCTGTAGATCAACCCGAAGGGCTGCGGGCGGGGGAGGTCAATATCCATCAGGACTCCGCCCCCATTGGCGGGTTGGCTGGCGACGACTCGGCCCGGCTGGTCGAGGTCGCCGAAGCAGGGCTTGCCCTGGCTGTAAGGGCTGAAGACGCGCAGATGTATCGGCTCGGGACTGAGATCGCCGAGGTTCATCACCCGCGGCTGCCCCCACACGGCCCAGTCCCAGGAGACATCGTTGCGCGGTCCCGGACCGGTCGCAAGCCGCAGGATCACAGATTTGCCCCGATAGGCCGACAGATCGACCTCGCGCCAGGCCCACTTGCCGCGCAACCAGTTCTCGCGGAACAACTCCTTGCCGTCGACGGACACCATGAAATCCACTCCGTCGCTCAGCGGCTTCTTCAGGTCGGCGGCGACGAGTTGCGGGTCGTTCAGGTCGCGCAGTCCGATGGCGAACTGCAGCAGCGTCTTCCCCTTCGCGGGAATGGTGATGGCGTACTCGCCATAGGAAAAGCCGCCTGCGGTGTTCCCCTGGTACGGCGGATGTGCGCCGATGGCCGGCAATGCCTCACCGCCACAGGATGCCTGCGTGGCGGAGAAGTCGCCTCCTGAACTGAGGGGCTCCTGCTGCCCACGGACGAGAATGCCTGTCGCCGCTGATGCGGCGCTCTCCACGAGATCGGCGACCACTGCGGTTTGGCCCCCCAACCGGAACAGAGAGCGCTTCGGGTTATCGCGGACCTCCTGCAGGATGATCGGTTGGCTGGATGACACGAGATGGAGGACCTTCGGGTCGGGAGCCTGGAGGCTGGTAGGGTACTTCTGCTTCGGGTCGAGGCCGAAGAGGTGCTGGCCGTCGAAAGCCCTCCACTCCGTGACCCACCCCGGCCCGTCGTAAGTGTTGACCTTGCTGAACAGCGCCCATGCCGGCTTGTCGGGAGCGGCGCGAGGGGCCAGCCGGCGTCCGGGCGGGGTGTCGAAAATGGCGCTGATTGCCCCGTCGCGGCCGCGCCAGGCGAACAACTCCTCCGGGTAGCGGACCTCCTCGGGGGCCGGGAGCAGGCCATTGTGCTGGAAGTAGCCGGCCTCGCGCAGCACGAAGTCGGTGCCGGCGGCTGCGGGGTTGAGCGGCCCGTCCAGACTGAGCGTCGGCCACGCCCCCATCCAGTCGAAGAAGTCGTGGTGACTGAGGAAAGTCGCGAAAGTGGCCTCCTGAGACGGCATCCCCAAATGGCCGTATAGCCCGCAATAGGGCGCGAACAGCAGGCTTCGGATGGGGTGAGGGCTCACGCCGGGCGTCGGATTGACCCAAAATGGCTCGCCGACCTGGGCAAAAGAACAGGCCAGGAGAGTCTCGTTGAGGCCCTCGGTGCCCAGCGCCACCGTGGGCAGAGCCGCCTGTAATTCCTTCAGGTACACCTCGGCGCCGCGCGCGCAGCTCATCCCCTCGATGTCGCCCTCATGTGTCGAGCCAATGACCGGGAAGTCGAGGTGCAAGGCGTCGAAGTGCACCGCATCCCAGGCGCGTCGAAAGTGGTCGATGAGGAAGCGCCGCACCTCGGCTGCGGCGGGGTTCAGGCAGTAGATCTGGCCCGGATCGTCCGGGCGGTCGAGATACCACCCGGCGCGGTTGCCGCTGACGCGCTCGGTCTGGATGTACTTCTCCACCGGAGGCAGGTCGGGGCTTTTCGGGCCGATGCCCACCAGATTGCCGTGGACCATCACCCGGAAACCCATCGCCTGCGCCGCGCCACACCACTCCACAAACCCGTCGTGCGCTGTGTAGTCGGGGTACATGTTGTCGTAGGGGAACTTCCGCCAGCCGGGGACATAAAGCAGCGTCTGGTGCGGATCGACACGAGCGGCGAGGCCGCGCAAGTCCTCGGCGGTTACGGAATTCGACACCCGCACCACCATGCGAATGTCCTTGATCCACGCGGGGTTCCGCTGCGCAATCGCGGTCAGCCCTTGCGCGCGAGCCATGCGATCCCTGAAAGCCAGCGCCGGCACTTTCCAATCACCCTTGTATGCCTGTACGCGCCAGGCCGGGGATAACATGCTGCGGGCGTTATCGTAAGCGGCCCGCGTCTCCGTGCCGAAGCTGAGGGTCAATTCATGCCCGAGCCGGCGCGCATCGACGCTCTTGAACTGCGCCTCCGGGTCCTCCGACCACACCGAGAAGCCGCCGCTGTTCCCCTGAAGCACGATCATCGCCGCCTGCCAGTTTCCCGGCCAACTCAGCGACAGCGTTCCGGGTCCCTTGAGCGGGTCGATGAGTGAGCCGCCGTTCGCCGGGACCAAGATGTGGGTCTTCGTGATGTCGATGCCCGCGATACCCCAGTGGCCCGAGATCAGCTTCGGCGCGTCTCTCTCCGCCGACTCCGTTACGGCCAGTGTCCCGTCTTCCTCGGCGGCGAGGTCGAGTGTAATGTGGGCCGACGGGTCGCCGGCCAGACCCCGCAGCGCGATCCTGACGCCGGCGCCCTGACGCGCGCACGTCACCTGGGTGGCTTGGTCGGCTGTACTGAAGCCCTGCGCGTCTTTCAACGCGGCAGCAGCCTGTGATGCAGGCTGGGCGACGAACAGGCTGTCGCCGCCGGTGCGGTTTTCCAGCGCGACCAGTGTGCCGTCGTGGAAAGTCGCCCGCAAGGTCTTCGTGGTCACGGTCACGCTGCGACCGTCGGCCACAATGTCCCAGGTTCCAGACTGGCAGGAAGCCACCGACGCAGCAGCCAACGCCAACAGAACGCCTATGCAACGGATGCTCATTGTAGCATTCCTTTCATGCCGGGACTGCCCGAGTCAGTTGGCGGTGCTCGGAAGGGCACCTCACCTCCTGCCCTTTCTCCGGACCCGCCTTAGGCAGGCAAAGTGAAGAGGGGGATAGCGGCGCGACGCTGATGCCGTTCTCCCCTCTCCGCTGTGCTGCGCTCTGCGCGGCCCGGAGAGGGGTCGGGGGTGAGGTCGCCGTTCACCCCCGCGCGGACGGCCGGGGCCGGATACTTCGATCGCCGATACGACTGGTGATCTCGTAGTCCGGCCTCTCCTTGAACGGCGTCTGGCCCTAGCTTAGCGTCTGCGGAGGCCGGGGGTGAGGTCGCCGTTCTCGCCGCCCCTACAGCGCATGCTCCGTGCGGGCGATCACCTCGTCCTGCATGTTCCGATTCAGGTGCACGAAGTAGTCCGAGTACCCCGCCACGCGAACCAGCAGGTCGGGGTAGCGTTCGGGGTGCTCCTGCGCTTCCAGGAGGGTCTCCTTCCCGACCACATTCACCTGCATCTCGAAGCCGCCGCGCTTCAGGTATGTCTCGATGACCGCCCGAAGCGCCTCCAGGTCACTGTCGGTGCGCAGGAGGCTCTTGGGGAACTTGGCGTTATGCACCAACCCACCGAGAACCTTGCGGTGCGACCACGAGGTCGTCGAGAGCACCGAGGCTGTCGGCCCGCACTTCTCCCGGCCCTGCGCCGCGCCGGCGCCATCGGCCAACGCCCATCCGGCCCGCCGGCCGTCGGGAGTGGCCCCGGTCTGGCTGCCGAACATCTCGTGGATGATCCAGCAGAAGAACCCCGGCACGTAGCGGTGCATGCCGACTGTGTTCGATTCCGTCGTCTCGATGAGGAACTTCGTCCACTCCGTGGCTGTCGCGTCCGCTTCAGCGTCGTCGTTGCCATACCGGGGCAGCGTGTTGGCGATGCGTTGCCGCAGGGCCTCGTGGCCCTCGAAGTTCGCCTGTAGAATGCGGGAGAGTTCGCCCAGCGACAGGTCGCCTTCCTCGTAGACGAGATGCTTCACCGCGATGAGGCTGTCCACGAGGTTCGCCAGGCCTACGAAGGAATTCTCGACCCAGTTGTAACGCGCCCCGCCGCGGTCGAAATCGAGGCCACGCTCCAGGCAGTCGGAGATGAGGCAACTGGCCAGCGGGAAGCAGCCGGTTCGGCCGCGCTCTTCCCAGGTCCGGTGCAGGCTCTCCGCCGCCCCCCGGATCGTGTCCGCGAGGTTTCGGCGCACGCGGTCCTGCAGTTCGGCGAAGGTCGCCGGGACCGAGGCCTCGGGCTGCGCCGCCTGCCCCATCACGTCCAGCAACGCCTGCGGCAGGTTGAAGTACGGGGCGGTGACCCATACGTGGGAGGCCCCGGCCACCTTGATCTCCACGCACGTCGAGTTCATGTAGTTGTACGAATCCGGCTCGCTGACCCCGTGTTCGCGCAGGCCCAGCGGGATGACCTCATCGTTGAAGAACGCCGGATCACCGATCCCGGTGGCCACCATCCGCGTGCAGAAGTCCATCAACTCGTCGGGCGTGCCCTCATGCCAAGCCACGCCCAGCGTCGGGTAGACAAGCTGCGTGGCCTGCCGCGCGGCAAGACACAGGTAGGTCAGCTCGTTGGTGACGTCCTGCGCCTGTCTGTCGCGGCCGCCGACCATGACGGCGACGGCCGATCCCGGCCAGAGGAAGCGGTTCAGTTGGATGTACAAACAGCAAATCATCTCGAACGCGTCCTGCCGGGTGATCCTCCCGGCGGCGAGGTCCGCCTCGTAGAAACCCCGGAGCGTCTGGTCCATGCGTCCGGAACACGTGAGACCGTGGTCTTCGGCGAACCACAGGGCGGTCAGCCCCATGAACATGAGCTGCAGCGCCTCATGGAAGGTGGCGGGTGGCTCGGTCGCCATGCGGCGACAGATTGCGGCGAGGTCCTGCCAGCGCGCAGCGTCGGCTGCATCCTGCGATGCCATGTCCTCGCACGCCTGCCCCACGCGATGCGCGAACGCCGACACGCCCTCCATCGCGATCCGACAGGCCGCGTAGAAGGCCTGCTGCTCGGCGGACAAGCCCGACACGCTCGCCCGAGCGGCGATCTCGTCCAGGATGCCGCCGATGCCGACGGTCAGCAGCTTCTCCCAGTCCGGGTGGAAGTGCCCGGCATCGCCGCCGGGGAAGGGCGGCATCGAGGCGAGGACCTCGGAGGCCTTCTGCAGTTCCGCTTGCTCTTCGGCAGTGGGCGGGCGGAACAGCGGCTTGCCGACGATCAGCTCGCCCGGCTCCAGGTCGAGGGGCATCGCGCGGAGGCGCTCCGCGCATCGCCGGCCCCGCCAGATCAACCAGTCCTCGTCCTCGGTATGCGCGGCCCAGGCCCGGGCGTCGGCGAATGTCAACTCGACAATGCCGTCCTGCGGCCCGCGATGCAACTCCAACGCCTTCCGGCGCAATGCGGCAATGTCCGGCGAAAGCGTCAGCGACAGCGGCTCCGGCGCGCCGGGAACCAACACACAGTTACCCATGTCCTGTTCAGTACGCGTTGCAACAACCATCTTTGGTCCGAACTCCCTTCATCACTCAACTCAACCCTCGCTTACGCCTTTGCCGCCAAACTCCGAAGGGGTCGTCAGCCTCCAACCAGCGGCGTAACCCCCGGAATCGCCCCCCTTCTCCAAAAGCCCCGAAGGGACGCCCGCATCTTGCCACCAGCGGAAGCTGGTGGCTCCGCCTCGCTCAACTCAATACCACTTGAACCCATCCGGGAACAGGCTGATCATCACGTTCTTCGTCCGGGTGAGCGCCAGCAGACCCTGTTTGCCCAGTTCCAGGCCGATCCCGCTGGCCCCGAAGCCGCCATACGGCGCGCTCGGCAGAACGAAGTTGTGCAGGTTGAACCAGACCGTGCCCGAGTTGATCTGACGGGCGAGTGTGTGCGCCTGCTTGAGGCTGTCCGTCCAGACGCTGGCCGCGAGGCCGTATGGCGTGTCGTTCGCCATCGCAACCATCTCGTCCACACTGGAGGCTTTCGCGACGACGACCACCGGGCCGAAGATCTCCTCCCGCCAGATGCGCATGTCCGGTGTCACGTCGGCGAACACGGTGGCTTCCATGAAGTTACCGGCGGCCAGTTCGCCGCCCAGCACGTTGCCGCCGCAGAGCGCTGTCGCACCCTCGGCCTTGCCGGAGTTGACGAAGTCCATCACCTTGTCCAGTTGATCCTTATGGATCATAGGCCCCATGCGCGTATCGTCCTCGCGCGGCATCCCGACCTTAATGGCCTTGGAGCCGGCCACGAACTTGTCGACAACCTCGTCGTACACGTCCTCATGCACGATCAAGCGGGTCAGCGCGCAGCAGCATTCGCCCTGATTGAGATATGCGCCGAAGAGCGTCCCGGCGATCGTCTCCTCGATGTTGCAGTCCGGAAGCACGAGTCCGGGGCCCTTGCCGCCAAGCTCAAGGGTGCAGCCCTTGAGGCTCGGCCCGCAGGCGCAGTATAGCCCCTCGCCCACCTCGGTCGAGCCGGTGAACGAGACTTCCTCGATGATCGGCGACTGCGAGAACGCGCTGCCAGCCGTCTCACCGGCGCAGGGGACGACGTTCAGCACACCCGCCGGCATACCGGCTTCAGTAAACAGGTCGCCCATCAGGATCGTGCTCAAAGGCGCCCACGAGGAGGGCTTGATGACCATCGTGTTGCCTGCCGCCAATGAGGAGGCGATCTTGCGCGCCGCGATCAGGAACGGGAAGTTCCACGGGATGATCGCGCCGATGACGCCGATCGGCTCGTGCACCGTGTAGTCGAAGACCTCGTTGAAGGCCGTCGGCTGCACCGAGCCCATGACCTCGACGGCGATGTCCGCGAAGTAATGGAACGTCGCCGCCGCGCCCGCGATGTCGAAGGCGCGGCTCTCGATGATCGGCTTGCCTACGTCGTCGGTCTCGACGCCTGCGAGGAACTCCAGATTGTTGGAGATCGCGTCCCCGACCTTGTGCAGCCAGGTGCTGCGCTCCATCGGGTTCATCGGACCCCAGACCGTGCGCTCCGCCTCGTCCGCCGCCGCGGCTGCGACGTGTATGTCGCCTTCGGTGGCCTTCGCCACCTGTGCGATGACCTCGTTGTTGGCCGGGTTCAGGACCGCGAACGTATCGCCATTCGATGCGCTGACCCATTCACCGTTGATGAAGAGCTGATTGCGAATCTCCACAGCTACTCCTCCCTCTGAACTGGGTTTGTGAGGCTGCCAATGCCCTCGATCTCCACTGTCATTGTATCGCCGTCTTTGAGCCACACGGGCGGCTTGCGGCCCATGCCGACGCCTTCCGGCGTGCCGGTCATAATAACGCTGCCGGGGTACAGGGTCATGCACTGCGAGACGTAACTGACCAGCTCCCGACACGAGAATACCATGTCCGAAGTATTGGAATCTTGCACGGTTTCGCCGTTTAGGGTCATCCTGATGCCCAGGCTGTCGCCGTCGAGGTCGGTGGCGATCCACGGGCCAAGCGGCGCGAAGCTGTCGAAGCTCTTGCCGCGCGCCCACTGCTTGTCCAGCCGCAGTTGGCAGTCGCGAGCGCTCACGTCGTTGCCGCAGGTGAAGCCGAGGACGTAGTCGTAGACTTCGTCTTCTGGCACATGCTTGCACTGCTTGCCGATGACGATGACGAGTTCGGCTTCCCAGTCCACCTCGTCGGGGGCGATCTTCGGCAGCAGTACCGGCTCGTCCGGCCCGGCGACGGCGTTGCAGGTCTTGATGAAGATGACCGGGGCCTCGGGAACGGCCATCCCGCTCTCCGCGGCGTGGCGGCGGTAATTGAGGCCGATAGCCACGATCTGCGGCGGATCCACAGGCGAAAGCAATGTCGCCTCAGCGAGCGGCGCTGTCGTATCCGTCGCCGTCCACGCCCCGAAGATGTCGCCCTCGATCAGGCGTAGCGCGTCTCCCTCGGCCAGGGCATACGTGATGCGGTCTTGCAGCTTGATGCGTGCGATCTTCAAGGTCGATTCGCCTCCAGGACCTCGGGGTTGACAAGCGAACGCGGTGTTTCGCCGCGCAGTACCCTCGCGACCTCTTCCGCGGCATTGCGCTGCAGCTTGCGGATCGCGGCGGTCGAATACCACGCGCTATGCGGCGTGAGGACAACATTGCCCAGCTTGCGCAGGGGGTGATCGGGCTCCATGAGCGCTTTCTCGTCCTCCACAACATCGAGGCCCGCGCCCGAGACAAGCCCCGCCCCGAGCGCCTCGACCAGCGCCTCGGTGTCCACGATCTCGCCCCGCGCGGCATTGATGATGACGGGCTTCCGTTGCATCTTCGCGAAGGCCTCGCGGCCCAGCAGGTGGCGCGTTTTCTCATTGGCGGGGCACTGGACGAAGATCGCGTCGCACTGCGCGAACAGATCATCGAGTTCGACGCGGCGGCAGCCGTCCACTTCGGCGACGGCGATCACCGGGTCGCTGAACAGGATCGTCGGCCCGAAGCCCTGCAGCCGCCGTGCGATCTCCCGCCCGATGCGCCCGAACCCGATGATGCCGCAGGTCATCTCGGCGATGCCCGTCACCGGCTTCACATAAGATAACGACCATTCACCGGCCTTCACCTTCGCGTCGGAAAACGCAACCTTGCGGTTCAGGCACAAAAAGAGCGCGAGCGCGTGGCTCGAGACCTCCTCGATGCAGTAGTCCGGCACGTTCGCGACCATGACTCCGTACCGCGTAGCCTCGGCAACGTCGATGGTGTCCACGCCGATGCCGTAGCGCACGACTGCCTTAAGCTGCGGCGCCGCGTCAAAGACCGCCTTGTCGATGCCCGGCAGGTAGGTGTTCAGCAGGGCGTGGGCGTCGGCGAGGTGCGGGATCAGCTCCTGGGCGGACTTGCACTGCAGCACCTCCAACTCCGCCCCGACACCCGCCAGGACCTCCCGTTCGGCATCGAAGCTCTCGAACACGTAGTCGCTGATGACGACTCTAAACTCGCTCATTGTGCGTTTCTCCCTCTACAGCGTGTGCGAAAAGTGTGGCATAACTTCCGAGCAGCCCCCTATCCGAAGCGGTGGAAAGGCAACGGCCCTACCCCGTCCCCGCGATCCGCCTTCGGCGGATGCCGCGGGGCCACCCCTCCCGTTCCGGGAGGGGAGAAGCGAACGACGATTCTCGCGCAGCAGCAGACCGCTGCCGTTCTCCCCTCTCCGCTTGCGGAGAGGGGTTGGGGGTGAGGTCGCCGTTAGCCCGGCAGCGGCGATTTCCAAGGCGGCCCCCGCCTATTTCCAGCGGTGGGGTGTCGGCGTGTTCCGCGAAGCGAAGCACGCCGACGGGGACCCCGCCGCCCCACTGCCTCCACTCACCGGGATGTCGGCACGATCCGCAGCCCATACTTCAGTGTGTGCCATGCCGCCGGGACATCCACCGCGTCAAAGTCATACCAGGCAAAGAACAAGTTCGGCGAAGCCCCTGATTGGTGGATGAACGTGTTCTGCGACTTCGGACTCATCTCGATGCCCGAGATCAGCAGGCTCTCGCCCTTGCCGCCGGTGAAGCCGATCTGCGGGGCATCGTCCCGCAAAGGCGCGGTCCTCGACTGCCAGGTGCGTTCGCTGGGGCCGCCGGGCTTGCCGCCCAAGGGGCCTTTCGCGCCGGTCGCAGACCACTCGCTCATTGCCGAGAAAATCATGCGGTGCGCGAGGAAGCCTTTCATCTGTTGGCGGGCGAAGGGCTTGATGGCGACCTCGCAGCGGACGGTATCCGAGGCGTCGCAGATGAACGTCTTCCGGTACTCGATGGCCGGCGAGGCGGCGAAGGCCCAGTTCCAGTTCGAGCCGTGCAGCTTGCCCGTGACCGTAAGCGTTAGCCGGTCGCCATCGCGCTGGCACGAGACCTCGGGCTCGAGATCGGGCCAGTCCGCCGCCGAGCCGTACTGCCCGCCCTCATTGTTCGCCTTCTCGTAGAAGCCGGCGTCGGTGTAGGTATCGGAGCCGGTGATAGGCTGCCAGCCGGTCGTCTTGCTGGTGAACGAGCGGATGACCCCGCCACCGCTCTTCCCGACGATGAGGCGGTAATGTTGATTCTCGATAACGTAGTTGCCGCCCTCGGCGCGCAGGCTTACGGTCTGATGCTCCGGCGTCGGCGTTCGGTATGCGCCACTGAGATGAAAGCTCAGCTCGTACCACTGTCCCGCGATGAGATCACGCGGCCCTTTGCCGTCGATCCACGCGACGACCAGCGTCGGCCCCAATTCCTTGCGGTCGGCCCCGCGCGTCTCGCGCAGGTAGATATTGTCGATGGGCAACTCCGGCGACGCCTCGAAAGCCGACAGGCTCAGCCAGTGCTTGCTGTCCGCTGACCGCACGCCGATACGCGGAGACTGCGGGTCCAGCGGCAGCGTGGCGTTCTCCCACAGCCGGTCGCCGGTCGGATGCTGGAGCCAACTGCCGGAGTAGTCGCCCGGCACGGGGTGGAACCGTGTCACGCTATCTTCGAGCCTGCCTTCGATGGTGTCCACCGCCCAGCGGTCCACGCCCTGGAACGCCAATTCCAGGTTCAGCGCCCCCGTGGTACGCTTCACCGTCTCCGGCATCTGGAAACCGATTGTGACCGACACGTCATCCAACCCGGCGGCCTTGCATGTCACCCTGTACGGGAGCCGCAGCTCCTTGCCGCCGAGGTTCCCCCGCAGCACGCTGCCCTCCGCGATGATCGCCGGCGCAGGCTCTCGGGTGGCAGTTACCTTCGCCTGCCCCGTCCGCATGAGCGCCAGGCCTTTCCCCGGCCCCAGTGGCTTCTCGCGGCCTTCGGCGAGGTCCATCGATTGCAGCAGGTTGGCGCCGTCAATCGCGATCGCCGACGGCAGTCCTCCCCCGCCGTCCTGAACATGCAGCCCCAGTCTCCCGGCATTCAGTGAGACGTCCTTCGCGTCCGCCGACACCTTGGGTGTCACGGCAATTTGATCCCCTGCCTCGTGGACCGCCGTACCCTCCCAGGCAGGAAGCTGCGCCCCCACCGGCCTCAGCAGCACCAGCGCCGGCTCGTAAGCGGCCAGCTCCACTTTCACCTTCCGCAGCGCCTCGCGCGCGCACCCGGCCTTCCCGCCGGTATTCAGCCACTGGGCCGTCCAGGCGTCGTATGCCACCAGCCTGTCGCCCTTCGGCAGGGCATCCGCCGGCAGCGAGATGGTCGCATCGACATCCGCCCCCGTCAGGTTGATCGCGACCAGCGCCTTCTTGTCGCCGTCCTCGCGCAGACAGGTGAAGATGCCCGGCTTGTCCGCCACCGCCGCCATGTATCGCGCCGTGCCGGTGTTGAGTTCGTCCACCTGCCGCCGCAGTCGGTTGACCCTCGTGAATTCCTCGCTGGAGCCGACCTCCTGCAGGTGATGATACAGCGGCACGCCCTGGATCCAGGCACACATAGTCATCAGCGCGCGTGACGGCCCCAGACCGGCGTAGCGCCAATAACGCACGTTGTCGTGGTTCTCGAGGAACCGCATCAACCCGAAGCAACCGCCCTCCGGCCACGACAGCCGCTGCTGCTCCAGCCACCACGAGGTCTTCTTGCACCAGGCATCGGGCGATTCGGCGTCTGTGAAGTGCTTCAGAATGCCAAAGTACAGGTTGTAGTCATAGACGATGTCCGCATTCTCCAGCAGCATCGGGCCGGTGCCCTCGGGCAGGAGGATCGTCTCCTTATCGACCTGCGCCATGCTCTGCTTCGCAGACCGCAGCACCTCCAGGCCCCCGTACAGGCCGCTCATGCTGGCCCGCACCTTTCGCGCCGGGTCCCAGTTGGCTGGACCGCCCGGAGCGCAATCCACCCGCCAGCCCTTGATGCCGTCCCTCTCCACGAAGTAGCGTGCGAGATCACCCATGTACTTCTGCCAGCCGGGGTTCGCGTAGTCGCAGTAGATGCAGCCCCACCACAGCGCCGGCTTGCCTTTCTCGTCCTTGCCGACCCAATCCGGGTGCTCGGTTCCGATGGGGCTGGAGGTCTGCGGACCGTGCGGCACGAGATCGAGCAGCACGTTGATGCCGCGCTGCTTCGCGGCTTCCACACACGCGTGCAGGTCGGCCTCGGTGCCGATGCGCGGCTCGATGGCGTAGTAGTCCGCCGGTCCGTACAGGCCGGGGCAGATCGGCAGGAACCACAGCGTATTGCAGCCGAGCTCCTGGATGCGCGGGAGCGTGTATTCCGTGACATTCTGGAAGCCGCCGGTGTCGTTGAGACCGCTCTCCATCGTGCCGCCGGGGTACATCGTGTAGATGATCGCCCGCTGCGCCCACTTCGGGGCGTTCGGTCGGGCCACGAACCCGTGCAGGCGGAACATGTCGCGCACGGCGGTGAGGCACTCCGACCACTCGCCCCGGCGGACGGAGACGTACTGGGTGCCCAGATCGTACTCCTGGCCGGGCTTGGTGATGTCGGCGGTGTCGAGCCGAGAACCAAGGCTGGCCTCGCCCCTTCCCTCACGCGCCCAGCTCGAATGCCCCTCCGTTCGAGAGATGAAGCTGCAGACGACGGCGCGCTTCTGCTTGCGATTGTAGACGGCCGACCACGCTCCGCTGCCGCCCATGCTGTCCTCGTGCCAAGCGCCTTCGGCCATCGCGGAGAACGGTGTGACGGGATTGTCGAACTGCGGCCCGCGAATCTCGCAGTCGGCGGCCTCACCGACCCGCACGCCGGGGATGATCCACTGCGCCGTGCCCAGACGGCTGGGGCCCTTGCCCTCGTACTTCAGCTTCAGCCCGCGCCGCACCACCGGGGTGGCGTCGAGAAGCTCGTAAGTCGTCGTCACGAGCCAGTCGCCGGCGCGGCAGGTGATGCTGAGCGCATCGCCCTCGACCGCGCGGCTCACCAGCGTCAGCCCGCAAGGCTCCCACGCGCCCTGCTTCGGCAGCTTGCCCGCCCGGCCGATCATCACCGGGCCGACGATCCCGCCGTCACCGCCGCGGTCGTAGACATGGATGACGATGCGGTTCTTCGCCCCGAACTTCACCAGTTTCGCAGGAATGGTGTACAAGCGATGCGCCGCCCACCAGTTCGCGACTTCCTGCCCGGTGTGACCGATAAACTCGCCGTTGACGTACACCCAGTCGAAGTCATCAACCGCGCCGATGCTGATCTGCAGGTCGCTGCCCGCCCACGCGGCAGGGATGTCGATCTCGCGCTGGTACCAGGCGTCGCCATTGTACGGCCCCCACGTCGGCTCGGGCGATGAGGGGAAGACGTCGGTCACTCCCTGCGGCTCCCAGTAGCCGGGCACGGATAGCGACCGGCTGCGGCGGGGGTCGTTGTCGCGTCTCTCGGGCACTCCCCTCTGCCAGCCGCTCTTGTCACCCGCGGCCTCGGGGTCGATGCGGAAATCCCACCGACCCGCAAGGTCCTGCGCGTCCGCGCCCAGTTGCGGCTTCACATTCGCCGAGCAGACCGGCGCATTGTCGGCCTGGAAGTCGACGGGTGCACGCACGTCACCGTTGCCGATGAGGTTATCGCCGGACGCCTTGTCGATCAGGCCGACCCACGCCCCGGTGGCGCGGTCGAACTGCAACTGCAGGTGCCGGTTGCCGAAGAGAAGGCGATCCGGCGTCTCGCGCAGCGTCGACTGCGCCAGCGCAGGAAGGGCGAGGGCAAGCAGGCAGGGGATAAGGCTGAGACAGCGCATGTGGACCTCCGGCAGATCGAACGATGGGAAGGGCGACCTCACCCCCGGCTCGTATGATGCCCCTCCGTGGAACGGAGAGGGGATCACGGCACGCCGCCGTCGTTCTCCATCTCTGTACCTGTTTGCGACTGTTTCCTCCGACCATGTGGTAGCGCGATTTATCGCGCCAAATGCGGGCCGAACTGCCCTCCGCCCATTGCGCCGTCAGTTGCGAGCAAGCACTCCGTCGAAGTCGAGGCGTTGGCAACTATACGGCGTGATCCGCGCGATAAATCGCGCTGCCACATGGTCTAAAGGAAGTGTCGCCAAACGCATCCCCGTCTCTGATGGAGAGGGGCATGGGGTGAGGGCCTCACTTCGCGCTCAGCCGCTCCAGCGATACGTTCGCCAGGTAGAAGTTCCCCGGCTTCTCGGCGGGGCCGACAAGATAGAAGCTGTCGCAGCGGTAGAACCACTCGGTGGCGTGCGGAATGCCGGCGAACGTCTGCGTCGGCTGCCCCGGCACAGTAATCGCCACCTCATAGCCCGGCTTCACCCCGCCGACCTGGAACGTCACATCGACGTGGAACCACGTCCCCGGTGGCACGTTCGTCAGCTTCCTGCCGCTCGCGACGATGTTGCCGTCGCCGCCGAAGGTGATCGCCGGCCCCGCGCCCTTCCCCTCGTACCGCATCTCGATCAGGCACTCTACACCCGGATCGACGCGCAGATCGCAGGACAGCCGCGCCTTGCCCCGCCGGAACGCCGGGAACGAGCGGTGCAGGAACGGCCAGAAGCTCGAACCCGGCGCATCCGTCAGCCGCACCGCGCGCTTGCCCCCCGGCGCCCCCGCATCAGCGACCACGGCAATCGGCGTCGTGTCTTTCATCTCAGACGCCCAAGGTCGCGCCGGGGGCTGTCCGACCGCCGCCTGCGAGAAGTCGTCCGCGAAGATGACGCCCGTCGTCAGGTCTTCCGGGTGCGGGGTTGCCGAGGGCGGCGGGGTGTCGGCGGGCATGAAGCCGGACGAACCGTCGATGCCGGTCAGGATCGCCGCCGCGTGGGTCTGCATCTGATTGAAGTGCACGGTGACGATACCGTTGGCGTAGCGCACCGCTGCCGGGGTAGCCGTCGGCACGGCGTAGACGCCGGTCGGGGCCTTCGCCGCCGGGAAACTCACCTCGACACCCTGCAAGATCGCGCTGAGCTCGGTGAAGCCGGTCGAGTCGAGGTCCACCAGCGCGCCGTTGGAGTGCGTGCTGAGGTCCGTCACGTGCAAGACCGTCGCGCCGGGCTTCCCGCGCAGAGAGCACACCAGCGGGGTCGTCCCGTTGCCGCTGACGGTGTACGAGGGGCCGACTCCGAGCCGCCGCAAAACGCGGGCGAGGGCCCCGTCATCCGGATAGCGGAAATCGCTCGTGGCGAGATACGCGACCGCGCCCTTGCCGAGGGCATTCCGGGTCAGCGCCGAATCGCCGTTCGTGAACTGCGCGAGCGTCTCCGCCCCCGCCGCCTGCACTTTCCAGGCGTTCGACAGCATCTGCGTGTCGCCGCCTAACTCCAGCGCACAGGGCCCGGCCGTGCTCGCTCCGGCTCGCGAGATGCCCGCAAGTGACTTCACCTCGTCGGATTCGGGCGTGCCGTCATCCCCGCGCATCGCCGCGCCGGAGAGCAGCACCGTGCCGCCGCCCTCGGCGAAGCGCTTGAGGGCCGCCACCGTCACCGGCGCAAGCCACCGATGCTCCGGGATCACCACGACCCGGTAGCGCAACTCGTGCCCGCGCCAGGTCTCCTCGTTCACGATGTCGGTCAGGTAGTGGCTCTCCTGCAGATTGCGGGCGATGTTACCGACCCTGCTGTCCGCGCCGGGGTCGGTTTGTCCCCGGTAGAATGAGGTCTCGCTGTCGAGCACTGCGACCTGAGAGAGCGACACGCTCGGCCCGAGGGCCTTCTCGCGGTCGCGCACGAACTGCGCACAGTGACGCGCCATCTCGACCCCGAATGGCGGCACTTCCCCGCCCGAAAAGCCCCAGATGAACCAGTTCCCCCCTGCGGCGATGGTTAAGCCCGCCTCCTGCAGGCATCGCTGCAGCGACTCTTCGCGCCCGGCCATCCGATATGCGGCGGTGAAGCTCATCATATCCCAGGGCGTCTTCTCCTGCGCGCCCCAGCGCATGGTCGTATACTGGATCGACTTGATGTTCCAAGCATCGCCGCTCAGCGTATCGGCGCAATCGGCAATCGGCTCCGGCGTCCAAGCCCATGACCAGTTACTGGTATACAGAGCCTTAGGACTCGCGGCATGGATCGCCTCGCCGACGATCTTGCGGTACTCCTCGTACCGTGCCTGGTTCCAGTCCGTCCACTTGCGCCACAGGGGAGACGACGCATCGCGCGGGGCGTCGGTGCCGGTTTCGGCTTTCCACTCAGCGAGGCATCGCGGGCACCAGCACGGGCGCGAATACCAGTAGTCGCCATCGAACCAGAAGCCGTCGGGATCGTACTTGGCGATGATCTCGCGAATCTGTGGGAGGTGTGCCTCGTACAGGTAACCCTTTTTCTTCTTGTTAGGGCGCTCGCAAACGACAATCGGGTCCGGCTTGCCCTGCGCGTCCACGTATGCCCACTCGGGGTGTTGTTTGATGAGTTGGGGCCGGCGGTCGGTGGACATGTAGATGCAAAGCTTCATCCCCAGCCGCTTGGTGATGGTCTTGAACGTGCCGACCGTGTCGTAGTTCACGTCGGGGTTGATGTAGGTGACCTTCGTGGGGTAGGTCGCCGGCCCGTCGCTCTGCGCCGAGACCTGCAGCATCGTCACCGGCACAGTCCCAAGCAGTTTCGCCAAGTCGTCGATGCTCTGCCCCATCCCCAGCCACCCGGAGTGATTGTCGAAGTGGATATTGGCAAGCGAATGCCGGTACCAGTCATTCCGCGCCGCCCCATCAGCCGAACAGCCCACAGTGAATGCAGCAATAACGACAGCAGCGAGAAGAGCGGTTTTCATAGAATAACCCTCAGATAGCCTTTTGTAGACATGGAAGCGCCCTGCCGTTAGCCGTCCCCCTCCCGGCACGGGAGGGGTGCCCGGTAGCCGCCGCAGGCGGCTCCAGCGGGGCGGGGTAGGGCCGTTTTCGCCGTTTTCGCCGTTTTCGCCGTTTTAGCCGTTTTAGCCGTTTTAGCCGTTTTCAGCGTTCAGCGTTCAGCGTTCAAAGCCCCCCCAATCGCCTGCAGCGACCTCGCCCCGACGCTCGCCGGAATGTTCTCCGTGATCCCCACCAGGAACCCCGGACGCCCCGCATTCTGGGCGACCAACTCCCGCGTGACCGCCGCGATGCCCTCGGGGTCTTGCAGGTGCACCGAGGACGGGAAGTTGAGCCATAGGGCCTTCTCGGGCCAGCGATCCCGCGCTTCGGCGACCGAGAAGTTGCCATCCGGCGGCGGGGTGAAGGCTTCCATGACCGGCAAGTCGGTCTCGCCGATGCAGTCGGCGATCTGCCGCAGCATCCCATCCATGTGGCAGCACGGAAGCTTCCCGGCGGGCAGGAGGATGTCGCAGACTTCGCGGTAGTAGGGCGTCAGATACTTGCGGAAGATCGGCGGGCCGGTCATCTCGCCGGTGATGTTGTCCGGCACCCACACCAGCATCGCGTCCGCCGTCGCGGTAGCGCGAATGACCTCACGCGACTGCTCCATGAAGGCGTCGATGAGCCCTTCCACCGCCGCCGGAGCGTCCAGCAGGTCGAACGCCAGGCGCTCCATCCCGGCGTACTCGATCCAGATGCGCTGGAAGGGCGTGCGGCCCATCCACATCAGCACAACGCCCCGGTCCCCGGCCTGCTCCAGCGTCGCCCGCACCGGCTCGGGATCGGCGATGACCTTCGTATGCCGGGTAAGCTGTTCGATGATCGTGTAGTCCTCGGGCCGCTTGATCCAGTGCTCCTTGGTCCACGAGCTTCCATACCCGGTCTCGGTGTGGGCCACCTGGGTGAGCGTGCCCCAGGGCGTCTCCATCGTCGTCTCGCGCACGCCCGGCTCCAACTCGCGCGAGGACTGCTTCACCTCGACGCCGTCCAGTTCGGTCCGGTACGCCCCGGCGCTGAAGACGGGTATCAGGTTCTCGATCTCCCAGGCTTCCGGGGCCATGAGGCCCGTGTAGCAAGTAAAGGGCACACAGTCCACAGGCTCGCGGCGGAGGGCGGCGAGAACGGTCTCACGAGGGGTCATGGTATAAGCTCCAATATCGAAGGAGTTCGGGGGCATAGCACCGAAAAGACAAATGTTAGGCAACCCTCGGAGCAATTCCCATTCCGGCGTGCTTTCACCTCCGCCAATCCAGCGAAGCGAGGTCCGAACATGAGCGGGTCGATGTCTCTCAACGGCACCTGGGGTGTCATCTGGGCCGAGGGCAGTCCCCTCGTCAGCCCCGACTATCTCACCGCCGCGAGGTTCGAGGGCCGCAAGCTCCTCCCGGCGGCGGTTCCGGCCCCCATCCACAAGGTCCTCATGGATGCCGGGCTGCTCGACGACCCCAACCTCGGCCTAAACTCCCTGAAGGCCCGGTGGGTCGAGGAGCAGTATTGGGTCTACCGGCACAGCTTCGAGGCCCCGGTGGAGGCGCGTGGCGCGGGCGTCCCGCCCGAGTCGGCAGGCGAGACGCCTGCCCCACGCGACGGCGTTCGCGCCTGGCTGGCGTTCGACCGCATCGATACCATCGCGACCGTCTGGCTCAATGGCGAGTTAGTCGGCACCCACGAAAGCGCCCACCGCCCCGCGCGGTTCGAAGTCACGGGCAAGCTGAAGGCCGGCGAGAACCTCGTCGTCGTGAAAGTCTCCACCGGGATGCACGAGGCCGCCGACAAGCCCGCCGCCGAGTACCAGTGCGCGCAAATGGAGCTTCTCACCAAGCGCCATTGGTACCGCAAACCCCAGTATCAATCCGGCTGGGACTGGAACGCGCGCCTGATGAATGTCGGCATCCTCGGTGACGTGCGCCTCGAGTGGTGCGACGGCCCGCGCCTCGACCAGGTGGCCGTGTACGCGGTGCCGAGCGACGACCTCTCCTCCGCAACGGTCCACGTAACCGCCTGCCTGGACATCCCGCGTGGCGCAGGCGTCTCGCCTGCGTCCGCCGTTCGCCTCCGGCTGCGCATCGCCGAAACCGGCCAGGAGACCGTCCACCCGGTCTGCCTCGACCCAGGCCAGGACGCCTGCCGCGCCTCCCTCCTCATCGAGAACCCCCGCCTCTGGTGGCCGATCCACCACGGCGAGCAGTTCCGCTACACCGTCGAGGTGAGCCTCGAGTGCGACGGCCAGGTGCAGACCGTCACCCGCAAGCTGGGTGTCCGCAAGATCGAGATCGACCAGTCGCCCCACCCGGTCGAGGGGCAGTTCTTTATCCTCAAGATCAACAATCGCCCCATCTTCTGCAAGGGCGGCAACTGGGTCCCGCCCGATCTGATGTACAGCACCGTCGATGAGGCGCGTTACCGCGAGCTGGTCGACCTCGCCCTCGGCGCGAACTTCAACATGCTGCGCATTTGGGGCGGAGGGCTATACGCCGACCACGCCCTGTGCGAGGCCTGCGACGAGAAGGGCCTCCTCATCTGGCATGACTTCGGTTTCGCTTGCTGTAAGTACCCCGGCGACGATCCGGCCTTCGCCGCCGAGGTGCGCCGCGAGATCACCTGGATCGTGCGCGAACTGGCGCATCATGCCTCGATGGCAGTCTGGTGCGGGAACAACGAGATCGAATGGGGCGACTGGGCATGGGGATATGACAACACCGCCCGCACCCACCCGCACTATGCCCTGTTCCACCACGACATCCCGAAGATCTGCCACGAGGAGGACCCGTCCAAACCGTACTGGATCAGCTCGCCGTACTCGCCGGACTTCAAGTTCCCCAACGACCCGACCGTGGGCGATCAGCACCCCTGGCAGGTCTCGATCCTCAATCCCGGCCCGCCGGACTGGTGGGAATACCGCGGCTTCGTCGACCGCTTCCCCAATGAGGGCGGCGTCCTGGGGGCAAGCCCCCTCGCGACCCTGCGGCAGTTCCTGCCCGAAGCCGAGCGCCACTTGCTGTCGCCGACGTGGGATCACCACGACAACCCGATCAACCTCACCACCGAAACACCCGGCGCGCTGGGCCGCTGCTATCAGGCCGTGAAGCTGTGGCTGGGGTATGATCCCCTCGACATGGGCATGGAGGACTACGCCTTCGTCAGCGGCCTCCTCCAGGCCGAGGGCCTCTCCGAGTACATCAGCAACTATCGCCGGCGCATGTTCTCCAGCGCCTCGGCGATCTTCTGGATGTACAACGACTCGTGGCCGGTCACGCACGGTTGGACCATCGTCGACTACTACCGGCGCAAGAAGCTGTCCTATCACCCGGTCCGGCGGGCCTTCCAGCCGGTCAGCGTGGTCGTGGCGGTGGAGGGCGATCAGGTGTGCGTCTTCGGCATCAACGATACGCCGGAGACGTGGACAGGGGAGATCTGTTGGGGCATCTTCACCCTCGACGGCCAGTACCCGCTCGACGACTTCAAGCCGGCGGAGCTTCTGCCGAACGCTTCGACGCTCCTGGTGCAATTCCCGCTTGCGCAGTGGGACGAGGCGGGCGTCCAGCGCAGCGGAGCGTTCGCGGTGCTGACGCAGAATCAGGTCTTCCACGCGCAGCATCGTCTGTTCCGCGCGCGGTTCGGGGAGCTTGACTTCGCCGCCGACCCGGAAATCAGCCTCCGGGTCGAGGACGGCTTTTTGCGCCTGAAGGCGGAGAAGTTCGCATGGGGAGTGTGTCTGGACGTGGACGGGGCCCGGCCGCTGCCGGACAACTGTTTCGACTTGTTGCCCGGCGGGGAGTACAAGTTCCCCTGGAGCGTCGACCTCGGCGAGCCGCAGATCGTGCGGCTGGGGAACCGGGACGCCATCAGGCGGCCGTAGGCGTCGCCTGAGGGGTCACTACGCGATGGCTCGATGGCGTCATGAGGATGTATCCGGCGGATACGCGGCGGCTTACGGTGGCGATGACGCCCGCACAGAAGCCGGCCATGTCCTGGCCTTTGGCGAAGAAGGCATCGCAGCCTGCAGCCAAAGCCCGCGCCCGGACAGCCGGTGTCGGGTCGGCGGTGATTGCGACCAGAGGGGTCCTCGCCGTGGCGGGATCGGCCCTGAGACGAGAGGCCAATTCCGCGCCGGTCATGTCGGGTAAGTCCATGTCGATGAGGATGACGTCATGTTCCGCGGCGCGCGCTGCGGACAAGGCCTCATATCCGCTGGCCGCAAGGGCGACCTCGAAGCCGTGCCGCTGCATCATCGCTGCGATGAGTACGCTGGCTCGGGGATCGTCTTCGATGAGTAGGATTCTGCCCGGAACTGTCTCGGCAAAGCATTCCATGATAGGGCTCCTTTCGCGTGACTGAACTCGAAGCGTCTCCCGGCACGGGAGCTTAACAGGGAGGGAGGGGAGGCAGCTCCTGCGACCGTTACGGTCGCGAGGGAGACCGAGAGACGCTCCGAAGTTGGTGTAAGCTTATCCAGCCAGTGTCAAGGCTAGATCAAGCCCGGGTTAGAAAAGCGTTAAGCCTGGAGTGATCGGAGTAGCCGGCATCCGGGAATTCTGTGGTGACATATCACGATCCCAAACGGAGGAAGCGCTGGTGAGCGGTGGGTTGCCCGGCGAGGGCTCTTCCTCAATGTGTGTGGGTAGATGCCGCAAACTGGTCCTGGCGATCGTCGCCAGGCGATATCCGGGCGTTGCACAAGACGAG
>CAYWBK010000010.1:0-33222 GCA_964455745.1 uncultured Armatimonadia bacterium
TTATTTCATTATAGCGGGAATAACGGCTTGTTCGCACTCTGGAGAGTGCTCCTACAGACTTTTGCAATCGCCTCTCATATCGGGGAATTGCGGCACGCAGGATAGTCTTGTAGCCGCCAAGGGCGACTACAGTCTGTCACTTCCGTCGTTGGGTACGGCGCAGCTACCGACGGTCATCAACCAACGATCAGAGGACGCACCCGAAACGGTCCCATCCCACCCCGTGCCGGGAGGGGAACGGCTACGAGCCGGCAGGACTTGCACCGGGCCCATTCGCTCGGCTCGACTGGGAATGCGCGCTCGGACGACTGCGCGAACTCGGAACAAACGGTCGGTCTATGTACAAATCACATCCGTAGGCCGTGCTCCTGGGCATACGTGGCTGAGGCGACCGTTTGCCTCGCCACCCCAAGCCCGGCGCTTACAGGGGGCCTGCCGCTACCGGCGGCCTGGAGAAGCAGCATGTCGGATTGCACGAAAGTTCTGGTTGTGGGCTGGGATTCAGCCCCGCCGCAGGAGGTTTTCGGGGACTGGCGCAGCAGCCTGCCAAACCTGAACGGACTGATGGATCGTGGCGTGTGGGGACGCTTGCGAAGCACCGACCCGCCGATTACGGTTCCCGCATGGACCAGCATGCTGTCCTCGAGGAATCCCGGACAGCTCGGGTTCTACGGTTTCCGCAACCGCAAGGCGGGGTCCTATGCTGACAAGTGGATCGCCACGTCCGCAGCGGTAAAGGTGGACCGCATCTGGAATATCCTGTCTCGTGAGGGCAAGCGATCCTGCGTTCTGAATGTGCCGCAGACCTATCCGGTGAGCGCCATCGACGGGGTCATGGTGGCCGACTTCCTGACACCGAACAATGGCAGCGTCTACACCTACCCGGCCTCGCTGAAGGCCGAAATCGAGCGTATCGCAGACGGCTATGTGATCGACTGCGCGAACTATCGCACCGAAGACAAGCGGGGACTCCTCGAACAGATACATGTGATGACGGAGAAGCGCCACAAAGTGGCCACAACCCTGTTGCGCGACTACGGGACATGGGACCTGTTCATGGCCGTCGAAATGGGTCCCGACCGGCTGGCCCACGGCTTCTGGCAGTACGTTGACCCGCGACACCGCAAGTACCGGCAGGGAAACCCTTTCGAGACCTGCGCGCGCGACTACTATGCGCTGCTCGACCGTCAACTGGGGGAACTATGCGACCTGGCGGGGCCTGAGGCCGTGGTGCTGGTCGTGTCCGATCACGGCACCAAGCGGATGGACGGCTCTCTGAACGTCAACGACTGGCTGATCGAGGAGGGGTTGCTCGTCCTGCGGCGGCAGGCGGAGGGCGTGACGAGGTTCCGAGAGGAGAATGTTGACTGGTCGCGGACAGTGGCCTGGGCGTGGGGCGGCTACTATGCCCGGATATTCCTCAATGTCGCCGGCCGCGAGCCGCAGGGCATCGTCGTCCCCGAAGACTACGAGAGTGTTCGCGATGACCTCATTCGCCGTCTGGAGGCGATCCCCGACGACCAGGGCAGGCGCATGAGTACCAAGGCATTGCGGCCGCAGGACATTTACAGAGGGCCGCAAGTCGGCCAGGCCCCGGATCTGATTGTGTACTTCGACGATCTTTTCTGGCGCGCCGGCCAAGACATCGGCCACGACACACCGTACTCGTTCGATACCGAGATCGGGCCGGACGACTCCGTACACGACTATGACGGCATTTTCGTGATGGCTCGCCCGGGCGACCGGCGCGGGCGCTTGAGCGGGGGATTGCACTGCATGGATGTGGCGCCGACCATCTTGCACGCTCTGGGGGTGGCGGTGCCCCCAGCGATGGAGGGGAGAATCATCTTCTGATCTCCGCCCCACGCGGCCTCGGCCCATCCTGGCCCCCACCACCCGGCTAAAGATACCCCAGGGAATGCAGGTGCTCCTCGATTTGCTCCCGTTCTTCCTCCGTGTAGACGGCCGTGTCTCCCGCTGTGTCGCCCATAGAACACGGCTCACTCCAACGAACCGGGTGCGCCGCAAGCATTCCTGGCTCGATCGCCGCGAGGATCGGGCGGCCGTCCATGTCGTTCGGGATGGATTCATCCAGCAGGTAAAGGACCGTCGGGGCGATGTCGGCAAGGTTGCTCTCGGGCAGACGCCCCACATGCTGAACATCGGGTCCCGCCATGAACAGGATCCCTAAGTGCGAGTGGAAGCCGCGCGGCGGCGCCAGCGTGACGACGACCTGCTCCTGAACGTCAATCAGGGGAGCGACGAACCCCTCCAGCATTCGTCCGCTCACGGTCAGGTACCGGCTATCCGCGGGAACGGCGACGAGGTCCGGGCCTTCAGAGGCATAGGGGCCCGCGTAGAGGGCCGACCCGGGCAGGACATCCTCGTACACCAGGCTTCCGTTGAGCGGATCGGTGACCGACAGGATCAGCTCTCGAATCCTCGCCGTGAGCGCTGGAACATGCTCCGGAGGCACGATGCCCTGGGGGTCTCGTCCCTGGATATTGAGCCGGATTTGCCCGTAGTTGCCCCACGGAGCCGCCGCTGTGCGCGACCAGTCCACGACGGCGTCGGCCTGGTAGGCCGAGACCCGAGGCCGGACGGCCCTTGCCAGCGGGGCGATGAGGCGAGCCAAGAGAGGGGTGGCGCGCTTGGTTGCCGTCCAGAGCCTCAGCGCGGCTCTTGCGAGGCGACGTCCGCTCTCGATGCTGGCCGCCTCGTGGGTTCTTGCCGACGTGTAGGCGAGCAGCCCGTGGTCCAGGAACAGCTTCTCCAGGTTCACCAGGCGGTCCACGACCTCACCCCCGTGGTCCGAGACTATCACGAAGTTGGTGCTGGGGGACGCCCACTCGCTGATGAAGGCTCCGACGCGGTCATCGACGAGGCGGTAGGCCCTCACCACGCGGCCGTCGAGGTCGAGGCTGCTCACATCGCCCGGCCTCATCTCCTGTGGAAGAGCGCAGTGATGGGCCCAGTCGGGGAGATGCAGGTGGGTCATGCACACGTCGCATGGGAACTCCCGCAGCAGGCCGCGCATGATCGAAGCGATCACGCCCATGCGGTCTTGGGCCGCCACGGGATCGCGCATCATGAGTTCGGGGTCGACCGGGGAAAGGGCATAGCCCTCGGCTGCCTCTTCGACGATACGGGAGGCGCGCTCGGGGTAAACGCAGCCGGGACCGAGGTTGGGGGTGTCAAAGCCGGGCACCTGAAATCCGCTCAGGTGTTCGGGCGGATAGGTGCCGGGCACGTTGAATGTACCTACTCGGTACCCCCGATCGCTCAGTAAGCGCCACACGGTAGTCGCACGACGACGAGAGGCAACGGGGGCGCCTATGTCCCTGCCGTCCATGGATACCCAGTCGAAGACACCGTGCTTGCCGGGGTTCTTGCCTGTGAGGAGGGATGTCCACGCCACCGGCGTAATGGGCGGCACGGTGGATCGTATCGGCCCCCAGGCACCCCTGTCGGCCAGGTTCTGCAGATTGGGCAGGTCCCCCCGCTTCATCAGCAAGTCAACGATGCGGTAGTCGGCTCCGTCGATGCCAAGCACGAACAGACGCGGTTTTTCCGATGGGCTCATTTCGAGAGAACTCCCGGGGGCGAAGCGAGGCGAACGCACGTCTGGGAACGTCGTGAGTGGCGGCCGATGGTCGTCATAGCTCGTGAACCGAAAGCATCGCAGCGCATATCATGCTATCCCGCACTGCGATACATGACGTTTGGGCAACCGCTTTGTTCGTGAGTTTGGTGGAGAATGCCCGCTTTTGTCCGTCCTTGAACGGCCCGCGTCTCGACCCTTTGAAGGCGCCCTGAGTAGAAACGATGCTCCTGCCCCTCGTTTCGGGTTCGCTCGCTGATTGTAGGTACGACTGCCGCAAGCATGGCATCAGGGAACGGAGCAGGACACAGGATGGATGGGGGACTTGGGGGATCGTTCCGTAGAAGCATAACCTCCACGGCTTGTCGTTTGTCCGTTGAATGCGGCCTGACTACCGCCGATCACGTACCAGTGCCGCGCCGCTTTTCCAACCGGCGGATGAAGCGCTCGGAATGTTGTCAGAGGCTGACCGTATCCTGAGATGAAGGGCGAACGGCATTGGACCACGGAGACACAGAGGGCACAGAGAACGACAGGGAAACGGCCTGCCCCACGATAGGCGTTAAGGGACGCTGCCGTTCTCTGTGTCATCTGTGTCTCGGTGGTCAATCGCCGTCCATTTCTCGGCAGGGCATCTCATTGCCGAGCAGGACCGCGCAACCGGCACAGTAATACTACCGAGGTCATTGCAAAAGTCGCTGCGTCGTCTGTAGGAGCGGTCTCCAGACCGCGATTGCCGTTAATACGCCGCGATAGAGACATGTTTTCGTCTCCATAGACGCTATTTTGGCACACTACGGGGTCCGGTCGCACTCTGGAGAGTGCTCCTACAGACTTTTGCAATTGCCTCTACCTACAATTGAAAGACGCGCCCCCTCGTTTCGCTTCTAGTGACACCCCTTGAGCGTTCTGCTATACTCACGCTCGTCCGACGGATGAACCGCTCGGACGCCTGAAACGTCGTTTGCTCGGAGCGATGCGAGTTGCTGGAGAAACTTGAAGCGGCCCTGCAAACGGCCCTCGAAGGCACCCTGGGCAAACTCCTTCCCGGGAAGCTGCATCCCCTGGAGATCGCCCCGCCGCTTCGCGATGCGATGCGCGACGGCAAGGTCGTCAGCACGGCGGGAACATTCGTCCCGAATGAATATGTTGCGTTCCTGAACCCGGCGGATCACGGGCATCTCGCGCCGCTTTTGGAGGACGTTCAGGGACAGCTCGCGGCTTACCTCGCGCAGTATGCGGCGTCTGAGGGCTTCTCCGCCGGGCCGACGGTGTCGGTGCTCATCGCTTCCGATCCGAACGTGCGCCCGTTGCGGGTGAGAGTCGATGCCAAGTTTTCGGACCGCCCCACGGGGTGCCGACTGAGCGTGCGGGCCGGTGTTCAGCAGCGCGAGTCGTTCGAGGTTGAACGCAGCGCAGTCATCGGGCGGGGGAGCGAGTGCGACATCTGCCTGCTCAATGAGGCGGTCTCGCGCCGCCACGCCGAGATCGACTGGCATTACAACGGTTACGTCCTGCGCGATCTGGACAGCCGCAACGGAACTTTCGTCAACGGGCGGCAGATCGTGGAACAGCAACTGAACGAGGGCGATCTTATCGAGGTTGGACTCGTGCAGTTGCATTTCTCCCTGAGAGCGGATTAGCGATGGTGCCGATAGGCCTGGTTATGACGGTCGGCAAGTTTGTACTCGTCGGCCTGATCTATCTGTTTGTGGTGCTGGTGTTCCGAGCGCTTCTGAAAGACATGTCAGCGGCGCAGCCGGCGGCGATCGCCCCTGCCACTGTTAGGCCGCCTGTTCCGGCGCGCAGCCCCACTTTCCGTGCGGCGACGGCCTCGGCGACTGCGGCGGCCCCACCGGTCACTGCAGTTTCGGCGCCCGCTGCTCCTACCGCAGCCGGGCCCCTTGCGGCCGGGGGAACTCCGTCGCTGGTTGTAGAGTCATCGCCGGAGGACGGGTTGAATGTCGGCATGGCTTTCCCGCTGACGGCTGCGGTGACGATCGGGCGCGCGGGCGAGAATGCGATTGTCTTACCCGACCGCTTCTCATCCAGCCACCATGCCATCATCTTCCTCCAGGACGGCAAACGCGTCCTGCGCGACCGCGGCAGCACGAACGGCACGATGCACAACGGGCATCGGCTCGAGGGCGACGTCGAGGTCAAGGCGGGGGACCGCATTCAGATCGGGACGACGGTATTTCGGCTGAGCGAGGGCGAGTGAGCGGCAACGGCCTTAACACCTTGGGGGATTGCATCCCCCAAACCCCTGCAATCTAAACGTCAAAGGCCTTTGGGGATGCGGGGGTCTGGGGCAAGATCGCATCGCGATCGCCCGGCAATCATCCAGGATGCAAAGGCCGTTCAGTGATCCTGGCACTTTAGCATTCGTCGAACCGATCTGTCGGGAATTCAAGATCGACAAAGCACTATCCAGCCTCCTGCACCGAGGGTGTTACACGATTTCCGCCTCACGTCGCCGTGAACTGGTACTCTTGTGCCTGAGCGCCCTCATCATGGCGCTGGGGCTGTTTCTGGTCTGTGTGGCCGACGGGGCGCCCTTCGACCAGGTCACCCGCGTGGTGGCGATTGCGGCGGCGATTATCGGGGCTACGTTCCTGCTCGATCTGAGCGGGGCGCGGCGCGATCATCTGCTTCTGCCGATTGTGTCCTTGCTGTGCGGGTTGGGCATCGTCATCCTGTGGCGATTGCAGCCCTATCTGGCGACCAAGCAGCTTCTGTGGATGGTCATCGGCGTAGCGGTGATGACGGCGTTGTACTTCCTCATCGACGATGTCCGCAGTTTGGCGCGCCTGAAGTACACTTGCGGGATCGGCGCGATCCTGTTGATCGTGCTGACGATGTTCATCGGCGAGGAGCGCAACGGCGCTCGGCTGTGGGTCAGTCTGATCCCAGGCTTCTCGTTCCAGCCGACCGAGTTAGCGAAGATCCTGCTGACGATGTTCCTCGCCGGCTACCTCGCCGACAAGGGAGAGATCATCCAGGTCGGCACCGGGCGGCGTCACGGGCTGCCCGCGGTGGAGTTCCGCTTTCTCGCGCCGGTGCTGCTCATCGCGTTCCTGGGCGTCGCCGTGTTCGTTCTGCAAAAGGACCTCGGGGCGGCGCTCCTCATCATGGGCGTCTTCATCGCCCTCATGTATCTGGGCACCGGCCGGGGCGTGTATTCGGTCATCGGCCTGATCGCTTTCGTGATCGGCTCGGCGGCGGCGTACCACGCGTTTCCCTATGTGGCCGCGCGGATCGATATGTGGCTGAACCCGTGGTCCGATCCAGGGCACAAAGGCTTCCAGGTTCTGCAGTCACTGTTCTGTCTCGGCGAGGGCGGTGTGTCGGGGGCGGGCATCGGCCTGGGGACACCCAAGAGCCTCCCCGAGCCGAGCACCGACTGCATTTTCTCGGTGTTTGCCGAGGACACAGGTCTGATGGGCGGCGTGGGGCTGCTCTTGCTGTTCATGATTGTCTCGGTGCGCGGGTACTGGATCGCGTGGACATCGCGAGACCGCTTCGGTGCGCTGCTGGCCGCCGGCTTGAGCACGGTTTTCGCGCTGCAGACAATCGTCATCGTCGGCGGAGTGATCAAACTGACCCCTCTGACCGGCATCACCTTACCGTTCGTGAGCTACGGCGGCACTTCCGTGATCGTCAATTTCATCGCGCTGGGGCTGCTGCTTTGTGTGTCGAGGGACTGTTCGACCGTAGCGGAGGAGTGACCGGCCTGCAAATAGGTCGAGCCGTTCGCCGTTTCGTTTTTTGCCGTGATTCTGCGTTTTGCGTTCAGCGTTTTGCGTTTCCCTCTCCCATGTCTCAACTTGGCGACAACATCCGACGATTAGCTTACGTTCCGGTCCTGGGCTTCCTGGTCCTGTGCGTCTTCCTGGGCTACTGGCAGGTGCTCCGGGCGGACGAGCTTCGCGACAGCAAGTATAACAACCGCGGAGAGCAGCGGCGCAGGCTGATCAAGCCGGGGCGGATCCTCGCTCGCGACGGCAGCGTGATCCTCGACTCCGAGCAAGGCCCGGATGGGTGGATCCGCAAGTTTGCGGACCCGGAAGTCTACTGCCATCTTACGGGGTACGACTACAAGACGGGCCTGCAGCGCGGCTTGCAGGATGCCCTGACGGCTCAAGGGAAGTATGAGGACCCGTGGCGGAACCTGATGTCGGGGCGGCCCTCGGGATGTGACGTCGTGCTGACCATCGACCCGTCGGCGCAGCGGATCGCCACCGAGGCCTTCCGAGGGCGCAAAGGGGCCGTGGTGGCGCTCGACCCGCGCACCGGGGCGGTGTTGGCGCTGGTTAGCGCGCCAGCCTATAAGCCGGAGGATGTCCTCAAGGACGAGTACAGTTACGAGTTATTCCGCCAGAATCCGGATTCGCCGGAGCTTTGCCGACCGCTGCAGGGCCTGTACCCGCCTGGCTCGGTGTTCAAGGTTTTCACTGCCGCGGTGGGGATCGACCTTGGCCTCACTACTCCTAAAACACAGTATGTGTGCACCGGGCAGCTTAAGGTCGATCACTCGGTGGTGAAGTGCCGCAAACCGGAGGGGCACGGGAAGCTCGACCTCACCTGGGCGCTGGCCGACTCGTGCAATGTGACCTTCGCGCAGGTGGGCCTGAAGATCGGGCCGGACCACTACGCGGACTACATTAAGCGTTTCCATCTTCTCGATCCGTCCCTGCTCCCGATCGAGGGCGTGACGGGTCGAATGGCGGATTTCAAGGGCTTCAAGGGCCGCATCCAGCTCGCCAACGCCGCATACGGGCAGGGGCTTGACGCCCTGACACCTTTCTCCATCGCCCGGATGGTTGCGGCCATTGCCAACAAGGGCGTGGCGTTCCAGCCGTACATCGTCCAGCGCATACAGACGCCAGAGGGCACGCTGGTCGAGGAAGGCGGAGCCCAGTCTTTTGGGCAAGTGATCCAGCCGGCCACGGCGCGCCAGGTCACGCAGATGATGATCGATGTGGTCGAGAAAGGCACGGGCAGACGAGTTCGCATTTCGGGCGTGAAGATCGCCGGCAAGACGGGTTCGGCTGAGAATCCGCATGGGCAGTCCCACGCCTGGTTCGTCGCCTTCGCCCCGGCAGACGACCCACAGGTCGCCATCGCCGTGGTCGTGGAGAATGCGGGCGCAGGCGGCGAGATCGCCGCGCCCATCGCCAGAGACGTCATGCGGGCGTTGCTGAAGGCCGCGAGCTAGGGAACCTCATCCCCGGCCCATAACGGCGCCTCACCCCCCTGCCCCCCTCTCCACGCGTGGAGAGGGGGGAACGACAACGGCGAACGGCCCCACCCCGCCCGCTGCGCGGGCACCCCTCCCGTGCCGGGAGGGGAAGGGCTGACGGTGCCTCACCCTGACCTGCCTGCAGCGGGCAGGCTCCTCTTCTCGCGTGGCAAGGGGAGAACGACAATAGGCATGGCGAACGGCCGGCGGGCGAGACGCCCACGCCACGCGCCGTTTCGGGGGCGGCGACGGGCCCAGCCCGCCCCTGGGTGACACGATCGGATCGCCCCATTCCGCTGCTTTCGCGCACTACGCGGTGCGACGTGCAGGAGCGGGGGGAGGTGGCATAGTTTGACTATCGGAACCACATTCGCAAATCGTTACCGGATCGATGCGCCTCTGGGCACCGGCGGGGTCGCCACGGTCTATCGTGGCACAGACCTGACGCTGCAAAGGCCCGTTGCCATCAAGATCCTGCGCCCCGAGCTGGCCTCGGACCCCGAAGCGGTCGCCCGTTTTCGCCGCGAGGCTTACAACGCCGCGAAACTTAACCATCCCAACATCGTCCAAATCTACGACACCGGCGTCGAGGGTTCAGACTACTACATCGTGATGGAGTATCTGAGCGAGCCGGACCTGAAGAAGATCCTTCAGGAGTACGCCCCACTGCCGCTGCGCAAGGTCGTCGAGGTCGCTACGCAGTGCTGCAAAGCGCTGGCATACGCGCACCGGCAGGGGATCGTCCATCGCGATGTAAAGCCGCACAACATCCTGTTCACCGACGACGGCGTCGCGAAGCTCAGTGATTTCGGCATCGCCGCCGCCGCCGGGGCGCCGGGGCTTACCTCGGGCGGCATGGTGCTGGGCACCGCTCATTACATCTCGCCCGAACAGGCGCAGGGGCATCCGGTCGGTCCGCATTCGGACATCTACTCTCTCGGCTGCATCATGTACGAGTGCCTGACCGGGCACACGCCCTTCTCCGGCGATGAAGCGGCCCAGGTGGCGGCCAAGCACGTCCGCGAGCGTCCGGCACCAATGCGCACCTACAATCCGGGGGTGTCGCCATCGGCGGAGTTCGTGGTGAACAAGGCGATGGCCCGCGATGTGGCCCGCCGGTACCGAACGGCGGAGGAGATGCTCGGGGACCTCGAGAAGCTGGCCGAGGGCGCGACGCTCGATCGCACAGGGACGCTGCCCCAGCCCGAGGGCGCGACGATGGTTCTCACGGCGGCCCCGGCGGCGCCCACCCTGGCTACCGTCCCGCAGCGCCCGGTTGCGAGGCCTGGGACGACGCAGGGGGCGTACTCGCCCACCTCGCCGGTCAGGGCCGCGCACAGACAGCAGGAAAGCAACGGCCCGCTCGTGGCAGGGCTCATCATCGCGCTGATCGTGGCCATCGTGGCGGTCGCGGGGGCGTTTTGGTTCCTGAAGAAGGCTTTCAACTCGAACGAGCAGCCCAAGACGGTGCAGGTGCCGGCGGTGCAGGGGCACAGCGAGACCGAAGCGAAGAACGCGATCATCGCCGCAGGCCTGCGGGTGGGCAACATCACGTATCAGTATAACGATACCTACCCGCAGGGCACGGTGCTCGACCAGACGCCGGCGATGGGGGAGACCGTCCAGCCCAATGCGCAGGTGTCGCTGGTCATCAACCGCGGCAAGGAGCAGGTGGCGGTCATTGACGTGACCGACGAGACCCTCGACCGGGCCAAGCGCAAATTGGAGCAGGCGGGCCTTACCCTCGGTGACGTGACCAAGAAGTTCAGCGACAAGGCGGCCGACACGGTTATCAGGCAACTTGTCGCGCCAGGTACGAGGGTCGAAAAGGGCACGCCGGTGGACCTCGAGGTCAGCAAAGGGCCGGAGACCGTGCCGCCGCAAGGCACTACTCCGCCGGCGGTCGAGCCGAGCGCCGAGGGGGCGGCGCAAGAGCCTGACGTTACGGTCACGCCCGACGCCAGCTACAGCTCGAGCAATCCGGCCAAGCGCCGCTATGTGGTCAAGGTGACCGCGCAGGGCTCCGAGAAGGGCCAGCTCGTCGAGGTGGTGAAGAGAGACGACGCCGGTGGGCGTGTGGTGGTCATGAGCGCGACGATGGACCCCGGCAGCAGCAAGGAAGTCCTGGTGAACGCCACGGGGAACGTGACCCTCGAGGTCCTCCAGGACAAGAAGTCCGTTTTCCAGCAGCGATACGCCGCGGAGTCGTCAGGCAGGAAGACTCCGTGACCCCTGTACGCACAGGGGGGGATACCCGCAACACGCGGTGGAGGCCATGCGATGAGACGAAATGTAGCGATCCTTACAGTGCTGGCGGCGGCGATACTGGTTCTGAGCGCCGGCGCGCTTTGCGCCGATACCCGGTTCACCGCCGGCGTGACCAACATTGCCGCTGCGGACCAGGGGGGGCACATCGTTGCCTTCTCGAGTCAGGCTGTGGATGCCAACGGCAAGGTGCTGCCTCAGTGGCAGGTGAAGAATCTGATCGACGGCAAGTACGTGGTGGGCAACTACACGCCGCCTGACTCTTACGGCTGGGCCTCCAGCGCGCCACCCACCGACGCTAATCCGCAGTGGATCGTCTTCGCTTTCGCGAACGACCAGACGCGCCTGATCAGCCGTATCGCGGTCGACCCCACAACCGATGACCCCTCCTTCATTGGCCGCTGGGTCAAGCACTTCACGTTCCAGGTCTCCAACACCACGAAGGACGGCCCGTGGAAGATAGTTGGCGATTTCGATATCGTGAACAAGCCGATCAAGCAGAGCTTCGATTTCCCGCCCGTGGAGGCGCGGTACATGCGGGTCCTCATCACCGCCAATCACGGCTCGGACCGATGCGTCGAGATGGGCCAGTTCGAGGCCTACGAGGCGATCGTGGGGGATGACAATCTCGACCAACTCATCGTCCGGCTCGAGAACGTGCTCAACGACCTCAAGCGCTACCGCGACCTCACGCTCGCCAAGCAAGACCGCGAGAGCCGCGAGAAGGCCTCAACGAAGCCGCCACCGCCTGCCGGGGCCGTGGAGAAGCCTGCCCCGACCGGGGACCAGACCCCGACGGACAATACCCCTGCGGGCCCGGCTGGACCGCCGAAGTAGAAACGCGGAACGCTGAACGCAGAACGCAGAACGCAGAACGCAGAATCGACGGCAAACGGAAACAGAAACGGCGAACGACAAGAGCATCAGCGCTCGGAGTCGTTCGCCGTTTACGTTCTGACGGCACGTGGGGAGGGAGTCGCGCCTCCTTGGCCCCAGCCGTTTGCCGTCCTCCCCCCGCCACTCGCGGAAAAGGGGCCGGGGCCCACTTATATATGTGTATGTGGCGGCGCGATTTACCGCGCCAGATTCAGGCCAAACTGCCCTCCGCTATTACGCCGTCGGCTGCGAGCAAGCATCCCATCGGAGTAGAAGCGTTGGTAACTATACGACGTGATCCGCGCTAAATCGCGCTGCCACATGGTCTGAGAGAGGTGCCGACATGATAGAAGGAGACACCGCTGGACAGGTCTCCCCGCTTGTGGGAGGGCTGGGCGGGGGTGTCCGCCGCAGGATACTGCGCCCCATGCGGCATTCGCGGAGCCGTCCACGTCGGGTTGCGATACTCTGGGATGATGTGGCGAGCGCGACGCCCGCCCCTTGCGCGACATTCCCGGTTAAGCCCACGCAAAACAGGGGAGCCGCGTATGGCAGCTCCCCTGTCGAGGGCGTTCCCGGCGCGTCTCGCGGGCCTAGTAGGTCCGGGTCAGACGGATGGGGTTGGGGTTCGTGGACGCCGGGTCCGAGCTTATGGTCCATAGCTCGTATCCCGATATGTACAACATGCGAGTGCCGTCCGGGCTGAATACCGGCCAGCGATTCGGTGTCGCGACCGTGCCCGAGTGCGTCAACTGCTGGGGGCTGAAACTGCCCGGCGCGACGGCCCCGGACTCGATCTGCGAGATGTCAACGACCCATATCTCGGACTGGCCGCTGATGTTCGTGTACAAGGCCAGCTTGTGGCTGTCGGGGCTAAAGGCCGGCGCGTCGGTGTGAGCCGCCGCCCATACGGCCGTGTTCGCGGAATCGACGATCACGAAGTCCGCGTTATCGCTCAGACGCCTGACGTGGGCCTCCATCACCTGAGTGTTGTCGTTCTTATAGGCGTCCAGCGTCTGTGCGGTCACGCCATAGGCGAGCAGGTTGCCGTCAGGACTGATGGTTGGCCAGGTCAGGCTCTGTCCGGAAATGCTGAGGACGGTGGCCGGGGCGGGTGTCGCGCTGGGGGTCGGGCTGATCGACAGGATCTGCCCGTGTCCGTCGGTGCCGCGACACGACGAGTACACGACCTGGTTCGCGTACGTGCCCGCCGTGGCAGTGACCCAGAAGGGCTGGAAATCGTACCCGGTTCCGGTTATGGCTGTGAGACGAGCGAAGTTGGCGTCTTCGCCCGTTGCATCCATGGTGTAGATGCCATCGTTTGTCTGGTTCACCCGCTTCGAGACGATGACCAGTTTGTCGCCGGCGGCGTCGAAGGAGGGGTCGTATCCGCCCTCCAAGCCTGACTGCGGATTGTTGGAGGGCGTGATGTTGGTCTGACCGCCGCCCCCCTGGGGGATGGTGGCGATGTACGTTCCCGCGGCGTTTCCGCCGATCCATGCGAAGGCGATTTTCCCGTTGGTCAGGCCCCAACTGGGGCGCTGGTAGTCGCTGGGAAAGATTGCGTTCCCACCGCCGCCGCAGCCGGTCAGTACAACTGCGACCACGATGCACAAAGCGATGGCTCCTGAAACAGCGAATGAGGACAGACGAGACATTAGCTGCAAACTCCCTTCTCACTGCCCCATTGGGGGCGCGCCGCAACGCTGTGCTGCGGCGGAACGACAATATCCACGGTCAATGTGGTCATAGAGGCCTGTAGGGGCGCGCTTCGCCCCCGCCGCCGCTGCGACCGGCTCAGATCGGTCCAGAGACCCCCGCGACAGCCCGCTCGTCGACTTGTGCCGTTGCCTTAATAAGGCAAGCTCTTTCGGTAGGAAGCGCCGTCGCACCTTCTCTGACGTTTCCCCCAGGCCCCAGCCGCGCCCTATGGCGACTGTGTCAGGCGGACCGGGTTGGGGCTGGTCGAGTGGGGATTCGAATCAATCGTCCACAGCTCGCGGTTCGACAGATAGAGCAATAGCGGGCTCCCGTTCGTGCCCAACACGTTCGGGCTATACACCGGGTATCCGTTGGCCCAATGCGAGTTGGCCGTGAAAGTGAGTTCCACGGGTGAGAAACTGCCCGGCGCCGTGGCGCCGCTTTCGATCTGGGAGATGTCGGCCACCCAGATCTCGAACCCCCCGCTGACGTTCGTGTGGAAAGCCAGCGTGTGGCTGTCGGGACTGAATGCGGGGGCGTCACTGTGGGCCGCCGCCCACGCGGTCTGGTTGGTGGAGTCGACGACCACAAAGTCGGCGCCGTCAGCCAGGCGTCTGACATGAATCACCATTTGGAACGCATTGCCCGCATCGCTGTTGTACTGGTCGAGCGTCTGGCCTCCGGCGGTGGTCTCGCCATAGGCCAGCAGCGCGCCGTCGGGACTGACCGTCGGCCACGTCAGGTTATGTCCGGAGTCACTCATAACCGGAGTCGGTGTCTGTGATGAACTCAGCGTCGGGTTGACCGCCAGGATCTGCCCATACGTGCCACCAGGGCGGGAGGACGAATAGACGACCAGACCGGCGTACGACCCCGCTGTGGCAGTGACCCAGAAGGGCTGGAAGTCGAACCCGACGGCAGTGTCCGCCGTGAGTCGGGTGGCGTTCGGGTTGTTTGGGGTGGCATTCATCACGTAGATGCCGTCCGAGCCCTGGGCATCCCGCCTCGAGGCGAAGGCCAGCTTATCGCCGGCCGCGTTGAAGGAGGGGTCGTATCCGCCTTCCAGACCCGAGTTCGCGTTGGTGGAGGGGGTGAGCAGCGTCTCGCTCCCGCCCCCCTGGGGGATGGTCGATAGATAGTAGTTCACCCCGGTGCCGCCAAGCCAGGCGAAGGCGATCTTCCCGTTCGTCTGGCCCCATGTGGCACGCCAGAAGATGTTCGGGAAGACCGAGTTGCCGCCGCCGCCGCAACCGGACAGGATGACGCACGTCACGACACCTAAAGTGACTACCCTCAAGACAGCGGATGAAGACAGACGAGGCATTTGCCGCAAGCTCCCTTTTTTCCACACCTATGCACTTGTGCTCGTGGCGAGGTGCACTAGATCAGGGCGCGCCACGGCCCCTGGCTGTGGCGGAACGATACTCAGGATATGACAGGCATTTCGCTGCGAAGTTTCGCGGCACCTCCCCCGGGCTTCCCTTTGGCAATTCGTACGCAGGAAGGCGCGCGGGTTACCTCGAATATTACCTGCAGTCATATCCGGCGCGAATGCGGGGCAATATAAAATGCGCCCCGCGTCGCCCTGTGTCATACGCATTCGCCGTGACAGGGCCTTATTCCTTCTCCATGACGCGTAGCAACCCTGGCGTTAAGCTGCTCGACAAGGCATTCGGCGCAGCCACCTTTGGCGTCTGCGCCCTTTGGGACTGTGTGCGTCGGCTGTTGGTTCCCCGCTACCGGCGCGGTTGTCTGCCCGATCCGCAGAGCGTGCGCTCGGTACTCGTTATCAAACTGTGCTGCCTGGGCGACGGTTTGCTGACGATTCCGGCGATACGGGCGCTGAAATCGTCTTACCCGCGAGCGACGATAACCGTGCTTTGCACCCCTCGCAGCCATGACGCCTATGTGGCGCAGCCGTTCATCGACGAGATCATCCTGGTGAACCTCACCGGCCTTGGCGGGGTGAAGGAACTTCTCACCCGAGGAGCCGGCGGGCTCGGCGAGACCCTGCGCGCGATCCGTCGGGCACGGCCGGACATCGCCGTCGATCTGGACTTGTATTTCAAGGCGACGCCGGTCCTCGCGTTCCTCAGCGGCGCGCCGGTGAGGGCCGGGTTCGACACTGAGGGCTGCTCTCGCGCGGGGCTTTTCACCCACTCGACCCCGCGCAAGCGGACACAGCACGAGCTTCTGTGCTTCCTGGACGTTGTCGGCGCTCTGGGCATAACAACGCAAGACCTCTCCCTGTCGTTCCCGTTAAGCCCCGGCGACCACGAGGCGGCGACGGCTTCCTACCCCCCTGCCCCCCTCCCTTGTAGGGAGGGGGAAACGGCGACGGCAACGGCGCGGCTTGTTGCTCTGTGTCCGGGCAGCAGCAGGAACTGGCCTCAGAAGCAGTGGCCGGCCGAGTATTTCGCGCGCGTGGCGGACAACTTGGTGGATCGTTTGGGGGCCGGCGTTGTTCTCTTGGGCGCGGAGCACGAGACCGAAGTGCACTCGCAGGTTCTCGCGGCGATGACTCGTCCCGCCGTATCTCTCGCGGGGAAGACCTCGGTGCGCGAGATGGCCGCCATCCTAGTCCGCTGCGAGTTGCTGGTCACCAACGACACGGGGCCGATGCACCTCGCCGCGGCGCTTGACGTGCCGACGGTCGCGATCTTCGGGCCGACCGACGAGCGCAAATGGCGCCCGTGGCATCGTCGCAGTCGAGTTGTCCGCGCGCCTGTTTGCGATCGGGCGCCGTGCTATTGGCTCAGCACGATGCCCGACTGCAAGACGGTCCATTGTCTTACGCAGCTACTGCCGGAGACGGTGCTCGCGGCTGCCGAGGATCTGCTGTCGGAGGCCGCTGATGGAGCCGGTTAGAGCGAATGCGTGTGATCGTTTCGGCGATCCGGCGAAATCAACGGCATTCGATTGTGCGATTAGAGCCTTATGCTCTTGATTCGCGTGTGCACTTTCGTCTAAACTGTCATCGACGAGCGTGCTGCGCTATGCCTGCCTCCGCAGGAAGCTGTGGGGCGGGAGGAGATGCGCGTCACGCCCAAGGGGTTTGGTCGGTCGGTCCGCTCTCGACGTAGCAAAACCTGGAGGAACAAAGATGCCTTCGACACCGAGCGCAGGGCAGCACCGTTGTTGCATCCGAGGTGTGGCGGCGTACCTGGCGATCATACTCGTCGTATTATGCGCGGTTGGTCCGGCGATCGCAGAGGGCACTTCGGGGGATCAGTCGGGGTTGACAGTGAAGGTCGGGCAGCCGGCGCGGACTATCCCTGCGTCGGCGCAGGCTCACGCGATGCGCGGACAGGCGCTGTCCCTCGCCGGTGATACCGACGGCGCGATCGCCGAGTACCGCGAAGCCCTGCGCATCGATCCCGACTTCGTTCTGGCCCACGCCAATCTGGGCCATGCCCTGCGCACCAAGGGACGCCTCGATGAGGCCATCGAGCAGTTCCAGGATGCTGTGGCTATCGAGGCAGGGTACGTTCCGGCGCATTACGCTCTGGGCCTCGCGCTGATCCAGAAGGGCCAGCTCGAGACGGCCATCGCTCACCTGCACATCGCTCGCCAACTCGCCCCCGACGATGCCTCGGTTCGGATCGCTCTCAGCGCCGGACTTCTGAAGTGGGGCGACGTGAACGGCGCGATCACGCAGGCACGCGAGGCGGTGCAACTCAGTTCGGACAGCGCTCCGGCACACTTCGCCCTGGGGCTGGCCATGTCCACGCAGGGGTCGCTTGCCGACGCCGTTACAGAGTTCGAAGCCGCCGCGAAGATCGACGACAAGAACCCGATCATCGAAAACAACCTCGGCTTGGCCCGCGCCGGCAAGGGCGACATCGACGGAGCCGTGGAGGCGTACAAGGCGGCTGTCGCGCTGGCCCCTAACTCCGCCGATATCCACAACAACCTCGGAGCGGCTCTGCTGGACAACGACAAACCGGACGAAGCCTCCGTGGAGTTCGCGAAGGCCGTCTCCCTCGACCCCGCGAACCCCATGTACCAGCGCAACTACGCGACTGCTCTCGGCAAGAAGGGCGACGCTGACCGCGCCATCGCTTCCTACCACGACTCTTTGCGCATCGACCCCAAGGATGTTTCGCTGCATGAGGGCATCGGCCTGACGCTTCTCGGTCGCGCGGATCTCGATGCGGCCATCGAGCAGTTTGTCGCGGGCATGAGCGCCGACCCGAGCAATGCCGACGTGGAGAAGGCCCTGGCGGCGATCGTCGGCCACTTCGTATGGTGCGAGCACCTCAAACTCCTCGACACGATGCGACCCGAAGCCTACACCCTCCCGCCGCGAATCGCGGTGAACCACGACCCGCTGAGAGAGCTTGAAGCCCAGGCACGCCAGATGATCCCGGCACTGAGATTGCGCGGCTGCCAGAAAGGCGGGCGCGCGGCTCTCATCGAACTACTCAAGAACGTAAGTGCGGTCGAGCCGGTCGTCATGAGCTACACCGGCCACATGGACAAGCGGCTTGAGATCATCTCGGGCGATGTCAAAGTGATCCGCCCAACGAGTCTGCCGGACTACATCCTCAAGCCTCTCGCTCTGGCCAACAAGCTCACGCCGAACGCCCCTGAGGACCTGACCCCCGACATGCGCAAGTGCGTGTGCGGGATCGCGATCGCGCTGCAGCACTGGGACGACCTCACCGAGGCCATCGCCGAGTTGCGCATCGCAGCGCAGGCAAAGCCGGATTGGGGCGCTGCGCACAATAACCTCGGCCGCGCGCTGCTTTTGGCCGGGCGTGTGAAGGAAGCTCTAAGCGAGTTCGATGCCGCACTGAGGCTGTCGCCGGACCTCGGCGAAGCGCGCTTCAACTCCGGTGTGGCCCTCGGACTGCTCGGGATGATGCCTCAGGCCACCGTGGAGTGGAAGAGGGCCCTCGCCATCACCGGGGACCGCAACGCAGCGCCCACGGACAATTACCTCGGCATCGCCGCCCTGGAGAACACCGAGTTCGCACTGGCGCGCTCGTATTTCGAGGCGGCCGTTCGCGCGGACGCGACCTTCGCCCCGGCGGCGTACAACCTTGGAATGATCACAGCTCTGGAAGCATCCTCCTTACCCCTGGCCGAGACGGCCAAGGTCAAGTCGCGTGACATCGCCCCCTTCGGCACGAAGCACTACGAACTGCGCGGCGAGTTCCTCCTCAACGACAAGCTGATGCCCGCCGCCGATGCGATCCTCGCCGCTGACCAACTCGACGGGGATCTTAAGAGCATCTACCAGTATGTCGGTGTGGAGTTCTGCCTGCAGCCTGCCGATGCTGCGACCAACGTTGAGGGCGTGGCGATCGTTCACGACACCAACGCGGGCGTCGGCCTGCATCCTGACTGCACCAGCGTTCACAACAACGTTGGTGTTCTCATGGCGGCGAAGGGCGACTTGGCGGGCGGCCAGAAGATGCTCGAGGCGGCTGTCGCCGAGATGCCCGGATACGCCCTCGACCACTGGAACCTCGGCCAGATTCTCATCCGCGCAGGCAAGAAGGAAGAAGGCCAGCGCGAGGTCAACCTGGCTGCTCGGCTCGGTCAGGGGCAGAATCTCCCGTACATCCTTCCGTTCAAAATGATGTCCTCCGTCGCAGCGGCCGTGCCGGCGGAGCCGGTTCCTCAGCCCGCTGCGCAGGAGAGGCCGAGACGGTATCACGCCCGCAATCAGGGCCAGGGCGGCGACGTGCAACTCAGGGAAGCCGCAGAGACGCCGGCGCCGCAGTGCACGGGCCTGCTGGACGCTTTCCACGCGGCCTACACGCATTAATTACGATCAGCCGGCAATCGAAGATCGCACAGACTGAGGGCCGCGTCGCTACGCGGCCCTTTGCGCGACTGCGGGCCCGACGGAGGTTTGTGGCCTCGACGACCGCGCGTGCGGGAACCGCCAGGCCTGTCGGCAGCGTTAAGAGGCAAGGCGTGGCCGGTAACCGGGCATGAAGTCGGTCTTTGCGCCGCCGCTATCCCTCGTCCCGGCGTGCTCGGGTCTCAGTCGTGTCCGTCACTTCAAGGAGCGCTCCCCCAACATGAACCGCTGGTCAATCTTCCTCGCCATTATCGTCGCCTGTGTGGCAATGCCCGCCGTGTTCGTGGGATGTAAATCGCCTGCGCCCGAAAATGCGAAGGGGCAGCCGCCCGCGGATGCCACCAAGGACGCCCAGAAGTCGAGTAAGGCCGATCAGAAGGCGAAGGGCGCCGAGGAGACGGCCGCGGGGCCCGAGGCCGTCAGCAAAGCTAAGGACGCCTTGACTAAGGGCAACGCGCATGTTGGGGCGGAGGCAATCAGGAAGCTGGCCGACATCGCCTCCGGGCCTGCGGGCGAAACACGCGACGCGGCTTTACAGCTTCTGCGCGAGCAGGCGCTGACGGGGGCAAGTGCGGAGACGCGAGCTGCAGCGGTCAGCGCGCTTGGCGCCGATCCGGGCAAGTCGTGGGATATTCTGATCAAGGCGACGAAAGACCCCGAACCAGGAGTTCGCAGCGCGGCGGCGCGCATCATCTCCCTGACTCCGACCCCACAAGCCGAGCAGGCGCTCGCCAAGATTGTGAAAGAGGATCAGGACCCGGCGGTTAAGCAAGCGGCGACGCTTGGACTGACGAACATGTATGCGGCGCGCACCGGCGGCGAGTATGGACCGCTGTTGGCGCAGCTCGGTCAGGATGAGGGCGATGCCCCCGCCCTGGCGGCCATCGCGCTGACCCTGAAGGGCGATCCCGCCCTCGATGCGCTGATCGCCTGCCTGCGCACCAGCCCCTCCGGGCGCCAGCGACATGGCGCGGCGATCTGCATCGCCATGATCTGCGCCGGGACGAACCCCACGCAGATGAACTTCGCTCGCCTGGCCAAGGCCACATCACGTGAGGAGCAGCATCTACGGCCCTCCAATCTCAAGGGCTTGGAACCGCTCATCGCGGCACTGAAGGACCCCGAACCGATGGTGCGGGAGATCGCCGCCCAGGGCCTGGGATACCTTGGCGACGAGCGCGCCACCGCGCCTCTCGCCGCCGCGCTTTCCGATCCCGATGACATGGTTCGCCGCCGGGCTGCATCGGCGCTGATCACGATTCCCGCCGTGTCGGCCCTCCCGCAGCTTTCGCACACCGCCACCTCCGATTCGTCACCGGCGGTCCGTCGCTTCGCTGCCGAGGCCCTCGGATGGATCAACGACCCGAGGGTCGTCGAGCCGCTTATCAAGGCCGCCGCGGACACCTCGCCCGAGGTGCGCCGCTACGCCGCCACCGAGCTGGGTCGCCGCGGTGAGAAGAGCGCGGTCACCGCTCTCACGAATCTGTTCAACGACCCGGACGACGATGTGCGCTGGGCTGCCGTCCTCGCGGTCGGGAACCTGCGCGACCGGCAGGCCGAGGATGCTCTCGTGAAGGCGCTCAACGACCCCGCGCCGCAGGTCGCCAACGCAGCGGAGCGCGCTCTGCAGCGTCTGGGCATCGCGAAGCGCAAGCTGGAACCGGGAGAGCGGGCGTACCCGGAGCGAGGGTAGGGGTAGGTAGACAACCCCGAGGCTGCTTATGGATCGAGGCGATCCGGCAAGAAGCGAACCCAAGAGCGTAGTCATCGTGGCTGCGCTCTTTTCGTGACTACCGGTTGTCGCCGTCGTCTCTCGGGCGGGCTGTGGACGGAAGGTCGGGGGTAAGGCACCCGACCAGGTGCCACCTGCGCAGGCTCCCGGAACGGTCCAGGTACAGCTCGTAGATGCGGTCGTCATCGCAGAGCACTCGGTAGACGTTGCGGTGCCGGCGGGTCAGCCAGGTCTTGCGCTTCTCGCCCGGCGTAAAGCCGGCATCCACGTGTTCACGCAGCACCTGCACGACCCGAAAGTCTCGCCCTTGCCACTGGAAGCCGGCCGGAGCCTCCAGGCCGAAGGCGTCGCGCTCGGTCGTCACCTCGATATCTGCCCCGATGAGTCGCATAGCCGTCGTTTCGACACCGGCGCGGAGCAGCCCTTCTGCCTCAGGAGGAGGTCCGCCAGACCCGAGCGGCGCATTATGCCGTGTAGCCCGACAACGGAGGTCCCCACATGATCCGCCTGCTCCTTGCCCTATCGGTCATTCTGGTCTGCGCCATGGCCCACGCGCAGCAGCGGACTCTTCTTGAGTGGCGCTTCGACAAGGATGGCGACCTTAAGGGTTGGGCTGGCGCGAACCACGTGAAGGATACGCGCGTCGAGGACGGGTGTCTGAAGGTCACCGTTACGGACTGGGACCCGTTCCTTATCGGCCCGGTGTTCAGCATCCCCGCCACCCCGACCCAGGAGGTCCAGGTCGCCATCCGCACCAAGTGCCAGGGCAACGGGGAGGTGTTCTGGACGAACACCCTCGACACCCAGTACCAAGGCTTCTCGCCCGGCAAGGAAACGCCGTTCCCTATCGTCCCCAGCGCCGACTTCAAGGTCTATTCGATCCGGCCCTACTGGCAGGGCGAGAAGACGATCATCAAGCTGCGGCTGGACTTCTCTCCGAAAGCGAAAGACAGCCCCGGGGATGAGTACGAGGTCGCCTGGATACGCATCGTCGAGATGGGGACGCCCGGGAATGTGGTTGTGGACCCAAGCTGGGATGCGGCCGGGATCAGCAAGTCCTGGACGACGGACAGCGGCGGAGCTGTCGACCCCAGCCGCGCACCGGCGGGCGCGAGGCTGGTCGCGCCGGCGTTGAAGGCCGATGCCGGCGGCCACGGCTACTTCGCAGCCCGGATGAGCGCAACCGGCGGCAAGACGGCCTCGGTCGGGCTTGCCTTTGCAGAGTCCAACGGCATCCATGAGACTTCCTTCCCGATCATCGCCGATGGGAAGATGCACGTGTACAACGTTCCGGTCGGCCAGCCCGGCGGGGAGAACCGGACGATGATCCACCTCGACCTTCTGCCTACGGACGGCGACGCCGCGACGGCTCGGATCGATTGGGTGAAGCTGGCGGATTCGCCGCAGGGGCCGCCGGATCTCCAGGTCACCTATCTCGGGGTCGATGAAGCGCTCCCGCGGGCGGGGCGGCCGTGCTACCTGCGGGCTCGCATCGCCAATCATGGCGGTGAGGCAGCCGGCAATGTGCGGGCGACCGTGACTTTGCCGGCGGGCGTGAAGCTGGCGGAGGGCGAGCAGGCGACGAAAACCATCGCATCGGTCGACTACTTCCTGCCGGTATCGGTGGAGTGGCGCGTCATCGCCGCCAAGCCGATGGCGGCCACGTTCAACCTCGCCCTGACAGGCCCCGGTATGAGCGATTCTGCGACGAAGGCCACGGAGAAGTTCCTGCCCTCGCTAGGCCTCCCGAAGGCCGCGTATGTCCCCGTGCCGAAGCCATGCAAGACCGATTACAACGTGGGCGTATACTACTTTCCGGGCTGGAACACCTGGGGCGCGTGGTCGAAGATCGCGCCTTTCCCCGAGCGGACGCCGGTCCTGGGGTGGTATCGCGAGGGCGACCCCGAAGTAGCCGACTGGCACATCAAGTGGGCCGTCGAGCACGGGATCAAGTTTTTCTGCTATGACTGGTACTGGAGCCAGGGCGGGCGGTCGCTGGAGCACGCCCTGCATGACGGATACCTGAAGGCGCGGTATCGGAACCTGCTCAAGTTCTGCCTGCTGTGGGCCAATCACAACCCTCCGAAGACGACGACCGAAGACGACCTGCTCAAGGTCACCGACTACTGGATCGACAACTACTTCAAGTTGCCCGAGTACTACACGATCGACGACAAGCCGGTCATCGTCATTTTCAGCATCTACCGCATCTTCGAGGATCTCGGCACAGAAGGCACGAAGGTCGCCTTCGCCAAGATGAAGCAGCGGTGCATCGACCGCGGTCTGAAGGGCCTGTATCTGGTCGGCTGCGCCGGCAGCAGCGAGGGCGAGTTGAAGCGGTGCAAGGAGGTCGGGTACGATGCGGTTTCGGGCTACAACTACCCCTCCCTGGGTTCGGACGGCAAGAATTACCAGCCGGTTATGAAAATGAACCTCGGTTACGAGAAACTGTGGAACGAGGCGGCGGACCTGGATATCATCAAGGAGATCCCGGCGACTTCGCCCGGCTGGGATTCGCGCCCATGGGCGGGACAGACAGCCTTCGTGCGGACCGAGCGCACCCCCGCCGCGCTGGAAGATCAGCTTCAGCGGGCGAAGAAGTTCCTCGACAACCGCGAGACGCCGCCGATTGCGAAGTGCACGATCATCGAGGCCTGGAACGAGTGGGGCGAGGGTTCGTACATCGAGCCGCACAAGGAGTACGGTTTCGGGCACCTCGATGCCGTGCGCAAAGTGTTCGGCGATGGCAGAGTCGACCCGTCGGTGGACTACGGCCCGCAGGATGTGGGTCTGGGGCCGTATGACCTGAAGCCTTCACCGCCGCGGACAGACTGGGACTTCTCGAACGCCCGCGACCGCATGGGCTGGGACGGCACGATGGGGTTCAGAGACGTGCAGTTGGCGGACGGAGCATTGCGAGGGGTAACGGTGGGCACCGACCCGGCCTTCTTCGGCCCTGGCATAACCGCACTGGCGAGCAAGTACTCGTTCGTCGAGGTCGAGATGTCGATCGATAAGGCGACCGACGGGCAGCTCTTCTGGGCCACGCCGGTGCAGGCCGCGAACGAGGCCGCCAGCGTGCATTTCGCGCTGAACGGCGACGGGCAGTTCCACACCTACCGGATAGCCGTCGGCGAGAACCCGTACTGGCGGGGTGTGATATCGAGCTTGCGCCTCGATCCCGGATCGCTGGACGGCGCGATGGTCGCGGTGAAGCGCATCAGGCTGGTGGAGAGATAGGGGCGATCGCGGACGTCTGTCGCTGGCGAGCGGCCAGGTGCACGATCTTCAGGGAGGAAGGCTCACGATGGTACATCCGAGAGACGTTGCACTGATGGCGCTGACACTGTCATTCATATTGGGAGGGATGATGATGCTACGAGACGCCGCTGCCCAGCAGCGGTTCAGTCAGGATCGGTTTGCCATCGGATTCTGGGTCGATCCGCCGATGGACGCGCAGGCCGATGCCCGGTACAAAGACATCGCATTGGCGAACTTCACGATGGTGTTGGGGGGCTTCGGCGCGACGACGCCCGCCGCGCTGCAGCAACAGCTCATGCTTTGTGAGAAGTACGATCTGCGCGCAGTGGTCGCACAGGCAGGGCTTGCCCCTGACAAGCTGCCTTTGAGCGAAGCGCTGTGGGGGTATAGCTTGCGCGACGAGCCCGGCACGCGTGATTTCCCCGATCTCCGCAAGCAAGTCGATGCGATTCGCGCCGCGCGTCCGGGCAAGCTGGCGTACATCAACCTACTCCCCAACTACGCGAGCGCGGAACAGCTTGGAGCGCAGACTTACGACGAGTATGTGGCGAGGTTCGTGCTGCAAGTCGGCGCTGACGTGTTGAGCATGGACTACTACCCGGCCTTGCAGCCGGGCGCGGACGGGCGCGACGGGTATTGCTCGAACCTCGAGGTGATGCGCAAGTACGCGCTGCAAGAGGGCGTCCCGTTCTGGAACTTCTTCAATTCGATGCCCTTCGGCCCGCACTTCGATCCGACGGAATCCGCCCTGCGCTGGCAGATCTACACGTCGATCGCCTACGGGGCAAAGGGCGTGCTGTATTTCTGCTACTGGACGCCCAGGGGTGACGAGTTCCCCAAGGGCGGGGCGATCATCACCGCCGAAGGGCGCAAGACGCGCCACTACGACCAGGCGAAGCGAATCAACGCCGGCATCAAGGCTCTCGGGCCGACGCTGATGCAGCTTACAAGTACCGCGGTCTATCGGGTCAAGCCGGGGGACGACCAGGCCAAGACGCTCGCCGGCTGCCCGGTGAAGAGCATCAGCGCGCCGTCGGGAGACTACCTGATCGGCGTGTTCAAGCACCGCGACGGCCGCAGGGCGGTGCTCATCAACAACTACGACTTCGCCTACACATCATGGCCGACGGTGCAGTTTGATGTAGACCCGGCGCAGGTGACCGAGGTGAGCCAGGAGACGGGCAAGGAGATGCCGGTGATCGACGACAGCCCGGACATGCCGGGCCTGCAGTTGTCGCTCGATTCCGGCGCGGGGAGGCTGTTCTTGTTGCCGGCGGGGTAGGGGAGGGGATGGGGAGGCGCGCGTTTCGCCGACTGAAGTCGGCGCTGGCAGGGACAGGTTAAGCGCCTGGGGCTGAAGCCCCAGGTCTCGGCTACGGCAACGGGAGCAGGTCTCGGTTGCGGCGGCGCTGGCAGGTGAAGCCCCAGGTCTCTACAGCGGCATCGGCCACGACATCGTGACTACATCCCCTGCATCATGTGCGGGGCGAAGGGCTCGAGGTAATCGCGCCAGACGCGGTTGCGGGCTGCTATGGCGAAGGTTGGGTAGCTCAGATAAGGGATGTAGCGCGGCTTGCCGACGGTCATCGCAAGGGCCAAGCCTGCCTCGGTGGGCGTCTTGTTGCCCTTCTCGTTGTTGCACTTCGCACAGCACGCGACCAGGTTGTCCCACGTGTTCTTCCCGCCGCGCTCGCGAGGGACAATGTGGTCGATGGTGAGCGTGCGGCTTTGATGGCCGCAATACTGACAGGTGTGTTTGTCGCGCGCGAGGATGGCCCGGCGGGAGATCTTCAGCTCCGGCAGGGGGCGGCGCACCTGAGTGGAAAGCCGCACGACACTCGGGAAGCGCATCTGGGTCGTGGGCGAGTGCAGCATCCGGTTCTCGTACTCGAGGGCCACCGCCTTGCCCACGCAAAGCATAGCCACCGCGCGCTGCCAACTGCACACGTTCAGTGGCTCGTAGTTCTGGTTGAGAACCAACACATGCCCTGTCATCGTTCTCGACTACTCCTGCCGGTAACGAGACCTCAGCCTGCATCGATCGCAGTGGCGCGGATAACGAAAGACCCGCCTGTCTTCAGAGACGAGGCGGGTCAGAGGATGATCGCAAGGCGCGCCGGCACAGCCAATGGCGCGGGCATTGGTCTGGTACAGAAGACGGCGTCTTTCTCGATGTTCCGCTCAGTCACGAAAATGCGGCCCGGCCTTTCGTCCGCGCCGTTAAGGGGCGCAGAGGCTCTAACTCCTCGAACAGCCGGATGATACCAAAGTGCTGCGTGGGGTGTCAAGCCGGTCCTCGTGGGCAACCCTGTCCGAAATGGACGTAACCTCGGCCGCATGGGCGTCGGGCGTGGTCAGGCAGGTCATGGGGCGGTGCATGCGGAAATATGCCATTGCCATGTTGTTCTCTCGTCTACTCGCATTTCTTTGTTTAGCGGCCATGTGCGGGACCCGGGCCGGTGCGGACCTCCAGTTCCCGGAGCTGGGCGTCGCGCTGGACCCTGGCCCCGGCTGGCGGCTGGAACGCTCGGTCGGATCCGCCGGCGCGGTGCTTGCCGGCCCGTCGCGTGACTTCGCGCCTCTCGAGCTGGTCGCCTGGGCGGCTCCCGCGAAGCGCGCCTCCGCCGCTGACGCGGCAGCCGAGCACGAGGCGCTCCTGTCGAAGCGGTTCCAGTATGACCGGCTGTCGTTCTCCGATGTCACGACCGCGTCCGGGTTGAAGGGCCTGCGGGTGACGGGGTCGGTGGTCGGCAACGACGGTGCGCGCTATGTCGCGCTGTTTGCGGCGTATGTCGTCGGCGATCGGTATGTGGTGCTAGGCACGTTCTGCAAGCCGGACGCGCTTGGCCGGGTACGCGGAGCTTTCTTCGATGCAACCAGCATCAGCGTCCGTTCGCTTGCTCCAGGGACGGCGCCGATAGTCATCGCCACCGTGCCGAAGGTCCCTCCCCCTGCCCCGACTGTAGCGAGCGAGATCGTGCCAAAGGCCCCTCCCCCTGTCCCGACCATGGCGGCCGCATCACCCGTGGCGACGACCACGAGCAGGCCGACTGGTGGCGGTCTGATCCCGATCATCAAGACATTGCAGCCGCCGTCATCCACTCTCGACACGGCAGAGGGCGCTCCGGTGCACGCCTCGGCCAAGCCGGAGCCGCCGCCCGGGCAGGCAGGGGCCAGTCCGGGAGATGTGGCCGCGCCGCTGGCGGGGGAGCTGGCGGTCGCGGCCGCCGGAGGCGCGCGAACCTGGACGCCGGGTGACACCAAGCTCAACCCGCCGGACGCAGGTACGGAGATGCCGGCCGCGCAAGCCCCGGTGAAGCAGGATACGCCCGAGGCCGCCGCTCCGGTGAGAACGCAATCACCGGGGATGGCGCCTGTCCCGCCGGCGGGCGCTGGCACTGGCGGGGCAGAGACCGCGGGCGACCTCGGACCGCCGGCAGCAGCTTCGTCCGACTTGACGCATCTCGTCCGGCCCTCCCAGGTCGGCCTTGACAAGACGCTTCCCCCTGACTTCGGACCGGATGCAGCGGCAGCTTCCGCCGGGGTGGTGGCGACAACGGCGGGGGAGGCGGGCAATGGTCCGGGCGAGGGCTTCCCTGTGGCCGTGCCGCCGCCGGCGCCAACGGTGCTGGGGACAGCGCCGGGGCAAGCGGGCGAGTTGCCTGCGGGGCCGACGACTGAACTGACGCTGGCCGGTGACGGCCCCAATGCAGCAGGCGCCACCGACATCGCCCGCAAGCCGCAGCCGCCGGATGTGGCTGCGGCGCCCGTGGGGCGACCGACGGCGGACGAGGCCCCCAGAGAGCCCCTCGACCAGCCGGTGACGGTGGCCGCTTTGGCTGTGAGCGCCCCGCGGCCTGCAATCTGGACCACCTATCAGAGCCCGTACGGGTTTTCGGTCGAGGCCCCCGCGGAATGGCGCGTGGAATTGCGGCAGGGCTTCATCGTCGTCGCGCCTCGGCGCGAGGGCGAGAAGGCACAGGTTGCCATCTGCCCGGTGTTCGTCGGCGATGTGACCCGAGATGATCTCATCCCGGCCGCGCAAAAGGCCCTGCAGCGATGGACCGCCGCTTCTCAAGTGCACTGGGAGGCGGCTTCGGCGCAGCTTGCGGCACAGGGCTTGTCGGTGACGCTGGCCGCCGCCGGTGACGAGGGCGGGGTGCCGATGCGGCTCGCCGCGACGATGGTGACGCAGGGAAACGCGGGCGTGCTGACCGTCCTGGAGGACGAGACGGCCCGCTTCGACGAGCACTCAGCCACTTTCAAGCGGATCGCGCAGGGCTTCAGCGGCGGAAGCCTGGCAGTGCCCCCGGCGGTCGGTCCGAGCGGGACCCGGTTTGTGGACGCGCCCGAGGGGGCCCTCGAACTGCGCCTTCCGAACGGGTGGCAGGCGACGGGCGGGGTCAAGCGCTACAACGGCACGCTGGCTATCGACGTGCGGCTGAGCGGCGATGGGGTGGCGTGCGAGTGGCGGCAACCGTACATGCCCGCATTTCGCGACTACACGGCGTTCCTCAAGGGTCTGGGCTGGCACGAGGGCGACTACTACTCCGCCAACGCCAAGTCGGAGCGCCTGCTGGTACTGCGCTCCCGGCAGGCGGAGGAATTCTTGCAGACGTACGTGCTGACCGGCAGCGGGATGCAGGGGGCGAAGATCGACAGCACCGAGGTCTCGGAGACAGCGGCGGAGCTTCTCCCCTCGGCCAAATCCACGGGCGTGATCGGGCGGCTGAGCCTCGGCGGCGCGGCTCCACGGGAGCGGACCTACGTGCTCGCCACCGGCGAAGCCCCCGCAGCCATCGGGAATGCATGCTGGCAAGCCGCGTACCTATCGGTGGAGGCCTCGCCTGAAGCCCGCACGAGCGCCGGCGCGGCCCTCGCGCAGGTGGTGCGCACCGCCGCGTTGGCCGAGGGGTGGCAGGGCACAGCCGAGGAGCGCGCGGCTCTGAGCGCGTTTCTGGCGGGCTGCCGGAAAGCCGCCGCGGCCCTCGCGCCACAGCCCGAGAGCCAGTTGCCGTACCCCCTTCTCACCACCGAGGCCCTGCCTGTAGATGCTGCGAGGGTCATGGTTCCGAGCGGAGCCACACGTTGACGCCGGCAGACAGCCTGGCGGCAACCTGTGCGCTGACATGGGGGAGTTGTTGACGGGCGCGAAGTGCGAATGTCGCTCGCCATTACATGGAGGTTATGATTGTGAGTAGAAAACTGATCGATTGCCCGCATTGCCGGGGTAAGAAGACGTGCACCGCCAGCGGAGGGCGCAGTTGCCACGACTGTCTGCGGGCGGCGGGGCGAGGTGTGCACCAATGGGGAACCGTTCGCTGCTCGCAGTGTGGCGGGCGCGGGAAGGTATGGGTCGAGGAGGAAGAGACCCCTTCCGAGGAGTCTGCTGTGGAAACCGCGGCGAACGTCGATCAGCCGGAGGCGCAAGCGCCCGAGTAGTGCTACAGGGCTGTCGCTCTTTCTACGGGTCTGTTTCCGCTCTCTCCGGGCCGGCCAGTTTTGGCTCCGCCGCGTCGGCCACCGCCGAGAGGATTTCGTTGATGTTGAAGGGCTTCCGAAGACAGACGGACGCCCCCAGGGCGATGGCCTGCTTCTGGAGGATGTCCTCTCCGCGCCCTGACACCACGATGCACGGGATGCTCAGGCACTCCTTGCGCAGGTGCCTGAGTAGTTCGGTGCCGTTGGCCTTCGGCATCAGGATATCGGTGATAATCAGGTCAAAACTGCCGCTCTGCAGCGCCCGTAGAGCCTGCAGGCCATCGGACGCCGGTGTGACTTCATGACCCCGGCTGCGTAGGAGTTCACATAGCAGGTCCCTTAGAGGGTCCTCGTCTTCAGCGATGAGGATGCGCAAGGACCGCAGTCCGGGCGAATTGGCTGGTTGCTCTTCCAAAGGAGACACCTCCGATCCAGACATACCACGCCCGCCCTCCATCAGCGGAAGGCAGACAGTGATGGTCGTCCCCCGGCCCGGCTTGCTGCTCAGGTGCATCGCGCCGTTATGGGCCATGACAGCCCCGTGCGCGATGGATAGGCCCAGGCCCAGCCCCGGCACCTCGCTATTCCCCAGACGGCCCTTCGTGGTGAAGAACGGGTCGAATACGCGCTCGACCTCCGAAGGCGTCATCCCCACGCCCGTGTCCGTCACGTCGATGTGACAGCGCTGACTGCGGCCGCACGCGCTACAAGGCAACACCGAGAAGCTGATGGATAGCCGACCACCATCGGGCATGGCCTGGCACGCGTTCATGAACAGGCTCACGAACACCTGCTCCATGAGGCGCTCGTCGACAATGAGGTCGGGAACGGCGGCAGCGTTGCCCCGGACGACGTCGACGTGCGCGTGGTCCAATTCAAGCATGAGTAGCGCCAGAGCGTTGTCGACGGCTTGCTCGATGCGCGCGGGGGCCCGCCTGGGGTCTCCAGGGTTCGCGAAGGCGATCAGGCCGTCGGTGATGTGTTTGCCGCGCCTGCACCCGTCCTCGGCGACGTCCAGCGCTCGTCGGACGTGTTCCGGTTCGCCCGTCTGCATCGCGAGTTGGGCGTACCCCATGATCGAGGCCAGAATATTGTTGAATTCGTGCGCGATTCCGGCCGCCATCTGCCCGACGGCGCCCATTCTCGCGACGTGGCGCAGTCGCTCTTCGTTCTGCTGGCGCTCGCTCACGTCGGCCACATGCTCGATGGCGCCGGCGACGCGCCCCGCTGCATTGTGGAAGGGAGTTGCATGGACCTGCAAGAGCCCATGCGCGCCGTCCGGGGTCGTCAATGGCACGACCTCCACCTGTGGCAGGCCTGTCGCAATGGCTCGTATCGCAGGGCAACACTCGCATGGCTCCGTCCGGCCGTGGTAGACCGTGTAGCACTTCTTTCCGACCAACGGGCCGTCGTGTGGGCACCACTGCTCCATCGTCGGATTGGCGCGCAGAATTGTCAGGCTTGCGTCGAGAACGCTGATGCCGTCTTGGGCGCCGTCGAGGGCCGCCTGGATCACAACTTGGTCGCGGCGCAAACGCCCGTGCTCGGCCGCCAAGTCGATGATGCGCGCAATCGCCGGGATGCCCATCGCATCGTCGACGACCGCGAACGCCCCCTGCGCCAGCAACTCTTCGGTCAGTTCAGAGGGCGCATTCCGCACGACGACCTGCATGTCCGGGTCGCAGCGTCTGACCTCGTCCAATCGCACGCCGTTGCGAAGCACGGCAGCGTCCATTACTGCAACGTCGACAGCGCCCTGCGTGAACAGCTCGCTCGCCTCCGTGATACTCGAGGCGGTTCGCAACACGCAACCGCGAAACTCCAGCCAGTCACGCAGGCTGTCGCCGTCCCGCTGCTTGTCCTCTTGCTCCAATATAAGGATGCGCTCTGTCATACCCCTTCCCCCGTATCCGGCCCCGGCGTCCAGTCCGTCCGGCGTGGCCGATGCCCGCGGAGCGTGCCCTATCGTCCCCGCTGCGGTTGCGTTACTTGACGTTCACTGCCTTGCCGGATTCCGCTGACTTGTACATGGCGTCGAGGATCTTCATGATTCGCTGACCGTCGGTTGCCGGCGAGATCATCCGGACGCCGGGGTCGGTCAGACAGTCCACGAAGTGCTTCACCGAGTTGTGCCGTCCCATCGCCTGGTCGGGTTCGACGATCAGCTTCCTATCGACCGGCCCGCCATGGTCCTGCGAGAAGACCTTCAGCGTATCGACGGACGTGTCGTCGATGCCGTCCACCTCAAAGACGCGCTCAAGACTCGCGCCGGCTTTGTCGCCCATGAGGGTCGACCATACCCACTCGCGCTCGCACCGGCTCGCCCACGATGCCTCTAACAGTATCGTCGCGCCGTTCTTGAACTTGAGCATCCCGGCCGCCATGTCTTCGACGTCGTACACGCCCTTTGTGTTCGGCGTGCCCCACGGGCCGAGGGCTTCCATCTTTGGGCCGAACTTCTGGTAGGTCGAGGCCAGCACAATATCCGGCTCGGGATTGCCCATCAGCCACATGGTGAGGTCGAGCATGTGCACTGCGAGGTCGATCAGCGGACCGCCGCCGGCCATTTCCTTCGTCGTGAACCAGTTGCCCCAGCCGGGGATGCCGTTGCGCCGGATCCAGCCGCAGCGGGCGAAGTATACATCGCCCAGGTCGCCGGCCTCGACGTATTTTTTCAGTAACATTGCCTCGGGGCGATAGCGGTTGTTGAACTGGATCATGAACTTGACGCCGTTTTTCTCCGCCGCGTCCACCATCTTCTGGCCCTCCGCTGCGTTGCGGGCGAGGGGCTTCTCAGTCAGGCAGTGCTTGCCGGCGTTCAGCACGTCCATGCAAAGCGGCATGTGGAACTTGTTGGGGACGCAGACGCTGACGCAGTCGACGTCCGACGCCAGCATCTCCTTGTGATCGGTGAAGACGTTCGGGATGCCGAACTTGCACGCGACGCTCTTGGCTGCATCTTCGTTGACATCGCAAACGGCCACAACATCGGCCTTGCCGGACTTCTGGTAGCCCTCGATGTGATACTTGCCGATCCCCGCGCCGATGACGGCAGCTTTGATCTTCTTGGCCATGAAATACCCTCCTCGAGCTTGACTGTACTCAATAATATTCGTCGCGAAATGCACGGTCTCCTTCGAGGGCTCTTCCTCAATGTGTGTGTGGGTGGGTGGGTAGCTTGACAGTGGCTGAGCAGACCATCTCAGACACATGGTCGTTATCCGTGCCGTCGCGTCCGCAGGACGCCC
>CAYWBK010000011.1:0-5344 GCA_964455745.1 uncultured Armatimonadia bacterium
CAGTCGTTCTCTGTGCCCTCTGTGTCTCCGTGGTTCAATGCCGTTCGCGCTTCATCTCGGGATACAGTCAGCTTCTGACAAGATTCCGAGCGCTTCATCTGCCGGTTGTCAAAGCGACGCAATAATGGTAGGTAATCGGCGATGGTCGGGCCGTATTCAACGGCCAAACGACAGGCCGCCGGGGTTATGTTGCTACGGAACTATCCGTCATGCTGTAATCCTCTAAATCCTATCAATCCTGTTCTCTTGCCGTTCCCTGCCGCCACGCTTGCGGCAGTCTTGCCTACAATCAGCGGGCGGACCCCGGTGCCATTCTGGAGCCTGATATTGCGCCAGGACGCAGCTAACAGATCAGGGCGCGATGTGTGACAGGCTCCGCGCGGCCAGTTTGTGGCTTCTATATGAACTCGCACGTCGTTTCAAACGTTTCAGGCCTCATGCGCAACGCGCGCAGATATCCCCCGCTTCAGGAGGGCCAGAGATGATAGGAAAAGCTGCTCCGGTTGTGTTGTTGATCCTCGTACTGGCGTTGGCATGCCCCTTCGCCCATGCCCAGCAGACTCCTGCCGCACCCGCCGTCGCCCAGCCCGCCGTTGGAGCGCCCGCTGTAGCTGTGCCTGCAGGGGCGGAGGCGGCGACTCCGGTGGCTGCCAAGCATAAGGCCTCGCCCACCACCATTTCGTCTCCGGCGGCCATCGCGGTGGCAGGCGACTTCGTCTACGTGGTCCAGGGGAATACGCTGTACCAGTTCGCAGTTGACGGGCTGAGACTCGTCGCTCAGACCGAACTCGCAGCCGAGGCGCACGCGAAAAAGAAGAAGAAGGCCAACGCGCTGCAACTGCCGAACCCTGGCCTTCCTAATGCGCAGGTCGGACCGGCGCAGCCGGGGAATGCCGCAACCGGCGCAAATCCTCCGGCGGCTGGCAATCAGGCTGCTCCGGCGGGCAACGCGCAGTAGGCACGGGGCTGCTCGCCATCCGGTCAATCGTTCGACGACGGCGTAGAAGGGCCCGCTCTCGGCACACTGCCGAGCCGGCGGGCTGCTGCGCTTGTCGTTCGTTGGCGATCGACTGCGCTCCGTCCGCCCCGGGAATGCGGTGAGGGGCCGAAGCGCCGTTAGCCATTCGCGCCACGGCAGCACGCGGAGTACCGTCCCATCGGAGGTTACCCCCTATGTCCCAGACCATGCTCGTCGGCGCTGCGGAGACTACCATCACGCCGCCGGTCGGAACGCCGCTTGCCGGATACTTCGCGCCCCGTATCTCCGAGGGGGTCATCTACGACCTGAAGGCGAAAGCGGTGGTCGCGGGTGAGGGCGCGCAGGCCGTTGGGATCGTCGCTTGCGATCTCATCAGCATCCCGCCGGAGATTGTCGCCGATGCGCGCGCGGCGTTCGAAGCCTCGACCGGCATCCCCGGCAACCGCCTTCTCATCTGCGCCACGCATACCCATACCGGCCCGGAGACGCGCCGGGATGGCGGCTTGATCCCCACCAATGAGGATTATCTCAACCAACTTCCTAAACTGATCGCCGATGCCGCCGTCCGGGCTGCGGACGGACGCGGCGAGTGCATCCTGTCCATTGGTACCGACAGGGAAGAGGGCCTGGCTTTCAACCGGCGTTTCCGTCTGCGGGACGGCACCGAGCAATTCGGTCCGGGCGGCCCCGAGGAGACCGCCGGTGTCGCAGGCCCGACCGACCCCGAGCTTGGCGTTCTCGCCTTCGCTCGCCCTGGCGAGGACCCGTCTGTCCTAGACGGCGACCCGTTCGCCGTTATCGTCAACTATTCGCTGCACATCGACGTAACCAGCGGGAACCTCATCAGCGCCGACTATCCGGCGGTCATCACCCAGACACTGAGAGGCGTGTACGGCGAGGACACGATCGTTTTGTTTGTGAACGGGGCATGCGGGAACATCAATCACTGCCCGTACTTGACGGACATCCCGGCACCCTGGAGCGGACCCGCAAAGTCGATCCAGATCGGTCGAGCTCTCGGCGGCAAGGCCATCGGGATCGCCGAGAAGGCCCGGCCCAGCCGCGACCAGACGGTCGATTGCACTCAGGAGATTCTCGACGTCCCGTTCCACCCGTGGGATGATGTGGCTCTTGGCCGCCTGGCGGACGCGAGAAGCAAGGCGGAGCCGAACTTCTTCGAGAAGACGATGATCGAATGGGCGGACACGTGGGATCCGTCGGGGAGCCGCGCGGTCGAGACGCAGGTCGTCCGTCTCGGGGATGCCGTCTTCTGCAGCGCGCCGGGAGAGTTGTTCGTGGAGTGGGGTCTGGAGATGAAGAAGTGGTCGCCCCACCCGTACACCTTCATCGCCGAACTGGCCAACGACTGTGTGGGCTACATTCCGACGTGGGAGGCCTTCCGCCGCGGCGGGTACGAGGCGACGCCGATCGTGAGCGTGAAGCTGACCCCGGCGCTGGGGCAGCTTGTGGCCGACGCGAATTTCCGCTCCTGCCAGGAGTTGTGGCGGCGCAAAGGACGGTGATTCTCCCCTCCTGCCCGGCCATGCAAGCGCAACTTGATCGGTTCTGAACTGACCAACGAATCACCGCACCGATTGCAGAATACGACACTGTCCGCGTGGAGGCCCGACATGAAGTTGAGACCGTACGCCGGCGTGCCGCTTGCGCTTCTTGCAGTTATTACCTTGTCCGGTTGCGCCGGAGCGCTGGCGTTGCTCACCGGCGCGCTTGCCTACTTGAAGGTGCGAGACCTTGTGGGCGACGTGGAGAACCTGATCTCTGGAGAGCCCTCCACCACGTACCGCGTCTTCCTGGACGGGGCCGACATGGGCGTCTCTCCCGCTGCCAACGGCACCCTCAACCTCGTCGGGATTCCAGTTGGATCACACCTGTTCTCGATCACCTCGCAGAACATGCGAGCCGGCTGGACGCAGGTGGAGGTCATCCCCGCAAGCGGCACTCCGCCCTCGTTCAATGGCATTAACGCCATCACCGGCGGCCTCATCCAGGGGGAGGTGACGCGTGGCACCACGGGCGGCGGAGGGGTGGCCGTCAGCGGCATCATGGTTCTCGCCGTCCTTAACGGTGACGTGACGCTGAGGACCGGCGCGATCACCGCGCCGCCGTACAGCCTCACCGCGCCCGAGACGTGGATGGCCGGCTTCACGGACGCAAACGGCAACTACACCCTCGGCCCCGCCGCCTACGGACGCTGGCTCGTGTTCGCGGCTCGCCCGGGCTACCTCGGCGATGCGGCCCTGGTGAGCGTGCAGGCGGGCACCGACGCCACGAACACGAACCTGAACTTGCAGCCCGATTCGAGCCAGTCTTATGGCACAATTCAGGGGGCAGTGGCCGATTCGAGCGGGGCGGCGCTCGCGAACGCGCTGGTCGATGCGCACCTCGCCACGTCTTACCCGATGGCCCTGAGCGCTGCCACTCAAAGCAAGATCGTGACAGCCGCCGGAGCCGCACTGTCGCCTCAGCCGTGGGTGCTGTTCACCGATCTCGACGCCACGAGCGATGTGAGCGGCCAGTACCAGATCACCTCGCCAGGCGGCACCCAGAGCATTTCCGCGTTCAAGTATGGCTACAAGGGGCAAGTCGGCTCCGCGTCTGTAGCGAACGGCAACCTGGTGTCTTTGGACTTCGCCCTGCCGAAGCAGTGAGTCGGCGCACGCAGCAGCGCTGTGGGGTCTCCGTCTTCACCTGCTGCGCAGGCGACGACACCCACCGCTTGAGTAGACGGCATCGGCTCTATCGCACCAACTCCGCCTCGCCCGCCTGCAGGCTGACGGCGATGGTGCGGTCTTTCCAGCGTAACTCTCCCGCCTGGGGGCTGTCGGTCGCGTTCACGAGGATGCACGCCTCGCTGTCATCGGGGGCCTGGTAGGCATTGTGCATGATCGCCGGAACCTGCCTGCCCTTGTAAGCGATGGTCCGCACGGTCAGCCTCGGCGGGTGCAGCATTCGGCCGAAGAGCAGGTATGGCCGCCCTTCGCCGCGGTAAAGCTCAACCCACCGCCGCACCAACTTGTGATCCGGCGGTGTCTCGGCCCGCATGGTGGTGGTGAGCTTGCCGCCGGGCAGGACCTCCTCAAGGGTCATGTCGTCCACCCACACCCTCGCCTTGCCCTCGACGTGGATCATAATGCGCAGCAGTACCGACCCCTCGCCTACCGTGAAGTCGCCCGACACTTTGGTCCAGCCGGCTCCGGCGGGCGGGTAGGGCAATCTGCAGCCGGCGGTGGGCTTCCAATCTGAGGTGAATGTCGCGGCGTTGATGGCGTTACCGGGGTTCACGTGGTCCGTCTTCATCCAGGCGCTGAGCCGGTAGGTGTGCCCGACCGCGAATCCGCCGCCCACCGGGACATTCTGCGATACCTGAACGATGTCACCGTCCGTCGCATTGTCGAGTCGAAGACTTGCCGCGCCGCCGTGTTTCTCGCCCTCGTCCCTCGCCCAGGTTCCGGTCCACATCTTGCCCTGATAGCCATTCACCTGCGCCCAGCCACGAAGCGCCTGGCCCACATGGTCCTCGAACCCGCCGTTGGCAAGCGCAGGCCCCGGCCCCGTGTCCATCGAGGGCATGAGATGCGGCATCTGCCCGTTCGCGAAGCAGTAAGCGGCCATCACGGTGTCGCCAGGCTCGGGATTGCTCTGGAAAGTGGGGAGGAATTCGTGGTACAGGTAGTTGAAGACCGACGCCCACTCGTAGGGCGATTCGCGGTCGCGGTAGTCCTGGATGCCCACGAGGTGGATGAAGCGCTCGTTCGGCTCCTCGAAGCAGACCACGGCATCGGGCTGGGTCTTCCTACACTCGGCGCGAGTAGTTCGCAGTTGCCTCTCGAAGGCCTGCGTCATCCACAGGCCCGGGCCGGGCGGGTGCCCGTGGTCGGCGCTGTAGCACCACTGGAAGCTCCCGCCTACAACCTGGTCGAACTGGATGATCTCGGCTCCTCTCCGAGCAAGCGGAGCGGCGATCTCCCGATTCCACCAATCGATCGTCCACGGGTCGCCCGGACACATGCACGCGAGTGCCCCGCCATCGAGCCAGAAGGGGCTCACCTGCCAGACCTTCCCGTCCCTCGTGTGCACCGCATGCGGGGCGGCGATCCGGTTGAAGCGGTCGCGGTCGTCCCACGCGAAGCTGCCGTCGGGCCGCTTGCCGAAGGTGAGCGTCCAGTGATACCCCGAGGGCCATAAGAAGGCATGGCAGCCACGTTGGCGCGACCACGCCACGAGGTCGGTGAAGGCCTTGTCAGACGGGTAGACGGGGAAGTAGTCGGGCGCGACCCATGTTGCGACTTTCTCCCAGCCCCAGTAAGCGGTGATGAGGGGCGCATCGGGGAAGCTCTTGCGCCA
>CAYWBK010000011.1:5444-33019 GCA_964455745.1 uncultured Armatimonadia bacterium
GGGGATGGAGCGAAGCAGTTCTGCGTCCAGATCGGCTCGATGCCCTCGGACGTGCGCAGAAATGACAGGCTCTTGGGGTAGCCTGCGCTGTCGTAGGCCGCGACATAGAGGCCCGCTCGGCCGTCGTAGTAGCAGCCGAACTGCGCTGCCATGCTCCCCGGCTGCGCCGCCGAGACCGAGACCCCGGTCTTCATGTCCGCAGGCCGGCGTATGACCCCGCCCTTGGTAGACCCAAGGACCAGCGCATCGGCGGCGGCATCGCCCTCGATGGGGGCTTTGAGGACGCACAGCGGGAAATGCGCCGCCTCGAGGGTCAGTGTTTGTGGGAAGGTGGCCGATAGCCGCCAGCGGACAAGGGGATCGGCCTCGGAGACTGTCGCGGTGCAGACGACGCTGACGCCCGTTTGCCGCAGGTCGTCGTACTCAAGCACGGCAACGCGCGTCTTGCCGTGATTCTCGGCTCGCACCCGGAGATGGGCGGCGTCGGCGCTCGACAAGCGGGGGTTTTGCGCGCCTGGCTGTCCCTTTGTCGAGAAGTCGAGCAGGAACAGCGGGGCCCCGGCTGCGACGAACTCGATACCTGTGGCCTTGTCCGTCAGCGAAGTGATCGAACCCTTTGCCGCCTTGCTGAGGGTGAGCAGCAGCCGTGCGTTCTCGATCCGCACGGCGTCCGGCGTCTCTGCGACACTGCTGTCGGCCTGCGCCGAAGCGACGGCAAATTGCAGACCGATCACGGCCAGGATTATGAAGTTGCGCATGTCGGCCTCTCTCATCTCTCGCGGTGCCAGCCCCGCACGCAGGTGTCAGTGCAGTGTATAGGGAAGACAGCACGGAACTCAAGACAACCTACTCACACGGATTGCGATATATGCCCCAGATGGACTTGGAATTGCCCCCAGATCAGGCCCGGCGTCTTGTGTTGCGGCTCTTGATGCTCGGCGGTGCCTCACTGCTGTTGTATGCGGCCGTCAACCGGGTCGAGTGCGCGTACGGCGCGTACCCGCTCCAGTCGTCCGGTTTTGCGCTCTACCCAGCGGTCTTCGCACTATACTTCCTCGCCCTGCGGGCGGTTTGGTTGAACCGCGCTCTTCGCCTGCCGATCCGGCCCGCTGCCGGCCTGGCGCTCGGCGCGGCCGTGGCGTTTCGTCTGGCTATGCTGGCCGGCCCGGTGCCGGACAACTACGACAACAACCGTCATCTATGGGAGGGGCGTGTCCTGCGCGCCGGAATCAACACCTTCCGCGCTGCGCCCACCAGCCCGATCTACGACGGCCTGCGCGCACAACTCAAGGCTGAGGGCAACCCGCTTTATGAGAACATGTGTCCTCCGGAAAACTCTCCACTTGAACGCAATGTCGCTGACTTGCAGAGATGGCTGACCGGAGTGCGGACCACCTACGGTCTCGTTGCCTGCGCGATCTGGGCCGCCATCAGCTTCCTGCCGGTCGACGGGGTCCTGGGACTGCGGATCGTCATGACGTTGTTCGATCTGGGCACCTGTGTGCTCCTGTTCATGCTACTGCGCCACCTGGGCCGCAACCCGCTGTGGGCGATGGTATACGCCTGGAATCCCCTTACGCTCAATTCCTACGCAGACCGTGGGCAGTGCGATGCGGCCATCGCCTTCTTCGTGGTCCTCGCGGCGTGGCTCGTCATTACGCGCCGAGCCGCCGCCGCCGGCATCGCCTTCGCTTTCGCCGTCGGTGTCAAGGTTTCCCCCTTGCTCGCGGTGCTGCCTTTCATCCGCTACGGCCGGGGACGGTTCACGGCTGGGTTTCTGGTCGCTCTCGCGGCAGTCATGGCCCCGATCGTCGCCGCAGGCCGCGAGGGCATCACAGGCTACGTCGCATTCGCGTCGCTCTGGCACGGAAACGACTCGATTTTTTCGCTGCTGGCACTGGGGCTACAGCCGCTCTCGGGCCACCTGGACCCCTCCAAAGTGGCGCGTCTCATCGTGAGCGGCGCTGCGGTGCTGTACGCTCTCTGGCGAACCATTCGCAAGCATCCCGACAGCCCTCAGTGGCTGCTCGAGAACGTTGCTCTGATCCTCGCCGCCAGCGCACTGCTCAGCCCGGTGCTTTACCCCTGGTATGTCTGCGCGATGCTGGCTTTCCTATGTTTCTCCTTCAGTTCCGGACTGGTGCTCCTGACGGCCGCCATGATGATGTGGTATCTCAACTTCACATACGACTCGCTGAGCCTCCCGCACTGGCTGGCCGCTCTCCCGACGGTGTATTTCGAGCCCTGGCGCTGGCTCGGCTACATTCCTGTCTACGCGCTGCTCATCGCCAGGCGTCCGATCGGCGCCGATAAGGACGGCGGCCCATCGGGGGGCGTCGCCTTCTGAGGCCTCGGCGGTGATCGCCGTCGCGCGGGAACTCATCAGATGCTCGTGCGTTACGTTACCTGCGTCGGCCCGAACGGGATCGGGCAAGCCTCTCCTGGCGTATACGACGGCAGAATGGACCTGATGACCAGTCAATGAAGATCCCCGATAACCTCCCTCGCGCCTGTCGCACACTCGGCCTTGCGACCGCATTGCTCATCGGGATCGTTCATGCTCCCGCTTCGGCCGGCGGAGGGCCTGAGAACGTGGCCGTCGTCGTCAACGCGGCCAGTTGGGCTTCCCTCGCGGTGGCAAACCAGTTCGTGCGCCTGCGCCACATTCCGCAGGCTAACATCATTTATCTGGATCAGGTGCCGGACATCGAACAGACCGATGTCGATAGCTTCCGGGAGCGCATCCTGCGGCCCGCCGTCCAGGAGATCGAGGGGCGCGGCCTGGGGGCACAGATCGACTACCTCGTCTACTCGGCGGACCTCCCCTGGCGAATCGATGTGACCTCGGACATGAAAGACCAGCAGTTTCCCGGGGTTACGACACCAGCGGCCTCCATCAACGGGCTTACCTACCTTTGCGGCTACGTGCTGAACAAGTCCACCGCCTATCTCAATCTGCTCATCAACCGCTACGCCCGCCGACCTCAGCCACTACTCGACGCTCAGCCCGTGCCTGACACCCGCAAGAACGACTACGTGACTGCGCTAAACCTGACCGAGAGCAAGAAGTGGGCGGAGGCCGCCGACATCTTCCGCCGGATCATCGCTGAAGCTCCAAGGTCGCCCGAGCTGCTCTACAATCTGGCCTGCTGCCTCGCGAGGCAGGACAAGCCCGCCGAGGCGATGGAGATGCTGCAACGGGCTGTCGACGCCGGCTATCTGAGTTTCGCCAATCTCCAGGCCGATCAGGACCTCAAATCACTGTGGACGCGCGACGACTTCAAACAGCTCATCGAGCGGATGAAGGCGCGCGTTTTCAACGTTCAGCCTACGCAGGGGTTCCGGAGCATCTACGCCTGGGATGCGAAGGGTGAGGTCACAAAATTGGACGGCCCGCGATATCTGCTCTCCACCGTGCTCGCGGTTACGAGCGGGCGCGGCAACTCGGTTCGCGAGGCCGTCGAGGCCCTCAGACGCAGCGCCGAAGCGGACGGAACCCGGCCCACCGGCACGATCTACTACATGCTCAATGACGACATCCGGTCGATCACCCGCCAGTGGGCGTTCGCCCCCGCGGTCAGTACGCTGAAGGACCTTGGCGTGAAGGCAGAGATCGCTGGAGGCGACATCCCGCGAGCCAAGACCGACGTTCAGGGCGCGATGATCGGTTCCGCCGAGTTCGACTGGCCTGGATCGGGCAGCAAGATTCTCCCCGGCGCAATCTGCGAGCACCTGACCAGCTTCGGCGGCGCGCTGAGCGAGGGGGCCGGGCAGACGCCGCTCACCGACCTCATCCGCGCCGGGGCCGCAGCCGCCAGCGGCACCGTCACCGAGCCGTTTGCGATCCAGGAGAAGTTCCCCGACCCCTTCATCCAGGTGCACTACGCGCGCGGCTGCACCGCGGCGGAGGCGTTCTACCAGTCGATTCCCGGCCCGTACCAGCTTCTCATCGTAGGCGACCCGCTGTGCCGCCCCTGGGCGAAGATCCCGACGGTCACTGTAAGCGGCGCCAAGGCCGGCGACGCGGTTTCAGGCAAAGTCACCCTGACGCCCGGCGTCACCGGCGGCAATGTGGTCCCGGTGCGTCACTACGAGTTGTTCATCGATGGCGTGCGCAGGGCGTTGTGCAAGCCCACAGGCAACTTCACGTTCGACACCAGCCAGCTTCCCGATGGCTACCACGAACTGCGCATCATCAGCGTTGCCGAGGGCCTCATTGAGACCCAGGGAGAGGTCATCCTGCCCTTGCGCGTGGCGAACCAGAATCGCAGACTTACTGTCAGCGGCCCTGCCGGCGGCCACGTCGCCCTCGGAGAGCCGGTGAAGCTGCGCGCGGCGCTTGACGGAGCGACCGCGATCGCCATCGTGCAGGGAGCGCGTGTGCTGGCGACGATCTCCGGGGCCGCCGGAGAGGCCACCATCGACTCCCGCGTGCTCGGCCTGGGCCCGGTCGAACTGAGGGCGGTCGGGATCATCGGCGACATCGACAAGGGACCTCGGGTGATCTCCGATCCGATCCTGCTCGACATTGCCCCTCCCCCCGCGCTTCCCGCCGTTCAGCCGCCGAACGGCGCCCTGTGGGTCAACGGCTTGCGTGTCTCCCCCGATGGCGGAACGGCGGTGGCCGTCGACGACACCCACTCGGATGGCTGGGTCGCGAAGGCGGGGATCAAGACCGGACAGGGATTCGCGGTGTCGGGATGCTTCGAGGTGCCGGCGGACGAGGTCTACCAGTTCCAGGTGAGAACCGACGGGGAGTTGAGTTTGGCGGTGGACGGCAAGCCCCTCGTGACGGCGAAGGGCGGCGGCTGGCAGCTAGTCCCGGTGTCGCTGGCCGCGGGAATGCACGAGATGACGGCCCGCGGCGCGGCAGGAAGTCAACTGCATCTCGACCTGCGTTTCGGCGGTCCGGGGGCCTTCGCCGTGGGCTCGCCACGCTTCCGGCACAACGCGAAAGGATAGCAGGAGCCAGGCCGTCCGCCGTTCTCTGTGATTTGTCGCCTGCTTTCTGTCATCTATGGCCTACCGGCGATCCGCGACAGGATTGTCGCGGCCACTAGACGGTTTGCCCCTCTATCATCTGCCGTTTCTCAATCGACGAACCTGTAGCATGGCACGTGCAGTGCAATGCACACGATGTTCAGCACGCTGATGACGACGAAGTCCGCCAGGATCAGGCCCAAGAAGAACGGGACGCTCCGCTGAGCCGCCTTATGCCCCCCATACTTCGTGATCGTGCTCTTGCATATCCACGCAACCAACAGCGGCATCCAGGCGTGGTTCATCTGGATGTTCCCGGAGATGGCGTAGCCCAGCGGGTGGAAAGGCCAGTTGACATATCTCATCCGCATCGCCTGCAGAAACCAGGCGAAGGCGAGGCCGATACCGATGGCTGGCGCTGCCGACCACTGCGGCCCCTGCGGGTTTTTCATCCACCCATCCATCGTTGTAAAGGCCCACGTGTTGAAGCCTCCGCCTTTCGCGAGCGCCCCCACCCCGTAGTAGATGCCCAGGAAGCTCCACAGCGTCGCAATTGCGCCCACTGCTGTGGCCAGGGTCAGGGCGAGCACCACGCCGCGAGCCGTGCCGCCGGTCTGTTCCTGCATTTTGAAGGCCTCGAGTTGGTGCGGCATCGGGTGACTGCGATAGATGGTGCTGAACCACGACAGCGTGCCGACACCGATGCGGTCTCGCACCGACATCGACCGCTCGCCGAACACTGAGGACAGGATCACATCCGGCCCGGTGAAGTGTAGATCGTGGATCGGGGTGCCGAATTGCGCGCGCACTCGGGTAATCGCCAGAGACAGCACGTAGTAGATCGCGAAAACGGCGAACGAGGTGACGAACTTCATCCCCATCGCCATCGAGAACCAGATGAGACCTGTAAGGCCTATCACGATCCCCAGCGCCGCCACGCGATACCTCAGCGGCTCGTTTTCGTCGCGCAACTTGGAGGGCGCGCCGACGATTACCGCCCACACCTCGCGAAAGTACCCTCGCCCAAGCCACAGGCTGTAGATTGCGAACAGCAGGTAGGCTCCGAAGCCCTGGTGATTCGCGAAGGGGAAGCCCCTGATCTGGTCGAGGCCGAACGCGGCGCTCAGGACCAGTTCGGCCTTCCAGAACAGGTAGAAGAACCACGATGAGAACAGGAAGTCGCCCGGCATGAGGTAGCCCAGGCCGATCAGGAACGGGTAGAACGATCGGGGCATCCAGCCGACGGCGCTCCACGGACGAGCCGTCAGGTACTGGCCGATGTCCTGCTCGACCAGGGGGATCGCCGGTAATGCGGGGTGGTAGAAGGCGATGGCGTTCCAAATTTCGGCGGTCGCGGCTACGCCAAACCCCAGCCAGAAGATCCAATCGCGAAACAGCGTGGCCCTCGGCTGCGATATTTCGACCGGCAGCCGGACGAGCGGGCAGGCGAGGTGCTCGCCGTCGAGCCAGCGGCGGCGCAGAAGCACATTGCCGCACGCCATCACCAGCAGCAGCAATACGATGAAACCGGACCACAACAGCACCGGACCGGCCCACGCGGCCACGATATGCGATTGGTAGAACGAGGAGCCACCCTCGTAGTATCCGCGCAGGATGGAGTGGTCCTGAACGGTCAGCCAGCGGGGCATGTATGGGTTGAGAACCGTGTCCCATTTGTTTTCCGGGCTGGCGACCCAGAAGGAGTAGCTCAGGAGCGGCATGAGGGTTTGAATGAAGTCGATCCCGGCGATTGCCGTGCCAATACAGACCATCGAGTAGATCAGCAGCAGTTCCGCTTGCGCGAAAGCAAGACGTGGCAGCAGCCGTCGCAGCGCTGTATTCGCGAGGTTCAATACAAGTAGGATGAAGACCGCGTTGAAGAACAGGGAGAAGACGGTGGGGAACGCCGTCTGCCGGTTGCGCTCCATCTGCGCGATCCAGTAGGCGTTCAGGGCCACCAGCACAAGCCCGACGGCGACGGCGCGCCTGGTGCAACCGAAACGTAATGTTGGTGTGCTGCGAAGTTCGCCGCTCGCCATGAGTGCAATACCGGGCGTGGAGCCGTCTCCTTCGGATTCCCGCCTGCTGTCGCTGTCGCCCCAATCCATCCGACGGCTGACGCATCACTGAGCAGGTGGGGTGTGCTTCAGCACGAAGTCCACAATCGGCGTGGGGTCGTCCAGGGCGTGCGGGTGGTGTCCGCAGCCGTGCTTCACGATCAGCGTGATGCTTCCGCCGAGCTTCTCATACCGCTCCTTGATGACGCCGGTATTCTCATCCCACGGCACCACCTCGTCCGCGTCCCCATAGACATGTAGAATCGGCACCTTGGCCCGCGCGAGGGGTTCCAGGTTGTCGATTGGGTTGAGTTTGTATGCGAGCGCCTCAGCCTCGGACTTGAAGTGGTAGTCGTTGATGAGCTGCTTCCAGTCATCGGGGCTGCCGGGGCCTTTGCCCTTGCCGCCGGGCCAGCTCTTGAAGTCGCAGACCGGCGCATCGCCATAGAGACAGCTTAACTTGTCCGGGTTCGCGGCGGCCCAGTTGTAGACGTATAGGCCCCCGCGACTGAGGCCCTCCAGCGCCGGCTTGGATGACAGCCTATATATGCCCGTGAGTTGCCTATATAGCACGCCCCAATGCGCCATCGCATCGGGACAACCGAAGGTGTTGCCTACCGTGATGTAGACTAAATGAAACCCCTTCGCCAGTAGAGCAACATCGGCTTCGGGGCGGTGGTCGAAGAACTCCGCGCGCCAGATCCACGGTCGTCCAGGCGCCGCTTGCTTCGGAGCGACCACAATCGTGTCACACCCGTCCACACGAAAGTCATACCGGTCGAAGCCGTGGTAGGCCGATTTCGGCCCCGGGAAAAGCGGAGCCACCGTTGTCTCAGCCAACGGCGTAATCCTAACCGTGATGGCTGCCGTGGTCACGGGCTTGACCAGGTTGATGCCTATGCGCGTGGGCTGCACGGGCGCGTCCTCGTGGATGGCCTCGGCATCGACGGTGTACTCGGCGCCGACGGTGTCGATCTCCACGCGCACGGCTTCCGAGGCGTCGTGGATCGCCAGGCTGCCGTCGGGCTGCCGCTGCCAGGACCCACGGGTGATGAGCGCGGTTCCGAACGTCTGCGGGGTCGTAAACTCGACGCGATCAGTCACCGCAAGGGCGCCGGCGTCCCCGCGCGAGTAGACGAAGGTGCGCGTTAGCGTCTTCAATTCCCGGCAGGGGTAAGCCGAGCCGATATCGAGCTTGAGCGTGTCGGTTTGGTCGCTGAAATCCGCCTGCAAGACCTCCGCCCGGGCCAGCGCCCCCTCGCGCTGGAGCTTGCCGGCCACCAGCGGCACCGAGTGGCCGAAAGAGTTCAGCAGCTTGCTGTCATACCGGTGGCTGCTGAAGGTGCGGGCGGTGTACACTTCCGGGCCGGGATCCAGCAGCACGGCTCGCTTGCCGAGGACCACCACGTAGGAGCCGACGTCATTGTGGTTGTGGTTCTCCGCGTTGTTGCCGCCTTTGAGCGCGACGCCCATGCGGCAGTTCGAGCCGGGGACGGGCCGCCCGATGAGGATGCCGGCCTTATCGAACCACGTGCGCAATCCCGGACCCTCGGATGCGCCGGTCACCGGCTGGCGCGATGACGCCGCGTTCGGGAAGCTGTAGATCATCGCGGACCCGAGCGATCCGAACGGGCCGCCGGGGTCGGCGTTGTCGTACTCGTGCAAGCCGAGGCCGAAGACGCGGTTGACGAAATACATGATCGAACTCGCCGGCTTGGCGTCGACGGCGCAGTCGGCGAAGGCGGGGGAGACGCTGCCGATGATCGCGATGCGCGCGCCGAAGCCCGCCGGCATTCTCACTTCAGGCAGGGACAGCAGGTCGAGTTTGCCGCCGGTGGCCTGGCGGACGGTCTCGGCCAGCAGCAGGTAGTTTCCAAAGCCGTAGTTCCAGTACCCCAGACCCTCGCTGCAGTAGCCGTCGGGGGTGAACCCTGACAGGAAGTTGCGCGAGAACTTCTCGGCAGCCGCGACGAACTCCGCGCGTGTCTCGCGGGATTCGACCTGCCCGAGCGCCGCGCCGGTAACGCCGGCGAGACAGACTGCATTCCAGTTGTTGTTGGTGAGTAGCCACCAGTTCGGCAGCCGTTTGTTCAGGATCATGTCGTGGAAGGGATCGGTGATGCGGCGCTTCACGTTGTCGCGCAGGAGCTTGCGGGCTGCAGGAGGGAGCCTGTCGCCGAGAAGCCAGTCCGCCGTCGCCAGGTTCCAGCCGAGATCCGATGAGCCCAGGTCGATGTCGACGATCTTGCCATTAAAATTGGCCAGATTGCCATCGTGCGCGGGAAGCACCCAGGTTCTCTCGGCGCATAGAACCGCGATGAGGTGGGCGATCGCAGGGATGAACCGGCCCTTGTTCTCGACGCACTCCGCGAACACGAGCGTCGAGAGTCTTCCGCGCCGCCCGAAGGCTACGTCTTGCCAGTGCGTGCGGTTGCCGGTGCGCGAGAACTCCAGGAACAACTCGTCCGGCTGCTGGGGCACGGGTTCCGTGCGCAGACCCTCGGCGCGTCTCACGATCTGCTGCCATGCCGGCTGGGCTGCGAGTTTGTCCCACGCCGCACGGTCGGCGGCGGGCCTGCCGACCCCCTGCGGATGCTCGGGCAGCATCGCCGCGATGGCCTTCACGCGGGCGGGATCGAGCGGCCCCGCTGCTGTGGCGCCCTGGACGGCAAGACCGAGCACGGCGGCAAGCAGGAGGAGCGGAAGTCCATAAGTCGGGCCGTACATGGTCTGTCTCCCTTGTTCGTCCAGTGGTAGCTTCTCTTTCGCCTATTTCACGACCGCCTCATACCACAGCGTCTTGTACTTCGCGCCGATCTCGAAGGTGGCCTTCCCTCCGACATCGGTCACCGGCACCTGCTCTCTTCGCTGGCCGCGCTCGTCGAGCGCCCAGACCGCCACCCGTGTGGCCGCCACGGGCAGCGTCACAGTAGCCGGGATGCCCTCGATCAATGACGGCCCGATGCCCCAGTCCGGCCCCACCGTGGTCTTCGCCTTGTTCTTCCAGCCCATCGAGGTGTTCTCGGCATAGCCGGTCGCCGTCACGAGGATGCGCCCCGGAGCGGTGAAGCTCGCGCCGTCCATCGCAGTGAGCGTGATGGCCGCCCAGTCCTGCAGGTTCTTGCCCGGCGCAATCACGACATCGCCCAGCACGAACGGCCCGCCGGTGATTGACCCGATGACCGCCTTCGACCGCGGCGCGTTCACCTGCGCTCCTTCATGGCCCTTCGTCGAGTCCCAGGTCCACTGCCCGTTGTCGCTGACCAGCTTCGGCCCGGTTGGCGGCGTGCCGATCTCGGCGGGCTTGCCATCCAGTTGGATACCGACCGGGCGCTGCAGTGCGGCTGCGCCGCTCAGGCCGAGGTGTCCGGCATTGTACCAGGTGCCGAAGCGCTGAACATCCCCCGGTCCTTTGTCCGGTGTCGTCGAAACGAAATCACCCTTCGCCGGAGACGCCACGTCGCCGCGCAGGAACAGAGCCGCCGCGGCGGGCATCGTGGCCATCTGGGTGGGATGATGCTCCACATCGAAGTAGCCGTTGATCTTGTCAGCCCTCCAGGCGTTGCGGTCCCCCTCATAAGCGAAGGAGAAGAACCCGTCCCAATCCTGCAGACCGGCATAGGCTGCCGCAAGCAGGAACGCCTCGGAGTTGTGCGTGGCCGGGGCCGGATGGTTGTACTCGGTGACGATGAACGGCTTGCCCACGACGCGGCTGAGGCCCAGACCGGGTAGTGTGCCGCCGTCCGTCATGCCCGCCATCGGGGTGTTCGGCACGAACCAGTTATTGCCGTCCCAAGGCGTCCCGGGGAAGCTGGGATGTTGCCAGTACGCGTGGTCGTCAACGACCTCGAGTTGCGCCTGGATCGACACCGGGCTGAAGCCCACCGCTGTGCCCACGACCGGGCACTTCGCGCCCAACTCCTGGTGAATGAACTTGGCCATCCCGGTCCAGTACGCCGACTCAGTGTCATATAGGAAGCGCATCCAGTCGCGCTGCATGGGGACACTGGCGCCGCCGAAGTCGGCGTGCCCGATGATCCTGACCGTTCCGAGCGCCTCGCCTGGCTTCAGCTTGTACCCGCCGCCGGGCTTCAGCGATACATTCGCGAGTTCCACCGTCCCGGTCATCGCACCCAGGCCGCTGAAGGTGATGCGGCCATTGTCCTCCGAGGCATTCGGCTGGATCGGGAAGCTGAGGTGCTGCCATTGCGGCGTCAGGCCCAGGTTGACCGACCACAGCGTCTGCCAGGGGTCGTGTGCTTGCCGGGCGTCGAGGCTGATCGTGCGCTTCGCGTCGGCGCGGGCGTCAAACTCGATGGTGTAGACTGCGCCCTGCTGGAACTTGAGGCTCGGCTGGTCGAACTGCACGTGCCAGCCCTCCTGGTCGATGGCCTGCACCGCGAGCGACATCGCCGGTTTGCCGTTCGGGCCGTCGTCGGTGCGGGTCGCGGTCGCTTTGGCGGTTCCGTTGACTTCCAGAACCCAGCCCTCATCGCCGCGGGCGAAGTTCCCGTTCGCCAGCATCTCCGCCCCGACCGGCTTCTCGGTCAGGTCCCAGGCCTTCTTCAGCGCCTCGTCAGTCGGATACCGGGCCTTCAGCCATGTGTTCCACTGCCGCTCGAGTTCGTCCGCATACACCGCCGGCATATTGTCGAGGGCTCCCCACTGCCACTCGCTGAGCAGCCCGTTCTCGTTGTTGATCTCGATGATCCCGACCGACGGCTCATCCACATAGCGCGTCTTGGTGTATGGGTTGGTGTGCGTCAGCAGCGCCCGCGCGTACTCGCGCTGCATGTCGACAATCGGCGGATAGAAAATGTCGATGCCCTTGAAGAAGTCGGGCATTCCCTGCCACTTCGGGAAGCCGGGGTATTCGCGGCTGACGTGCATGTTCAAGTCGGCGTAGATGCCGTTCTTCTTGAGCTGGGCGATGAAGTAGTCGAGACGGTCGAGCTGCTCCGGGCTCAGAGCGCGCGCATCCGCTGCGAAGATATTCGGGTTCGCCCAGGTGGCGTCCATGTGGTGGAAGCGCACGGCGTTGATCCCGAACTTCGCAAGGCGTGCCGCGACCTTCTCCGCGTCGGCGTGCTCCGGGAAGGCTGCGCCGCTGGTGATGTTGGCGCCGATGAAGCGCAAGCGGCGGTCGCCGGTGTACAGGTGGCTGTCGCGCACGGTCACGAACCCCCGCGCGCCCGCGGGCTTGTCGAGCCACGCGCTGACATTCGTGACGCTCGGAGTGGCATCATCCCACGGCAGGACGAAGGGGATCAGGTTGAGCACATTCGTCGCCGGTATCGGGACGGTGTCAGACGCATTCGGGCCGAGGTCGGCTACGGAGACATCGGCGATCTCGATGTCGCCCGGGTCGAAGGCGACCTGGAAGCCCGCCGAGGCGGCAGTCGGCTCGAAGTCCTGCCCGCACCGGCCCCGGATCACGTACTCCGCCCAGTCGGGGGTGAGCTTGACCTGGCGATAGGCGATCCCCGTGTATGGCGCCGCGCCAAGCTGCATGAGAGCGGTCACACGGCAGGACTGGGGGCTTCGCAGCCAGGCCCTCATCTCGGCGACCGTGCCCTTCTGTAGCCGTGCTTCGACGGGTCGCATCACGGCAATGTCCCACGGGTTGGCTCCGGCCTTGGGGCTGATCGCCAGGTGCAGGGCCTGCTTCACCCCGGCAACGTCCGCTGCAGCCACTTCGGCTTTGCACGTCTCGTCTTGCATGATCCACCAACCTTCAGTGGCTTTGCTGAAGTCACCGTTGGTCAGCAAGTTGGGTTCGGCGATAGCCGCCGTCGGCGCGATCAGAGATGCGCAGGCCAGAAATGCGGCAATTGTTATGTATCGCATGGTAGTGCCTCCAGGCATCAGACTACCCCCTTCATCCGCAACGCTGTTTCACCGGACACCGCCTTCACACCTACCCGCCGAGCGTGAAAGCCGCAATGATAGGGAGGTTGCGGCCCGCGAGCGTGGAAGCACTTTGTAGCCCACCAGGAAGCGGTGATTCAGATGCGCCGGTCTCTCGCAGTGTCGGTCATTGCTCTTGCGATTGTGTCTGCCATGCCGTCTCTTGCCCAGAACGTGCTCTTCGAGGACCCGTTCACCGACGTGAGCCACTGGAACGCTCCGGCATCGTGGCGCGTTGACAACGGCGCGCTGACCGTCACCGGCGGCGACATCAACCTGTGCAAGACCGGCCTCAACTGGAGCAACTACGCTCTCGAGTTCGATGTCACGATCGACAAACTCATGGCCGAGTGGGTCATCCGCGGCACGGACGAGCGGAACTGCCGCTTCATTCAACTTACGGCGAAGGATTGCCCGTATTCACCGAACGCCCTCCGCGACCACTGGTGGAAGAACGGCGGGGTTGCTGAAATCAAGGAGGAGGCTTTGCCGATCGACATCGAGGTTGGCAAAGCGTACCACATCCGCTGCGAAGTCGTCGGCAATACGGCGCAGACGCTCATCGACGGGAAGGTGCGAGGCCAGTGGGGCATTGCGGGATCGCCGCAAGGCACGATCGGCTTCCGCAGCAGTGACAACGAAGCCGCCACCTATCGCAACCTGAAGGTGGTCGCCTGTGAGGCTTTGACGTCCGGCCCGGAGCCGCGAAAGCCGCGCCCCAGGCCGGTGAAATACGACCGCTACCTCAACCCCCCGTTCCGGGCTGAGTGGATCTGGGGCCCCAGGGGAAAGCTCGACCGTGCCTTCAGGTACGCGTTTGAGGCGAAGACGCCGGCTGTGGACGCTCGGCTTTGGATCACCTGCTGCAACGCCTGCAAGCTTTATGTGAACGGGCAACTACTTGGCGCCGGCGATGACTGGCATCTCCCCCATGTGTATGACCTGAAACCCTTCCTGCGTGAGGGGCGCAATGTTCTGGCGGTGGCCGGGCACGTCGAAGGTTTCGGCGCCGCGGGGGTGCTGGCGGAAGGGAACGTGCTCTTGGCGGATGGGACGAACATCCCGGTAGTGTCGAATGCAGACTGGCGCACGAGCGACGATGCGCCCGCCGGGTGGGAACAGCCCGCCTTCGATGACAGCGCCTGGCAACCGGCGGTATCCGAGGGGCGGCATCCGCAGTCGCCGTGGGCGGAGCAGAGCGACTGGCAACTGCCGTATCTGGGGCCACTCCAGGCTGCTGAGGCGCAGGGTCTCAGCCTCGCGGGGCCTTTGGGCAGCGGCCGCCTGATCAGATTCACGCTGAAACTGAGGCTGCCGGGCGCACTGACCGATGACCATCCGGCGCGCGTTCTGCTCACGATACCGAGCGGGGCGGAGGTCTGCGTGGCGGATGGCTATGCCGGCATCAACCGGGAACACACCGTCGCCGGGGACAATACTCTCCAACTGTCGCTTCCACTGCGACCTGACCTGTGGCTGCCGGCGGGCGAGTACAAGGCTCGCGTTGAGGTGCCAGGGGTGTATTTCACGCACGGGGCCGACCGGCTAACCGCGAGTGTGCGCTGGGTTGCGCCACCGCGACCGTCGCCCCTGCCACTGGCGAGGAGGCCGATGGGGGCGGGGTTGTTCACCGACCAGTTCGGCGGCGCGCACCACTACCGGCTGGACGGCTCATGGCTTGTGTACGACGGCCAGCGGCTGTGTCCGCTCGCTCACGGCGAGGGCGCGTACTGGTGCCTCGATGACCCGGCGCGGCGCAGCGTCATCGAGTCCCTGCGCAGCGACACGGTGCTCGATTCCGTCCGCAAGTACGGCCTTACCGAGGAGCCGGTGCGGGTGCGGCTGCTCGACAACATCGCCTGCGCCGATGCGAAATCCGAGGCCGCGCATGACTTCAGCGAGGACGGCGGCTATGGCGGGAAGTCGCGGCTGATGGAGATCGGCGACACGACCTATCGCGTGACCGACAATCGCCGGAAGATTGCATACTTCGCGTACACAATGCGCTGCCAGAAGCCCGGCAAGCCGCATCTCCTCGTTTTCGAGACCCCCAACGACCGCGAGCGATACACGCTGGTGCGCATTCAACCCCCGTGGCGCAACGTCGGCTGCGGGCCGTATACCGGGCGCGACCTGCCGTGCGACGGCAAGCCCTACCAGGCGGGCTTCGTCTTCTACCCCGAGGGCACCGACATTCGGCTGACCGTCAGCCGCCTCCCGTGCGAGCTAAAGATCGAGCCGGAGTCCGGCGGCGCAGTGTCGGGCCTGTGGCTGTTCGAGTTCGCGGACGACATCGCCTCTCACCGGGCGGAAGTCGTCCCGACTCCAGGCCCGCAGCGCCGCATCGGCATCTCTCAGACGCACCCGGGCTATCTGTATGAACTGTACGGGTACCGCTACGGCGATCTGGTCACGCGTCTCGCTTCCCTGAATGCCTTCGCCGATTACGCCGACTTTGTGGGGATGAACCTGCTCGAGTTCAATGCCGTGAACGGCGCGGATACCAGCGAGACGGCCTACTACCCATCGAAGATATGGAACCGCTACAACGGCGACAGCGACCTGTTTCGCGAGCTTCTGCCCATCGCCGAAGCGAGAGGGATCGGAATGGTCCCCTGCCTGACCTCGCTGGCCCTGTATATCGACCACTTCACCAACGCTCCGTGGATCAATCCCCTTACCTTCCAGATCGACAAGGACGGTTTCAGCCGCCGGGATTTCTTCCAGGGCCGTGGCAATGGCAACGCCTTGCCCGATCCGTTGCGGCCCGAAGTGCAGAAGGTGCTTCTGGATACCCTGCGCGAGTTCGGCGAGGGGTGCAAGGCCTCGCCTGCGGTAAAGGGGATCGCCTTCCGCATGAACGGGAAGATCGGAACCTGCTACGTGGGGTACGACGAGAAAGCGACGGCGGCCACCGCCGGCTTCAGCCCCTGGGACCTCGCTGAGTTCCAGCGCGACACCGGCATTAAGCTGCCGGGATGGGACGACGGGTTGATCGAACGCTGGGTCGCCGCCGATAAGGCCAAGCGACACGACGACCCGGCGGTGAAATACATCCCCCAGACCTACGACTGGATACAGGCGAACTGCCGGCAGCAGTGGACCGACTGGCGCTGCAGGCGTATGGCTGACTTCATTCGGAAAGCCCGCGACCTCGCCCGTTCGTTCCGCCCGGACTGGAACCTGACCATCAAATGCGACATGCCCAGCGAGACGCCTGACCGCAACATCCTGTGGCCGGCGGGCGAGAAGGCCATCGATTTGCTCCGTGATCACGGCTTCGACCCGCGCTTGTTGGCGAACGACCCCGGCATTGTGCTGCAGCAGGGGTATTTCATCGGCGGGGGCGAGTATTTCCACTCGGCAGGCGGCGGGCCGTACTACCAAAACCCGCAGGCGTGGCAGGCCTTCGACTACCAGCCGGGGCTGGCGGATCTGTACCGCACGCCTGCAGGCACGAGCGTCGAGTTCTATCACAACTACTGGGAAGAAAACGGCATGGCGCAGATGGGCGAGTTCGCCACCAGCTTCTGGGGCGCGGGGATGATGTACCCGCGAGGCCGCGAGTTCTTCCGCCCGCTGCTGCATGCGCTGACCACGAACAACGTGCAGTCGATGGCCCTGTTCTCATGGGAGCGCGGCAGCGAGGGCCACGAGGGCGAATTAAGGCGCTTCAGCCGCGCGTACCGGGCGATTCCGGCGGTTGCGCCGACGGCTTTCGCGGGCAAGGCCGAGGTCGTCACCGGCCCCGTAGCCGACGGCACGTTGTGGGTGCGCAGCTTCGGCCCGCGAACCGCCATCGTCAATGAGTCGCGCGAGCCGCGCACCATTCGCCTGACCGTCCCTGCCGTCAAGCCCTCTGAGACGCTGTACGAATACGCGAATCAGCGCTGCCTGGCGCGCTCGAAGGGCCCGGAGCCTGCAACCGTGACGCTGGAGCTGGAGCCGTTCGACCTGCGGGTCGTGGGATGGGAGTGAGATGACAGGGACTGTGATGCCGCCTGTTGGCCGATTCGCGCTTGCCCTGGCGTTGCTTTGCGCAGTCGTGGGTGCATGTTGCGCCGATGCGCCCGGCTGGGAACTGATCCACGTGCCGGGCTATTGGGAAGGGCAGAACCCCAAGTGGGCCAACTACGACGGGTTCGCGTGGTACCGCTGCTTCGTCACGGCGCCCGCCGAGTTCGCAGGCCAGGAGTTGCGGCTGGAGCTGGGCATGATCGACGATTGCGATGAGAGTTTCGTGAACGGGCGGCTCGTCGGGGCGACGGGAACGCTGCCTCCGGCGTATCATGGGCTGTCAGGCACTCCGCGCAGCTACAGATTGCCGCCGGAAGCGCTGCGCCCCGGTGACTGGAATCTGATCGCGGTGCGCGTGTACGATGGCGGCGGGAGTGGCGGGATTGCCGGCGCACCGGGCAGCATCGGCATTGTCTCATCGCGGGGCAAGATCGCCCTCGATGGTGTGTGGCAGTTCCGAACCGGGGACGACCCGGCCTGGGCCAGGTGGCCCGTTGATTCTTCAACCAGTGAGGGTAAGAATATGGCCGAGGATTTCAGCAAGATCGAGGACGCAGCAGGCAGCCAGGTCGCCCTGAAGGCGATCATCACCGGGGTCGCCCAGCCGCCTGCGGGCGAGTTGACGCTGTGGTATCGCAAGCCCGCGGAAGAGTGGGTTGAGGCCCTGCCGGTCGGCAACGGGCGCCTCGGGGCGATGGTCTTCGGGGGCATCGAGCGGGAGCGCCTGCAACTCAACGAGAACTCCCTGTGGGACGGCTACGCGCGCGACTGCAATAACCCGGCGGCGCTCAAGACGCTGCCCGAGGTGCGCCGCCTGCTGTTCGAGGGCAAGAACGCCGAAGCCTCCGCGCTGGCCGAGAAGACGATGCTGGGCATCCCCTGCAACGTCAAGTCCTATCAGAGCCTCGGGGACCTGTCCCTGACCACCCCGGACATCACCGCCGTCGAGGGCTACCGCCGAGACCTCGACCTCGACACCGGGGTCGCCGCCGTGCAGTACGCTCACGACGGCGCGCAGTTCACCCGCGAGACCTTCGCGAGCGCGCCGGCGAATGTCATCGTCACGCGCATCGCCTGCGACAAGCCCGGACGCATCAATGCGCGCCTGAACCTGACACGCGAGCAGGACGCTGCCTGCGCCAACGACGAGACGGACCCGCATCGCCTGATCCTAAAGGGGCGCATCGCGGTCAAGGACGAGAAGACCGGAGAGCCACGGGGGATGCGCTTCGAGTGTCAGGTGCTGGTAGCGCCACAAGGGGGGACCGTCACCTCCGGCGGCGGGAAACTCACCGTGAGTGGCGCCGACAGCCTGGTGATCCTGATCGCCGCCGCTACCGACTATCGCGGCGGAGACCCCGACAAACTCTGCCGGGAGCAGCTTCGGAAAGCCGCGGCCCAATCCTTCGAGGCCCTCTGCCGCGCCCACATCGCCGATCATCAGAAGCTCTTCCGGCGGGTGGACCTCGCCTTGCACGGCGCTGTGGACGACCCCCAGGCGGCCCTGCTGCCGACCGATGAGCGCCTCCAGCGGGTGAAAGACGGGCATGACGACCCGGGGCTGGTGGTGAAGTATTTCCAGTTCGGGCGATACCTGCTGATGGGGTCCTCGCGCCCCAGGGGCCTGCCGGCGAACCTGCAGGGCTTGTGGAACGAGCACATGAACGCTCCCTGGAACAGCGACTATCACACCAACATCAACCTGCAGATGAACTACTGGCCGGCGGAGGTGTGCAACCTGTCCGAGTGCCATCTGCCGCTGTTCGACTACATGGATTTCCTCGCCAAGCCCGGCGGCGTGACCGCGAGGGTCCAGTACGGCGCTCGCGGCTGGGTCGTGCACCATCTTTCCGACATCTGGGGCTTCACGGCCCCCGCCGACGGCATCTGGGGCGTATGGCCGATGGGGGCGGCCTGGCTGGCCCAGCACCCCTACGAACACTACCTGTTCACCGGCGACAAGGAGTTCCTCCGCAGGCAGGGCTACCCGCTGATGAAAGGCGCGGCGCAGTTCATCCTCGACTTCCTGGTCGAGGCCCCGGCGGGCACCCCGGTTGCGGGCAAGCTTGTGCCCTCCCCGTCGCACTCGCCCGAGAACTCGTTCCGCAAGCCCGACGGCACCGTGTCGATGTTCACCTACGCCGCCACGATGGACCTGGAGATCTGCCACGATGTGCTGGCCAATTGCGCCGCAGCGGCCCGGGTCCTCGACACTGATGCCGATTTTCGCCGCAAGTGCGAGGAAAGTTTGGCCCGCCTGGCTCCATTGCAGATCAGCAAACGCACGGGAAGGCTGCAGGAGTGGATCGAAGACTACGACGAGCCCGAGCCGCAGCACCGGCACACTTCGCATCTGTTCGGCCTGCATCCCGGCCACCAGATATCGGTCACGGAGACGCCGGAGTTGGCTGCGGCAGCGCGCAAGTCTCTCGAAGCGCGCGGCGACGGCGGGACCGGCTGGAGCATGGCGTGGAAGGTGAACTTCTGGGCGCGCTTCCAGGACGGCGACCACGCGTACAAACTCCTCTCGAATCTCCTGCGCAACGGCACGCTGCCGAACCTGTTCGACACCCATCCGCCCTTCCAGATCGACGGTAACTTCGGCGGCACGGCAGGCATTGCCGAGATGCTGCTGCAGAGCCACGCCGGCGAGGTGCATCTACTGCCCGCATTGCCCTCCGCATGGCCGTCCGGGCATGTCAAGGGCTTGCGGGCGCGGGGGGCGTTCGAGGTGGACATGACTTGGGGGGATGGGAAGCTGAGGACTGCGACGATCCGATCTCTGCTCGGGAACACGCTTCGAGTGCGTTCCGCCGGAGCCCTGAGAGTGATCCGCGAGGGGAAGGTTGTCCGGGTCACGCGCCTGTCTCCCGGTCTGACGGAATTCGCCACCGAAGCGGGCGCGGAGTACACGCTGACGGCGGGGTAGAGGCTGCGACGCAGGAAGGCGGCCTGTCGGCCACGAAACAGACGCCCTCCACACTATACGAATCGCGAGGACATCATGCACCCCGTAACCATCGAGGGCGATCAGTTCATCCAGGACGGCCGCCCGATCCAGATCATATCCGGAGCCATCCACTACTTCCGCGTCGTGCCCGAATACTGGCATGACCGCCTGCTGAAGCTGCGAGCTTGCGGTTTCAACACACTTGAGACCTACGTGGCCTGGAACTTGCACGAGCCGCGCCGCGACCAGTTCAATTTCAGCGGGATTTGCGACATCGAGCGCTACATCCGAACCGCTGCTGAAATCGGGCTGAACGTCATCGTCCGGCCGGGGCCGTACATTTGCTCGGAGTGGGACCTTGGCGGCCTGCCCGCGTGGCTCCTCGCCGACGCCGACATGCGCCTGCGCTGCAACTATCGGCCTTATCTGGACGCAGTAGACAGCTTCTTCGACGCGCTTCTTCCGCGCCTGACACCGCTGCAGGCCTCGAAGGGCGGGCCGATTATCGCGATGCAAGTCGAAAACGAGTACGGCAGCTATGGCAATGACAAAGATTACCTGCGCTATCTACAGGCGGGGCTTATCTCTCGCGGCTTCGAGGGGCTGCTGTTCACCTCGGACGGCGCGAGCGACGCGATGCTGCAGGGCGGCACTTTGCCGGATGTGTTGAAAGTCGCCAACTTCGGCTCCGATCCGAAGGGACAGTTTGCGAAGCTGCGCGAACACCAGCCCGAGGGTCCGCTGATGTGCGGCGAGTTCTGGGCGGGATGGTTCGATCACTGGGGGGAGGAGCATCATCGTCGCGACCCGCAAGAAGTGGCAGGCGTTCTCGACGAGATGCTGGCGATGGGCGCGTCGGTGAACGACTACATGTTCCACGGCGGCACGAACTTCGGCTTCATGAACGGAGCCAATCACTTCGGCACGCTGGAGCCGTGCGTCACCAGCTACGACAGCGATGCTCCTCTCGACGAAGCCGGCGATCCCACACCCAAATACTTCGCCTTCCGCGACGTGGTCGCAAAGTATGTCGAGCTTCCCGCCATCGAGGCTCCCGGCCCCAGTCCGAAGGGCGCTTACGGCGCGGTGAAGATGACCGGCTGTGCGCCGCTGTTCGACGCCCTCAATCGGCTGACGATCCCCATAGAACTCCCGACGCCTGACCCGATGGAGACTATCGGCCAGAACTACGGGTTCATCCTGTATCGAACTTACGTCCAGGGGCCGCGCGAAGCGCAACCGCTATTTCTGCAGGACGTCCACGACCGGGCGCTGGTCTTCGTCGACGGCGAGTACCGCGGCGTCATCGACCGCAATGGCGCCGGCGATGAGATCGTCCTGGAATTCGGCGCGGGCACCTTCCAGCTCGACATCCTGGTGGAGAACATGGGCCGCACGAACTACGGAGCGCACATGTTCGACCGCAAGGGCATCACCGAGGGCGTGCGCCTCGGCAAGGAGTACGGGCAGTTTCTGTTCGGATGGACGCTGTACCCACTGCGGCTGGACGACCTGTCCGACATCGAATTCGAGGCCCCGGTTGAACTGACCGGGCCAACTTTCTATCGGGCCACGTTCGAGGTCGATACTCCGGCAGACACGTTCCTCGCCCTGCCGGGATGGAGGAAAGGCGTCGCGTTCATCAACGGGTTCAACCTGGGCCGGTACTGGGAGCGCGGTCCGCAGAAGACGCTGTACGTGCCCGGGCCTGTACTGAAGCAGGGCGAAAATGAACTGATCGTGTTCGAGCTGCACGAAACCACTGACGCAACCGTAGAGTTCCGAGACAAGCCTGAGCTTGGATAGGGGAAAGGAACAAACTCATGAAGGTCACAATCGCATCGTACTCATTTCACGGCCTCACCGGCGACGGCATGATGGATGCCTTCGGGTATATTGAATCCATCAAGTATCATTACCGCCTCGATGCCGCCGACTTCTGGAACGGCACGATGGGCCCCATCGATCCCGATCACCTGCGCAAGGTCAAGCAGGCATTGGCCGACCGCGAGATGGCGCTGGCGAACTACCACGTCGACGGCGTGCACGTCTGGGAAGACGACCCCGACGCCCGCGAGCGCAACTACCGCAGTGCCCTCGAACACCTGAAGGCGGCCGCGTATCTCGGCGCGCAGACCGTGCGTATCGACATGGGCGGACAGGGCGAGGCGCTCTCCGACGAGCAGCTGGACCTCATCGTTCGCCGCTACCGTGAATACGCCGAATTCGGTCACGCCCACGGCTTCAAGGTCGGTCCGGAGACGCACTGGGGACCGTCGCTGGTGCCTGCCGTGCAAGAGACGGTCTACAAAGGCGTCGATCACCCGGCGTACGGCATTCTGCTGCACATCGGCCACTGGGTGGAGGGGCAGGAGGAGATCGGAGACCGGATGGCCGCGCCGTGGGCGATTCACACGCACGTCGACGCCCGCATCGCGCGAACCTGCCTCGACGAGAAGATACGCTTGCTGCTCGACGCCGGATATGACGGGTATTGGGGCGTAGAGCATCACTCCGCCAAGAACGAGTACGTTGAGGTCACCTGGCAGCTTGCGGAAGTTCAACTCGCGTTGACCAAGATCCTCGCGGAGCGCGGCGCCGAGCGAGCGGCCAAGGCGGGGTAGAGCGGGCGACGGCGGAAGGGAACCGTCCGCCTGTAAGAGCGCTCTCCAGAGCGCGATTGTCGTTTCCGCCAGTCGGGCAGAGTCGCGCTCTGGAGAGCGCTCCTACGGACGGCGGATCGCGCGCCGTATCAGAGGAGTCCATCCATGAAGCTCGTCATCACGGTTCTCGGCAAGGATCGCGTCGGGATCATCGCCCGTATCAGCGCCGTCCTTGCTGACAACAGCGTCAACATCCTCGACATCAGCCAGACGATCCTGCAAGGCTACTTCAACATGATTATGCTGGCGGAGTCGCCGGAGAGCGGCATCCCGATCGCGCGGCTGGCCGAGTTTCTCGACGCCGCCGGCGAGGACCTTGGCGTCCAGGTGCGCGTGCAGCACGAGGACATCTTCACTGCGATGCACCGGGTGTAGACTCATGCCATTCATCAGTTCATCTGAAGTCCTGGAAACCCTGCGAATGATCCACGCCGAGAAGCTGGACATCCGCACGATCACGCTGGGAATTTCGCTTCGCGACTGCGCCGATTCCAGCGGGGTGAACGCCCGCCGGCGCATCTACGACAAGATCACCTCCCGCGCCAAATATCTCGTTTCCGTCGCCGACGAGATCGAAGCGGAATTCGGCATTCCGATCATTAACAAGCGCATCTCCGTGACACCCGTCGCCATCGTGGCCGACGCGTGTGGGGATGAGGACTACGTCGCCTTCGCCGAGACGCTCGATGCCGCCGCCAAAGCGGTCGGGGTGAACTTCATCGGCGGGTTCTCCGCGCTCGTGCACAAGGGCTACACCGTCGGCGACGAGCGGCTGGTTCGCTCGATCCCCGAGGCCCTCGCGAGCACGGAACGCGTGTGCTCGTCGGTGAACGTCGCCACGACGCGCGCCGGGATCAACATGGATGCCGTGCGGGAGATGGGCGAGGTCGTCGTCCGCACCGCGCAGCTCACCGCCGACGGTGGGGCTATCGGCTGCGCGAAGCTGGTCGTATTCGCCAATGCGACCGAGGACAACCCTTTCATGGCCGGGGCTTTCCACGGCATCGGCGAGCCGGAATGCGTGATCAACGTCGGTGTCAGCGGGCCGGGTGCGGTCAAGCGAGCGCTGGAGGAGGTCAAGGGTGAAGACCTCGGCGTGGTAGCCGAGACCGTGAAGCGCGCGGCCTTCAAGATCACCCGCACCGGCCAGCTTGTCGCTCGCGAAGCCTCCCGCCGACTCGGTGTGCCATTCGGCATCGTCGATCTATCGCTGGCCCCTACGCCGGCCATCGGCGACAGTGTGGCCCACATTCTCGAAGAGATGGGTCTGGAGCGGTGCGGAGCGGCGGGCAGTACGGCAGCCCTGGCACTCCTAAATGACGCGGTGAAGAAGGGCGGCACGATGGCCACCTCGTATGCGGGCGGCCTCAGCGGGGCGTTCATCCCGGTTAGCGAGGACGCGGGAATGATCCAGGCCGCCGGCGAGGGAGTGCTGTCCATCGAGAAGCTCGAAGCACTGACGGCGGTATGCTCGGTGGGCCTGGACATGATCGCCATTCCGGGCGACACGCCTGCGGAGACCATCGCCGCGATCATCGCCGATGAGGCTGCTATCGGGGTGGTCAACAACAAGACGACCGCGGTACGCATCATTCCCGTGCCGGGCAAGGGAGTGGGGGAGACGGTGGAGTTCGGCGGCCTTCTGGGACATGCGCCGATCATCGCCGTAAGCCGCCTGAACAGCGCCCCGTTCATCGCTCGGGGCGGGCGCATCCCGGCCCCGCTGCAGGGGCTGAGAAACTGATCCACCTCTCGCTCAACGTCTGGAGGAACCACCGATCATGCCATCCCAACCTTTCGCCTGGCCCGAAGGCAAGCGCGCCGCGCTGAGCCTCACTTTCGATGACGCCCGCCCCAGCCAGGTCGACCGTGCCATACCCATCCTCAATCGCTACGATGTGAAGGCGACGTTTTATGTCTCACCCGGCAACCTCGAAGCCCGGCTGGACGGTTGGCGTGCGGCCCGTGACGCCGGGCATGAGATCGCCAACCACAGCGTGACGCACCCCTGCTCCGGCAACTTCCTCTTCGCCCGCTGCAACGCACTGGAGGACTACGACCTCGATCGCATGGAGCGCGAACTGACCGACGCCACCGCGGCCATCGAGCGCCTTCTCGGCGTCACCCCGACCACCTACGCCTACCCTTGCGGCCAGACCTTCGTCGGCAGGGGAGAGGGCGTGAAGTCCTATGTGCCGCTGGTCGCGAAGCACTTTGTTGTCGGGCGTTGCGCCTTCAACGAGACGCATAACGATCCGGCCTTCTGCGACCTCGCCCAGGCCGTATCGCTCGATGCCGACGACGCCCCGATCGAGAAGGTGATGGGCTGGATCAACGATGCCATTGCCGCCGGAGGTTGGCTCATCACGATGGGGCATGAGGTCGGAGATGGCGGCCGGCAAGTCATGCTGGAGAGCACTTTGGAGTCGATCTGTAAGTATGCTATCGACCCAGCCAACGGATTCTGGGTTGACACGGCGGCGGCCATCGGCGAGTATATTCACAGGCAGCGGAGTTAATGTATCGTCAAATGTGAATGTTAGATCGAATGGCAAAACGGCAGGATCGCTGAACGGCCTTAACACCTTGGGGGATTGCATCCCCCAAACCCCTGCAGTATTGAATAGCAGACGCCTTTAGAGATGCGGGGGGCTGGGGGATGCAATCCCCCAGAACGTAAGGACCGTCACTGTCACCATCCATCGACCATCGGAGGTCTCGCATGTACCGAGTCGGCCAGAAGGAAGTCGATGCCGTTGCGAAAGTGCTCCTCAGCGGAGAGCTTTTCCGCTACCACGAGGGCGGCGAGTGCACCCGCTTCGAGAAACGCTACGGGAAGTACCTGGGCGTCGAGCATGTTCGCATGACCTCCAGCGGCACGACGGCGATTACCGCCGCTTTGGCTGGCCTGCAGATCGGACCCGGCGACGAGGTCCTCGTGCCGGCCTGCACCTACATGGCGACTGCCGTGTCAGTCCTGGCCGTCGGCGCGATTCCCGTCATCGTCGACGTGGACGAGTCCATCACGATGGACCCCAAGGCTGCCGCGGCTGCCATCGGCCCGCAAACCAGGGCCGTGATCCCCGTTCACATGTGGGGTCTCGTCTGCGACATGGACGCGATCATGAAGCTGGCGAAGAAGCACAACCTGCTGGTCGTCGAGGATGCCTGCCAGTGCGTCGGCGGGGCGTACAAGGGGCGCGGGATCGGCTCCATCGGCCACGCCGGAGCCTTCAGCTTCAACTATTTCAAGAACATGACCAGTGGCGAGGGCGGAGCGGTCGTGACCAATGACGCCGACGTTGCCCAGCGCGCCGGCTGCATGATCGACTGCTGCAGTTTCTACTGGTCCGGGCGCGACGAGGACTTCGTCCCCTTCACCGCCAACGGCTCACGCGCGACGGAGATCAGCGGCGCGATCATGAACGTGCAGCTCGACCGCATTCCCGGCATGATTAAGGCCATGCGCAAGCAAAAGGCTTATATCCTGGACCACACAGCCGGCTCCGGCCTCAAGCCGATCAAGGCGAACAGCCTCGACTACGAGTGCGGCACCCACGTCATGTACATCCTGTCGACCGCCGAACAGGCCGATCAGTTCGCGGCGCTCGTGGGCGGAGGCGTCTGCGGGAAGACGGGCCGCCACGTCTACACCGAGTGGGACCCGATCTTCGCCCACAAGGGCGGCCATCACCCGCTGATGAACCCGTTCGACTTCCCCGCGAACCGCGACTGCCGCATGGAGTATACGAAGGAAATGTGCGCGAAGTCGCTGGACATCCTGAACCGCACCGTGATGCTCGGTACTCACCCGGACCGCAAGAAGGCCGAAACTGACGCCCTCGCGAAGCGGATCAACGCGGCGGCTGCGGCCGTTCTGGGGTAGCGGTCTCGTCCATCCGCTAAGACGATCACGGAACTGTAGAACTGCGCACTGCCTACGGCGGGTTAGGCCCAACACCGTTCACTTAAGCTGTGGGGTGTCTTCGCCTGCGTAGCAGGTGAAGACGGGGACCCCACAGTGTCAGCGGAGTGCGCGGTCCCCACCCCGCGCCTAAATGAACAGTGTTGGGGTTTAGGCCCACGGGCCGCGCTTCGCTCCAAAGCCAGGGCGGCGGACGCAGCCAAATGATCGAACTATTGTGGTGGTAAGTTGTCATAATAGCGTGATGGATGTTCACAGCACTGCTGCATGTCCGCGCTCACTACCGGAGGTCCGCTTATGAAACGTTACCTTCTCATTGTCGGATTCGGCGTCGCTGCGATAGCCGTGTCCTTCGCGGCCGGCGCCATTCTCGCCCGCCCGGTCCTGGCCGACCCGAAGGGCGATGCTCCAGCCGCCACGGCCAGCCCGGTTGTCGCCGCCTTCCCGTTCAAGTACGATACCGAGTATGAACCTGATCCCTTCAACACCTCGCTTCTGCGACGCGCTCGCACCACGGTTACTAACGTACTTGTGGTCCATGCAGACGGAACGCAAGAAATCAAGGCCTGCAGCACTAAATGACGCTGCAAAGCGCCAACTATCGGGGTGAATTCACATGTCGAAGACTGCTGTGCCGTTTGACCGTTACTTTTCTCAGCTTACCTACTGTCTGGGGCATACCGGCGCGCTGCTCGTGTCGAGGGACAGCGCCGCCCGCCCGAACGCCATGACCATCGGCTGGGGCACGGTTGGGATCATCTGGGGGAAGCCAATCTTTGTGGCGCTCGTGCGGCCCTCGCGCTACACCTACGGCTGCATCGAGGCCACCGGGGACTTCACCGTCTGCGTGCCGTATGCGGAGATGTCTGAGGCCGCCATGTTCTGTGGCACAGAGTCCGGCCGCAACTACGACAAGTTCGCGGAGTGCCACTTCACCGAGATCGCGAGCGAGGCGGTTCAGTCGCCGGGGATCGAGGAATGCGGATTGGTGTACGAGTGCCGAGTAGTGCACAAGAACGACGTGCTGCCGCCGGAGCTGGATTCAGAGGTCGATCGGTCGTGCTACCCTTCAGGCG
>CAYWBK010000012.1:0-3744 GCA_964455745.1 uncultured Armatimonadia bacterium
TATTCGATGAAGTTCGGCCAGGAGATGTCCGGCGGGACGCCGTGGTCGCAACCGGGGATGTACCCGCCGTCCTCGATGACCGGCTGCACCCGACGCAGCTCCTCCTCCATGATGCTGCCGCCTTTCGCCAGAGCGCGCTTGTCGATGCCCCCGCTGTAGGCGATGTTGCGGCCGAATTGACGACGAAACTCCAGGATGTCGTTGTGCGCCGCCACCTCAATTGGGTCACACAGGTTGATGCCCGACTCGATCCAGATGGGAATCAGCTCACCGATGAACCCGTCGGAGTCCATGTCCACTACCGGACAGCCGCCCCTCTTGGCCATCGTTACCCAGCGGTCATACGAGGGCTGCAGGAAGCGACGCGTCATGGCGGGCGAGATCATGCTGTGCGCTTTATAGGCCATGTCCTCGGAGATGCCCACGCGGTCGAGGGTCGTGCGGGCGAAGATGCGGCCCATGCACTCGGCCATGAAGTCTGTCCAGAACGCCGCCATCTCCGCCACGAACTCGGGCTGCTCGACCATGAGCATGCACAGGCCCTCCATCCCGCACCACTCGCGAAGCTGCCAGAACGGCCCGTTGAAGTGGATCGTGGCGACGTAGTCGCGGTCGGCCATCTCCGCGCAATGCTGCTCGAAGTCCTCAGGAAAACGCCCCGGCGTGTCGGGGTCGAACCGCTCCTTCATCGCCTCCCAATCGTCGCGGGTCTCGACCGGGAACTTGTGCCACTTGCGGGTGACGAAGTCCCTCGCCGAGCGGATGTAGGTGTAGTCGAACTCGTCAGAGATCTCGGTGATTGCGCCCATCCAGTCCTGCACGATGTAGTGGCCGTCGCGATGCTCGAGAACCTTCTCTTCGAAGGCCGGGATCATCTGGAACGATACACCCGGCTGCACCTGGGGCTTTGTCTGCTCGGGCGGGATGCCGACTTCATCGAGAAGTGCGGCGTACCAGTTCGCCTCTTCGGGCAGGCCCTGCCGATGCCAGGCCGCGAGGGTCGATTCTCTCGGTCCCCCGGGGGCAAACGGCACCCTGTCAGGGTCATCGAACAGGACGGTCTTGATGTAGCGCTCGCGGGGGTTCATGGGGTTGAAGGCCCTCTCTGTGTGATCGTGCGGCTCCCTGGCTTCGCTCACTGTGAAGCAGTGAGAACGGCAACCTCACCCCCGACCCCTCTCCACGTTGTGGCGAGGGGAGAACGACAATGACAAAGCGCGACGGGAACGGGGTGGCAGTGCCACAGCATCCGCAACATGGCGGAAACACCCGCCGGGCAGTATAATATCTTCGATGAGATTAGGCCACGGTCTTTCGCAGAAAGTTTGAGCATTGCACCATGCCGGACATCCACACGCTTACTCTGTTGCTACTCGCCGCGTGCGCCGTGGGGATCGTCGCCCGGCGACTGAACTTCCCCTATGCCGTGGCTCTGGTCATCGTGGGGTTCGTGATCGGCATCGTCCATGCCCTCCCCCACGTCCGGCTGGAGCCTGAGGCGCTCCTGTTCATCCTGCTGCCGCCGCTGCTGTTCGAGGCCGGGATCAACCTGAAGATGGGTCTGTTGCGCCGCGGGGCCCTGCCGATTGCGCTGCTGGCGATCCTGGGCACGGTGATCTCCGCGGGCATCGTCGCCACTGTCGCCTGTTACGTGATCGGATTGCCGTGGCAGATGGCGATGATGTTCGGCGCACTGATCTCGGCCACCGATCCGGTGTCGGTCGTGGCCGTCTTCCGCCGCACGCCCGCGAATCCTCTGCTCGTCACCGTCGTCGAGGCGGAGGCGCTATTCAACGACTCCGTCGCCGTGGTGCTCTTCGGCATCGCCAGTGCCGCGTCGGCGGGACCGGCCGGACTGTGGATCGGCGCAGGACGGTTCGTGTTTCTCATGGGCGGGGGGATCGCGTTGGGGGTAGCCGTGGGGTATGTCGCGTCGTTCATCACGCGCCCGGTAGACGACCACCTGATCGAGACTCTGGTCACGACCGTGGTCGCATACGGGGCCTACTTGTTGGCCGAAGCGCTGCATTTGTCGGGCGTGGTGGCCACGACGTGCGCGGCAATCGTGATCGGCAACTACGGCTTCACAACCACGATGTCGGAGCGCACACGGGCTTCGGTCGAGAACTTCTGGGAGTTCTGGGCCTTCCTCGTCAACTCGGTGGTGTTCCTGCTCGTGGGGATCGAAGCCACCTACGGCGGGCTGAAGGCCGCTGTGGGAAAGGTCTTTGTCGCGTATCTGGCCGTCTTCATCGCGCGGGCAGTGATCTCGCACGGCCTGGGCGCGCTGATCCATCGGCCACGGTCGCCGTTCCCGCGCTCGTGGCGTCACCTGCTCACGTGGGCAGGCCTGAGGGGCGGCCTGGGGATGGCGCTCGCCCTCAGCGTGTCGCCCGACCTGCCGGGCCGCGATACGCTCATCACCATCACCTTCGGCGTCGTCTTCCTAAGTCTCGTCATCCAGGGCTCGACCTCGAACCTGGCGGTGCGGGTCCTGGGCCTGGAGGAGCGGGATGGGGGCGTGCCGCTGGACTGAGGAACGAGCGTTTGCTGCTCAGCCTGTCGTCTTGCGCCTTTCTCGGACGCTTTCACCATGCCCCATCGTGACAGGCTTCCCCTCGTTGTGCTTTAGGCGGACAGTAACATCCGACGGCCGTTCAATGTAGTCGGACGGATCGTGGGTGTCCCAGAACCGGAGTTCCTCCTCCTCTGAAGCGAAGGTCGGCAATACCCTCCGGCCGTTCTGTATAGCGCCTGTCTCCGTGCGCGCCCGCTTCATCTCGGCACCAACTGCAGCGCATCGATCCCGATGAAGTACCCCTTGGACTTCTCGTTCCTCCCCGCCGACTGGAACTTGATCTGGTGCTTCCCGGCGGTCAGATCGAACACCCCGTATGACAGCTTCCCCCGCCATTCGACGCCCGCGGAGTAGTTGTCCACCCGCTCGCCGATCTTCTGGTCGTCGAGGTACGCCTGCACGATGGCGTAGTCCCAACTCGTGCAGTAGTAGACGTTCAGCTCGTACTTGCCCGCCTTCGGCACGTCGAGTTCGAGGGTCACGTATCCATCCGGCTTCGCGTTCGTGAACCAGAGTTGAGTGCCGTTGCTGAAGCTGCCGCCCAGCACCTGCGGCTGGACGCCGCCGCCCTCGTGCGCCAGGACCGGCAGGTCCTCCGCCTCGATGGCGTTCTCCACCGTGATCGGCGCGAAGGTGAAGTAGTCGATGCCGACGCCGTACCCGGTTGACTTCTCGCTCTTGCCCACGACCTTGACGGTGATCTGCCGGGTTGCATTCGTGTCGATCTGCCCGAGGCCCACTCGCGTCGTCATCGGCTGGGGGCTATAGCCGGAGATGACCTTGCTGATCGGCTTGTCGCCCACGAGCACCTGGAAATCGCCATAATCGCTCTGCTGGGTGATGACCGCGCCAAGCCCAACCTTCCCTCGCGGGCCGGTCGCCATCTCCAGCGTCATCTCGTCATCCGGTTTCGTGGCGTCGAAGGCAAGCTGCTGCCCGTGGCCCCACTGCAGCCGAGCGCGCTCAATCCGGGTCTGCGGGCCCGAGGTGCCGATGATTTTCGAGTTCTCCGCTTCGGCGACATCCCATGGCTTCGGGCTGCCGGGGAACTGCAGGCAGTCGAGGACCCCCGCGCCCTCGCCGGTGTAGCGCAGAGCGAACTCGTGCTCGCCTTTCGTCAGCCAGACGCCGGAGAATCTCGCGATGCCCGACGCCGCCAGGTCGCC
>CAYWBK010000012.1:3844-32789 GCA_964455745.1 uncultured Armatimonadia bacterium
CTTTCGTCAGCCAGACGCCGGAGAATCTCGCGATGCCCGACGCCGCCAGGTCGCCGGGTTCGTGCCCGAGTGTCTGGCCGTCGACGGTCAGATCGAACGGCGCAGGCTTCTGTGCCGTGCCGACATACACGGCGGGGTAGTATGCGTCATCCGCCGGAACCGTGAACTTCAGCGGTCCAATGGTGGCCCCTGCCGTACGAGGGCCGAAATCCACCGCCAGGCCGTGGCTGAATTCGGTGGGCAGGTCCACATCGGAGATGATCTTGCCGGCGACGCCCGGGATGTCCTCGGCCTCGACGGTGTTGTACAGCGACCGCCCCCAGGGCCTGCGGGTCGCGTACTGGGCTGCGTCCGGGGTGAAGAAGTCGGTCGCGCCGGGCATCGCATACCAAAAGCACGTGCTGGTGTAGTCGGGCCGGAAGGGCGGGTAGTTCTCAATCGTGAATTTCATGCTCTTTTCGAAGGGCACGTTGTCGACGATGTGCCACCGGTAGGCGCAAGTGCGCGTTCCCTGGATGTAGCTCGCCCCGAAGAAGGGCTGCTGGAATTGGTGCAGTCCCCAGGCGTCGCCGAAATAGTCCTCCGTCCCGGTGCCGATGATCTCGTCCCAGTTGCGACCATCGACCCACATCTTCTCGTTGCCCTCGCCCCACCAGCCCTCCATCGGGCTATCGACGTTCAGGGACACGCCGACGACGCGGCCCCGGCCCGTGGCCTCCAGGAACGGGTAGTCGTAGGTCGTCGCCGCCGGCTCCCGCCGCCACTTGGCGTGGAAGTAGGAAGTGTTGGCGGGGAGGTCTTGCACCCTCGTCCAGGTCAGCTCCAGAGCGATCCGCATCGGTTTCTCGCCCTGGTTCACGAGCTTCAGGCCGGCGCTCTTGCGGAAGGGCATCTGGAAATACAAGTACCCCTGCCCGTCGATGATCCCCGCCGGCAGGGACCTGAAGTCGTTGGCCTGGAAGCCGGTACCGAACAGCCCGTCGAGAGGGGCGGCTACGCTGGGGATGGCTTCGTCATCCCATCGCGCCTCCAGCCACACCTTGCGCAGCGCATACCGCTCCGAGGCGTCGACCTTGATCTTCAGCGCCTGGATGATCCCCGGGCCGCGATCCATGTCGAGCGCATACGACTGCCCCGGCTGCAGTTCCGCGTGGCGCTGCAGGATGCGCGCCTGCGGGAGGACGGCCTGGGGCCTTTGGCCGGTTCGGCTCCAGGTGGCGCAGACCTCGTCCACGGCAGCCTGCTCCGCGGCCGTCAGCGGCAGCCGGAAAGTGGGCACCCTCCAGTCTTTGGGGAAAGTGCGCGCCCAGATGTGGTAATACTGCCCCCAGGCCTTGTCCGCCGTGACCTTGCAGCTCACTGCATACGGAATCGGCAGATAGCAGTCAGAGGCCGACTGTCGATCTCCCTGCTTATAGGTGATCGGAGCTTTGAACGGCGGGATTTCACCCCGGAAGAGTTTCTCGAAGTCGAATTCATACTGCGGGGTCTTCGCGCCGTCGAGGTAAAAACGGATCTTGCCCTGCGGATTCGCCGACCAAAGACGCACAATGCAACCGGGGCCTTTCATCTCGGCCATGACCGCTTCGCCATTCGGCTCGGTGCGAATGTACTGCCCGCAGTCGCCGTTCGCATAAGGGTCCTTATACTTGGCGCGGTCGAAGCTGGTCCACTCGCGGCAGGTGACGCCATCTTGCAGATAGGGCAGCCCATCGAGGTCGATCAGCTCGCGCACGAAGGAAGCGTAATCGCGGGCGACGGGAGCGGCGTGGCAGAATCCGGTCACGGTCAGCACCAGTATCGCGCATGCAAGGCTCTTGCGCATGTAAGGACGCCTCCAATGGGGTCGAATGAGGGGGCGTTTCGCTGCAGATTGTGGGGGGACCTGCAGAGTTCGCGTGGCAGCGCGCCCGCCTGCGCCGACCTGCCGAAAATATGTGCATTATGGACATATTTTCTTCAGTATATGTGACTTGACACTCTTCTCCCGCCGTGGTTGTATAGTCGCGGTGACAACTTGGCGTACAAGCGAATCAATCCGGGAGGGATCGCTATGCAGACAGTCGCCCTCGTTGCCCCCCGCCGCACCCCCATCGCCGTGCGTTTCATCAAGCTCTTGCCGATCGCGCTCATCGTGCTGTGTGCGCTGGCAGCATCGTCATGCCCCCTCTGGGCGCAAACGCTTACCGTCCAGATCATCGACCCGCCTACAGACCCGTACATGTTCTTCGCCGGAGATGAGCAAAGCTTCGAGGCCGTTGCTTGCCTCGATGGCGTTGAACTCGACGACGGCACGGTAACATGGGACTGGAACTTTGGGGACGGCAGCGACGACTCCACCACCAACCCCACGACGCACACGTATCAGGACGCAGGCACGTTCCTGGTGACGGTGACCGCGACCTACAATGGCCTGCAGAACTACGCCACCATCAATGCAGATGTCGCAGGCGGCGGAAACGGTGGCGACGGAGATGGCGGTGGCGCGGGCGGGGGGGGCATCGTAGGGCCGGGCGGGGCGGGCGACTCGCGCGCAGTGCTATCGGTCGATGGCGCGAATGGCGGTGAAGTGGCCGATTGGGTGAACCTGTGGATCACACCGTCTGTCCCCGCTCAGGGCGGCGTAGTCGAGACCTACCAGCGAGTTGGAGACGGGGACTGGGTTGAGGAACAGGGGCAAGGCGAATGGGGCTGGGACAACATCAACCACAGGTGGACGCGGACACTGGGGACGATGAGCGTCCACAACCATGTCCCGTGGTCCTGGCAAGCGTTGGTGCTAATGCCTGGAGGGGAGTACGCCTGGACCAACACGCTCACCTTCTCTCCGCACAACACGGTGGTCACCTCCGGAACTGACATCGTCAAGTTCACACCGGGCCAAGACGTGACGATTGCGTGGGATATCGACCACAAGTCCGGCAATGCCGCGGGCTGGGACGTGACGGTCGAGATACATTCCTTGAGCGGCGGGACCATCAAGACACTGACGAAGCATCAGTCAGATATCGGCCACGGCGAGATAGACTGGGACGGTAGCCTCGACGGGCTGATGGGTGGAACCGCGACGAAGGGCATCTACGCGTATCTGGTCAAGGCCACCGACAGCGCCAATCCGATGTGTAACGACCAAGACAAGGCCACTGCGCCGACCATGACCATCGCCTCTCGCGAAGGACAGCTATTTACCTATAACCTGGACGTGCCATCGCTCAGCGTCGAATTCTGCACTCCATGGGAAGTGGACGGGGCAGCTTCAGGCTGTACCCTCACTGTCTATGGGCCAGCGCTCGGCGCATCGAAGGCGACGGTCAGTCTGGGAGATACGGCGAGTAACCCAACGCTTGGGTACGCAGACCCTTTCTTCACGATCGCGCCTACCGAGGTCGGCACGTTCACCGCGGTGCTCTCCGCAATTCAGACCCCGACGGCTGGGGCGGCCAATCGCGATGGGCAGGCCAAACCTATCCTGCAGGGGGGGAACGCGCTCCAGATATGGCCGCAAGCGTTGGGGGTGGCGTGGACCCAGTATGTCCCCTACCCGTTTGGCACTACTGTGGCAGATATGGGGGCTACCGATACAGCGACAAACACCCACTACAATGCCTACGAAGGTTGCGCCACAGGGCTGGCAACCCGCGACAACATGCGCACGGCGGCAGTTGTGCTACTCCAAGGCCATGGAAACCCGTGGGGAATCGGAACCGCCACGGACGTCAACGGCATAGTGAGCCAGACTGGGGCGAACGCCCCGGCGGACGACCTCTACAGCATCCCTCTGTTCCCCTTCAGTCTGAACCGCGCGCTTCTCATATTCTTCAGTGGGTGCGACACGTGGTGCAACGCGCAGGACACTGACCCGCCGGCGGACGGGTTGATCATGGCGGCAAAGGCAAAGGGGGCTGGGGCATGCGCGGGGTTCAAGGGGCTCATCTACGATCCTATGCGCGACGACTTCGACGCCGTCTTCATGTCGCGGATGATGTCACTCGGGGACGACATTGCAACAGCCTATGAGTGGGCCTGCACCGCCACGACGCTAGACTGGCTCTGGATGGGGAATGTGCAGAACTTCGACTGCACCGACTGGGGGCTCAAGCTCAAGCCTGCGCGATGGGGAGGGCAATGACATGCGACCGTTCGCAGTCCTCCCTTCACGCACGCACCTGTCCGGACGGGTTGCGTTGTGCCTGGTGGCAATCGTCACAACTGTGGTCCCACGGCTGGCCGCTCGCGCAGAAGACCCCGAGGACAGGCAGGTGTCTGCTGCCGGAGTGCTCGCGTCGCTCATGGGGGTCCGTCCTGACCAAGTCGCTCTGACGGGACCTCCGACTCCCGCCCTCCGCACGGGTTGGGCTGTTCCCTGCGTTGTTGCGGGCCGCAAAGCCGATGTCGCACTTTCGCAACAGTTAGGAAGAGTGACTGTAGTCTGGGCGGGAGAGGCGCGCCGATCCTCTGGCTCCAGCATATCGCTGGAAGCGGCGCGCAAGCAGGCCCTCGCCATGGTTCAGCGCAGGTTCGGGGCAAGTGCCCCGCAGATGCACTCGGTCACAGGTGCCCTGACCCCTAGCGGGCTCTACTGCTTCGTGTGGCGGCGAGAGCTTGACGCCGAGACAGCAACCGGAGACGTGGCGATGGCGTTTGTGGATGCGGTGAGCGGGCTTGTGCGATGTTATTCAGAGCGGCAGCCGCCGAGACGCACGGCGCTCAAGGATGTCAAGATAACCAAGGCCCAGGCGATGGTCGCCGGGGCTGATGCCGTCGCGTCGCGCGGCCAGTATCGTCTGAAGACGGTACTGCTGATCCTTAGCAGCCTCCTTGCTCCCGACCAGGGGCCAGTGTGGCAGCTTGGCTACGAGCCCGAGAACCCGCAGGCCAGTTTGCCCCCAACCGTCGTCGCTATTGACGCCATGACGGGGCGAGATATCACACCGCACGCAGCAGGTCCGCCCGCCTTCGGAGGTACACTTCCGTGAGAGTCGCCGCGCTATGGGCAGTTCTCTGGGCCGGGGCCCTGCTAGTGGTGGGCTGTGTGGGTCACCCGCCCCTATCCAGGGATGAGGAGCGTGTATCTATTGCCGCTCTGCTCGGGATCGCGCCCGACCTTCTTAAGTTCGAAATCGAGAATCCTGACAAGGGACTGAAGCCGGGGCGCATCTGGTGCGTCGTCGCTGGCGGCGATCCGGGTGCCTCTGCTGCAGTTGTCTTCACGTACAGATCGGTGCTCACAAGCTACACCGCTGACAGCCCGGCGGGGTGGATACGGCACCCCGTCGTGCCCCTGTCCCATACCACGGCACTCACGCGGGACGAGGCTATCTCGGGGGCGAGAGAACTCGTTAGGCATTTCTGGCCTAGTTGCGCCCCCTATGTCGGGACTTCAGCCGTCGTAGAGGCTCACCTCGACAACGCCACTTACCTGGTGAGGCTCGAGCTGCCAGCCGTCACCCCCCTGAGTCCCCAGAAGGTGATGATCCGATTCGACCCGAAGTCGGGCGCGTGCGAGCACATCAGCGGTCACGACTTCCCGACGAAGTGACCGCGTCGGCGCGGCCCCCTCACCCCCCTCATCTCCGCTAGCAGTCGCCATAGAAGGTCGGGAAACGCACGCAGGGGAATGGTACTCGCCACATACAAGCAGATCGCCACCCTGGCCACCGGGGCCGAGGTCGCCTGTTTCTGTCATGACTGCCCCCACGCAGGCCATCCCCCCTCCCACGTCGAACCTCGTTTGGTGCATCTGCCTTCCCAAGCTCCACCCCAAGTGAGGCAAGCGACGTGTTACGAGGCATTTTCATCATGGCTATTCTGACATCCACCACCGCCGGAGTGCTGGCGGCGCCCGGACCGATCTGGGACAATGTGCCGGTGAAGTACGATACCGATGTGATCGTCCTCGGCGGGGGGCCGTCGGGAGTTGGGGCCGCTATCGCTGCGGCCCGCAGCGGGGCCAAGGTGCTGCTCATCGAGCAGTATTCGTTCCTGGGCGGGATGGGCACGGCGGCTGAGGTCAACGTGTTCATGAACTGGGCCTATACCGGCGGCATCTTCCAGGAAGTCCTGCAGCGGCTGTCCGCCCTCAACGCGCGCAACACCTCGGTCTACGACATCCCGACGATGCAGATGATCCTCGACGACATGGTCGGGGAGGCCGGGGTGAAGGTCTTGTACTACACGCGCGGCATCGGCGTCACCACCGCCGCGGGCAAGCCTCACAATGGCCAGCCTACGAGGCATGTAACCGGCCTCGTCATCCAGAACAAGTCGGGGGTGCAAATCGCGCGGGCGAAGACTTACATCGACTGCTCGGGCGACGCCGACCTTGCCGCCTTCGCCGGCGCGCCCTTCGAGATCGGCCGGCCCGAGGATGGCAAGCCGATGCCGATGACGATGATCTTCCGCGTCGGCGGCTGCACCTGGGAGGGCGGCGACCTCGGCAAGTACCACCCCGATCTGAAGCAATACTGGGCGAGCACCGGCTTCGGGCCGAACCCCGGCGAGGTCACCTTCAACGCCACCCGCATCCTCAACCACCTGGGCACCGACGGGGAGAGCCTCAGCGAGGCGACGATCCTGGGCCGGCGCGAGGTGCTCAAGATGTTCCGGCTGCTCAAGGAGTACGTGCCCGGCTTCGAGCACTCGTACCTGCTCGCGCTCCCGACGCAGATCGGCGTGCGCGAGAGCCGCCGCGTGATGGGGGCGACTGTCCTCACCGGCGAGCAGGTCCTCGCGGGGATGCAGCGCGGCGACGTCATCGCCCGCTGCAAATATGATGTCGATATCCACAACCCGACCGGCGCCGGGGCGCAGATCATCCGCCTCAAGCAGCCCTACGACATCCCGTTCCGCTGCCTGATCCCGCGCGGCGTGGACAACCTGCTCATCGCCGGCAGGCCGATCTCCGCCGACCACGTCGCCGAATCGTCATTGCGCATCCAGCCGACGTGCTTCGCCCTCGGCCAGGCCGCAGGTACTGCGGCAGCGATATGCTCGCGCGCCGGCATCGGCCCGTGGGACATGGAGCCGCAGGTGCAAAACCTCCAGGCGGCGCTCATCAAGCAGGGAGCGGACCTTGGCGCGGACGCAGCCCGACGGGTGGGGCTGTACGACGAGTGGCGGCGGCGGCAGTTGGAGTACCGGCGCAACAACGCCGCCGTGCCGGAGGGCGGCTTCACCGACCTTCCCGTCGGGCATCCCGCGCGCGAGGCGGCGATCGAACTGGCGAAGTTAGGGGTCTTCTCCGGCAACCCCGACGGCTCATTCGACGCGGACGGGATCGCCGACACCTGCCAGGTCGTGCAGGTGCTGTGGCGGGCCTTGCGGGCCACGGAATTGGAGCCCCGGCGCGACTTGATCGATGTAGCGATGCCGGCGAAGCTGAAGGGCCTGTGGTGGGTGGACAGCCTGCAAGACCTTGCCGAGCGCCGGATCATCACCGAGCCGGAACTGGCGACCTTCGACACCCGGACGATCACCGAGGCGACCTTGCGGACGTGGGTCGAGCGAGCGTACCCGAACTCAGCGGGGAAGCTGTCCGACCTCCCGCCGGAGTTGCGACAGCCCGATCAAGTCACAAGGGGCGGGGTGGCGTTCTTGCTGTGGGAGGCAGTGAAGGGCGCGGAGTAGGGACGCCGCGCGCCGATCTCGATGAAGTGCATCCACAGGCCTCAGATCGGCAGCGACGGATACTGTTACTGGCCCTAACGGACAACCCAGTCAGGCAGCGGACGAGACCTCAGGCACGGAGATCGTAGCCGCGGCCTTCTCGATCCGCGACAGGCGGACATACACCCTCGCCACCACCAGTAGTAGCAGCGCGTCCAGAACCCCGTGCACGACGCCGAAAGCCCACACCCCGATACTACCACCGATTCCGGATCGCACCAGCGACGCGGCGGCATACAGGGGCACGAAGATCGCCGCCGTCCGCACGAAAAGGACCAACAGAGGAACCGTGAAGTGGCGAACGAGCGCAAAGTTGCGCCGGCAAGCCTCAAGCCAGCCGACCTGTTCGGACACGATGACCCACCCGATAAATGGCAGCGCGACCATCACTGCCTGGCCGGTGTAGATGTCGGCCCGCAGCAACCACTGTGGGAGCTGGGACAGCCATTCACGGGAGCCGGGTAAGTTGGCAAGTATCGTCGAAAGATGCGTCAACGGGTCAACGACCAACTGGATGCACAACAGCGGAAGAAACGCGCACGCACCAGCCGAAAGCGTGCGAGCAACACTCCACCTGTGCCCCAATGTGACATGATGGAGCGCGGCCAAACTACACGCGAACAGCAGGGCGTCGAACGGAATGAGCAGGAGCAACCCGGCCACGCGGACCCAGGCCATCGCCGGAGAGTCTGCGCTGTCCACTGACCGTAGCGATAGCTGCAAGCCGACGACGGAAAACCCGAGTATTCCCAGGCTGACCAGCATCATCAGCCAGAGACGGCGGCGCACCCGATCATCGGCGAGAGGGCAGGCAACGAACAGCATCCATGCCGCCGCGCCGCAGATCAGCGCGATGCCGATCATGCCGTCGCGAAGGTGCGGCAGCATGTACCTCGGAAGCGAGCTGATGGTGGTTTCTGTGAGGACCGGAACGGAGCATAGCTCCGAGAGTGCTTTGGGGAAGTCCGGCTGGACAAGGTGGAACTCGCGGGCGGGGGCACCCCGCACGATCCGGAAGCGCTGGGAGAGTGTGGTCATTCTGATGCAGTCGAGGAGACACACCGCACACAGCACCACCAGCAGGACGCGCTCGCGTCGAAGGGTCTCCCAAGCCTTCGCGAGATGCAGCAGGGGGTGGGTGATCAATGGGGTCGGCTCGTCAGATTCGCGCTGGCGCTGGATGTCCCACCAGTACCACGTGTAGACGAGGGCGAGAATGAGCACAACGACCATGCCTGGGTATGGGGAAATGTTCTGGACCATCGCGGCTCCTCCCGTGCGCAAGCCGGAATTACCCAGATCAGATTGGGTGTCGTTTCTTTGTGGGCTGAACAACCGTCCACTTATTGTATATTCGCCGTTGAAGCCGCAGGCACCTTCCTGGGCTGGCTCTTCCTCAATGCGTGTGGGTAGCTTGATCCCGCCGGGGCGGGACCTGAGCAGACCCGCCCGGCCCGATATGCAGGACGGTCCATTCAGCCCTGTCAAGCTGCCCACACACATTGAGGAAGAGCCGAGCGGAGAAGGGCACCCGGTCGCCACTGGAGAATACTGTTATCGGTTGGTTGGTCAACTACACGCTCATGACACCATCGCCTGAGAAAGGAATGCCATGGAAGCGGAAGTCTTCGTGAGTTCACCGTTCGAACCGCCTCTTGAGTTTGAGAGAGTGTACGAAGCTATTGCTGATGCTGCCAGGGCACGCAAGCTCACGGCGTGTCGGGTCGATAAGGTGCGCGGCCCTGAGCCGATCATAGACAGGATCGAGCGTCTTATCCGGCAGAGTCGAGTAGTCGTCGCCGACATTACAGGCAACAACCCGAATGTGCTGCACGAGGTCGGGCTGGCGCAGAGCCTTGGCAAGCCGCTGGTCCTGATCTCACAAGATAAGCCCAAGAAAGCTCCATTCAACATACGCAGCCTGGATATACATCGTTACCTCGCGGACGACGCAGCCGGCCTCATCAACTACATGAAGGGGGCGCTTGCGGATACCACATCGCCAAACGAAACGCTGCGTGCCATGCTGGTTCCCGGCAGCCTTGGCCACCCTACAGACAAGTCCAGGTTCGTCATCGCGGCGAGTCCTTTGTCCTACCGACGGGCGATGGGGAAGCGCGGCGGGTTCCCCAAACTGCGGCGCACGGCGTCCGACTACGTTGGGCTGCGCGGGATACTGCAAGCATTCGGTCTCCTGTATGAGTTTGGCACACTGCCTGAGATTGCCGACCCAGACGACTACGGAGACGACGTCATTGAGGAGAGCATGAACCTCTACTGCATTGCCAGCCCCAAGGCCAACCCGTGGACCAGCGTGCTGCTCGCGAAGCACTCGGAGAAGTGGTCGCCGAGACTGGGTTTCCAAGCCGATTCTGTGAGCGCGGATCTGAAGAACATCCGCGTCTCGATTCGAGCCGAAGACGCACCACTTCGCCCAGACCACTGGAAGGAGAACACGCATGGAGATCGATACTACCGGGACTTCGGCCTAATCGTCCGTGGCCCCAATCCCTACGACAAAGACCACATGATGGTGATCCTCGCCGGGCGTTCATCCCTCGGCACAGAAGCCGCGTGCGTAGCGTTTCTCGATCCAGCAAAGATCAGCGAGATACGAGGTCTTCTAGAGACCAAGCACATCGCGGTGGACATCGAGGATCACAGGCAGGCGTTCTGGGCGCTGGTGAGCATGAGTCGCCAGCAGGGGGACGACAAGGAGGAGGCGATGTTGGAATCACTGAAGGTGGAAAGAGTAAGTGCCTTCGCGCCCAGGTAGTATTGGAGGGACGCACTCAAGCAACCGTGCATTCGTATGGCGGTGTTGGTGATAACGCATGATTACCCCTCACGAAAATCCCGCCGGCATACCGACGGCCCTCATCACCGGAGCCTCCGGCGGGATCGGCTACGAGTTCGCCAAACTCCTCGCTAAGGACGGCTATCGTATCATCATCGTCGCCCGCAGCGCCGATAGGCTGGAGGCAATCGCCCGCGACTTCGCCGACCGATTCGGGATCGCCGCCGTCCCCATCACCGAGGACCTTGCGATCCCCGGAGCGCCGGACAGCCTTTACGCGAAGGTGCGCGAGCTTGGGCTGACGGTCGACATCCTTATTAACAACGCCGGCATCGGCAGCTACGGGCTGTTCGCCGAGACCGATCTGCAGACCGAACTGCAGCTCATGCAGCTCAATATGGTCAGCCTTACCCACTTGACGAAGCTGTTCCTGCGCGACATGCTGCCCCGTGGGCGCGGTCGGATCCTCAACATGGCGTCAACCGCCGCCTACCAACCCGGACCGCTGATGGCCGTCTACTTCGCCAGCAAGGCCTACGTCCTTTGGCTCTCCGAGGCGCTCGCGAACGAACTGGAGGGCACAGGGGTGACCGTGACGGCCTTCTGCCCCGGACCCACGAACTCAGGCTTCAAGGACCGGGCGGGGATCCACGAGTCCGGCCTGTTCAGCGGGCGGACCATGAAAGCCGACGTGGTCGCGCAGATCGGGTACAGGGCCATGATGCGCGGGCGGACGGTCGCCATCGCAGGCCTGTGGAACCGCATCCTCGCGTTCCTAACCCGCCTGGTCCCACGCAAGACCATCACGCGCGGGGTCAAGGCCGCTCAGACGAGACTTCACGGGGTCCGGTAGGCGACTTTCTGCGCCCTGCCTGTCGATTTCGGATCGGCAAGCGGTCTACGGCGTCAATCGTTCAAATTCACGACAGGCTGGAACCGGTCTACTAATAGGCCGGAGAGCCACGGAGGGGGCCTTTGTGATGTCGTTACGAGCCAGGAATGCAACTCTCATCATCGTGGTCGTACTTCTGGCGCTCTACGGAGCGCGTTTCGGCTTTCGATATATGCTCACCCCCGAGGGGCGGGCCACCCTCAACGACTGGCGGGATGACTGTGACCGGGTTCTGATCCATCAGGGTCTGGTCGAGGATACGCCCGGGCAGTGGATCCTCGGACGGTGGGTCGGGCAGGTTCCATTCTGGAGGCCGTTGACGAGCCTGGGCTTCTGGGCCGAATACCGGCTGCTCGGCTGGGACCGACAGGAGCTATGGTTGGCGGCGCACACTCTCGCGCATGTGGCAGCCTGTGTGCTGCTGTGCATAGCATTGCGGGCGGTGACGGGGGGAGTGTGGCCCGCGCTGCTTGCCGTTGCATGGGCGAATGTGGAGTTCGTGGGGCTGGCGCACATCGGCGGGGGGCGGATAGGGCTGTGCAGCTACCAGCCGGACTGGAAATGCCAGCCGGAGACGTGGCTCGCGGTGGCCACGATGTGTGGGCTATGGGCGGGGTGGAGTAAACGCCCCATGCTCACAGTAATCGCCTGCCTGGTGGCATGCGGGTTCAAGGAAACAGGCTTCCCGATCTCAATTGGGCTGTTGGGCGTCATAGTATATCGAATGAGGGCCGTCCCGTGGCAAGCGGTCGGCGGCGCGGCCGTGCTCGTCGTGTTCGCCGCAATCAAGTGGCACGCAACGGGCGCCGGCTATGTTGCCGGCGCAAATCAGCACGCGCTCTTCCGCATACTGTCGTTCCTGATTCCGACACCGATCTTCCTGATGTTCATCGCGTCCGGACGATACTATGTGTTGGCTGCTGCGATTGTCGGTCCCGTTCTGCTCTACTTGCACGGCAAGCGCCTTGCGGCTGCGGTCGCCTTGGCCGTCGCCTGCACGGTCGCCTTCGCCGTGTCATGGTACTGGCTTGCCCGCATGACAACTGTGACAATAGACGCCGCGGTGAACCTGACGTCGCTGCTGGAGCCGAGGTTTCTGGGCCTGGCGGTGATCATAGTCTCCTGGTGGGCCATCGGGGTGCATAGTGTCTACCATGCGTCCGGGGCGCTCAGGACGACGGCGATCATCTGCGTGGCCATGTACTACCTCAGCGGCATCGCCTGCACGTTTGCTCCGCAGGTCACGGAACACGCGTACTACACGGCCATGCTCTTCTCCGCCGGGGTCGTGGGGGTTGCAGCCACGGCGTTCGCGCAGCAGGCGTGGCCGTGGATGCGGCAGCAAATCCCTGAACCTGCGTGGCGGCGTCTAAACCGTGTGAAGACCGGCCAGGCTTGAACCTGACTGACCCGTCTCATCCCACGAGGCATCCTCACCAGCGGGGCCAAGGCCGCTCAGCGAGACTTCACGGCGTCCGCTGAAGCTCTCCCTCGGCGGCCTGGAGTTCACGCAATACCTGCGCCGCCTCGATCTCGGGCACGTCGTACCAGTGCCGGTACGCCTCCGCAACCGCAAACGATACGCCACCACGAATGTTCAGGCAGTACACTGTGTCGGCAATCGTCGAAATGCCTTGAACTGCGACCAGGTGCCCGGTGGGCGTCGCAACCACAATCCTCGCGGGGCCTGCGTCGCGCACGGCATGGATCGCCGCGCGCATCGTCCAGCCGGTTGCGAGACCGTCATCGACCAAGACCACCGTCTCGCCGGAGAGATCGGGGAATTGCCGGTCGCCCCTGAGAATGCGGAGCCGCCGTTCGACTCTCTGCCGCGCTCTCTCCACACCGCTCGCGACGTCCTGACTGCTTAACCCCATCGCCGACACGAGGTTCTCGTCCAGGCGCACCTTACCGTCGAAAGCGACGGCGCCGTAACCATACTCGTAGTTCCACGGCGGCGTGACCTTGCTGACGACGGCAACGTCCAGCGGCATGCGTAGCGCCCGGGCAACCGGCGCGGCGACCGGGATGCCGCCCGAGGGGATCGCCAGAAGGATACCATCGGTCTCCCCGCGCTCCTCCAGCAGCGTGGCGAGCATCGCTCCCGCTTCTTCTCGATCTGCAAACACGCGTACCCGATCGCGCAGGTCGGAACGTTCGTAGACATGTAAGATGGCCATGACGGACATGATTCCCCACCTCCAGAGGAATCATACCCAATACGGGGACGGCTAACGTCGGCCTCACCCCTGGCACATCTCCACTCGTGGAACAGGGGAAACGACGGACGGTGGCAGAGGATCACTCATCCCGCCCTCCACAACAACGCTCGAAGGCGCGGGTCATCGCGCCGGTACGCTCATCGGAGGCGATGTGGTGGTCCTTGCCGCAGTCTGCGAGCACGATCAGGCCGCCCTCGGGCCGCCCGAGCGCCCGCACGACATGCTCGGCCTCCGCCTCGATCTCCGCCAGCGTCCCTGAAATCAGCGTGCGCTGCGAATCCACGTTCGTGCAGAAGCAGACCTTCCCCCCGAAAGCCTCCGCGAGCCGGTCGATGCCATTCACGCCATCCTTGCTGAAGACGAGCGGCTGCTCCAGATTCAGTACGCTGACGCCGATCTCGATGAGGTCGGGGATGATGTCCCACACATGGCCGCAACTGTGCAGGAGCACGTCCATTCCGTGCCTGCGCACACGGGCGAACTGGTCGGCATAGCGCGGCTTGAACACCTCGCGCCACTGCTCGGGGCGGACAAACACGCCGGTCTCGGTGCCCCAGTCATCGAAAAACCAGACGCCGTCGAGGCCGTGCGCGGCGAAGCCGTCGATGATCGCATTCTCGAAGGCGAACACCCGGTCGGCCAGTTCCTCGAAGAAAGCTCGGTCCACATACAGATCGGTCAGGAGTTCCTCAAAGCCCCGCAGAGCCATCGTATGGTTGAACCCGGACAGCCCCACCGAGGCCGACAGGTACTTGCCCTCGCACGACTGCACGAAGCCGGGTAGGTGATCGAGGCGGCCCGGAGCCAGCGCGTCGGGGAACGGATATGTAGCCAGGTCATCGGGCGTGGCGAGGGGATGGCGGACGATCTGCCCGCAGCCGGTGCCGATGATGTTCGCCCACTCGCACCCCCACTCATCGACCGTCGGCGACGGGGCCTGCCACCCGCGCGCCGGGGCGTACCCCGTGTGCGCCATATCGGATCGTTCGGGATCCGAGCGATAGATGAGCGGCACGCGCGGCGGCGAGCCGAAATGGATGGCGCGCTTGACGACTTCGCGAGGGGTCATGGTCCCGCTCATTTCATCTCCTCCGGCTTCAGCGCCCGCGAGTAGATCCTCACATCCGCCAACTGCCCTGTGAAGTACGCCTGATGGCCCTTCTCGTAGCTGCCGAGGCACAACGGCCAGTCGTCCGCATACACTCGGCCTGGACGGGCCAGCGAACCGCACTCTTTGCCGTCCATGTAGATGCGCATCGTCTGCCCGTCGAAGGTTGCGGCGACCAGCACCCACCGGCCCAGCGGCAGCGACTCCGTCGCCTGCAGGTGGTGACTCCAGGCCGATTTGGGGACCGCCCAACACAGCTTCCCTCCCGACAGCCCCAGCCGGAAGCCGCCCTTACCGCCATCATAGAGGTTGTTGACGAACCACTTGTCGTTTTGGCCGGCGAGATCGGTCTTCACCCAGCACTCGACGGTGATCTGCGCCAGCCCGAAACGTTGCCCGGCCTTCGGGATCGTCACGCTGCCGCCGCTGCAGTCCAGAGCTTTCCCGTGCGGGCTGTCGACGCGCTTCACGTTGTCGATGTACCCGCCGAGGCCGTGGCCTGAGTAGTCCCAGGTGAGCGTCTGGTCGTCCGGCCCGTCGAAGGTCCACCACCCGATCAGGCCGGGCGGCACGCCGCCGGGGGCGGTAACGACCTTCGCGCACTGGGCTTCGCGGTCGAGAGCTTTGCGGAAGAGCTTGTCGTAAGGCCCGAGGCCGATGTCCTCGGGGACGAGATCGGTGTGCGGCCCCGGCGACTTGGTGAAGACATCGCGCACCGCATCGAGGTAGCCGAAGCCGTACTGCCGATGCGGGGCGATGTAGTGCCCCTCCCCGAATTCGTTCCAGTTGTCGAGTAAGACCATCTTGCTGCCAAGCTGGTCCTTCGGGACAGTGGCCATGAAGGCCTTCGTGTTCTCCAGCACCCGCTTGAAGTCGGCCGGCGGAAGCCGCCAGTAGGCATCGGTGGTATACCAGGCGCGCGGGTCCCAACCCATCGAGGCCGTCATCACGCCGGGGATGATGTTGAGCCGCTGCCACTCGCGCATGTAGGAGTCCTGGGCCTTGACCGCCACGTCCGGCGTGGGCTGCCCGCCGACAGGCCAGCAGTACTGGAAGCCGTAGTCGAGGCCCTCGTCGACCATGAGCTTCAGAGGGGCGGGTTCGACGCCGCGGTACTCGCCGAGGACTGTCAGTCCGGCGAACCCCGCCCGCTTGCAGACCTCGCGCATCTTGCCGATGGCGGAGCGCACATTCTCCACATTGCCGAGATCGTCTATTAAGAACTCCGGCCTATATATGAAGAGCAGCGGCTTGTTGTCGATCTTCAGATAGTTCGGCCGCTTGAAGTAGTTGTCGATCCAATAAGGCAACAGCGTCTCCAGCAAGTCCTTCTCGGACGCGACCCCTGCGCTGCCCTTGCTTTGGTTCTCCCACATGATCGCGAACTTGAACTTCGAGCCGTACTTGGCGTTGAACAGGCCCTCGTGGATCGCGTGCGACAGGGACGTTTGCACCCCGTGCCCCTGGTTCGTCCGGTACCAGCAGTAGACGAAGTACTGGATGCCGTGCTCCAAGGCCCACTTGATGTCCCAGTCCGTAACCTCCGGGTCGCCCTCATCGTACCAGCCGAGGGCCGGCTTGCGCTCGGGGAAGGGGACGATCTCCTGCCAGCCCCCGGCTCCGCGCGAGCCTTGTTTCCATAATGGGCAGTAATGCGCGCCGACGAGGTAATCGCTCTGGGGGATGACCGGCTCAGGCACGTAGTCGGCCTTCGGCAAATTGACCGGCGGGGTGAAGGCGATCTGCAGGGCCCCCCCTGCCGGAGGCATGTTGCGACCGGTAACCGAGACGCTGAAGTCCGCGGTCATCGCGGCGGGGGCTTCGACATCCCACGCGAGGTCTTGCGCCTCGCTCCAGCCGATGGGCGGGAGGGTCTTCTCCGCGCCGACAAGCTTCACCCCGGCCGGAGCGACGAGGCGCGCCTTCAGCCCCTCGCCGGGACCGCCCGTGTTGCGGATATGGGCGATGATCCGGCAGGCCCGCCCGGCGCGGTTGATCGCATGATCGGTATAGAAGCTGGTGACGGCGATCTCCGGCGGAGCGTCGGCCTTCGCGGAGACGCGCACGAAGGCAACCGCCACATTGCACGCGGTGTTCGACGGCACGAGGCCGATCGCGCGCAGGTTCCCGGTCCAATTCGGCCACTCGGAAACGCGGAGCACGTATGAGTGCATCGCCCCGTCGCCGATCAGCGCGAACGGCGCGATCTGTAGGCCGTCGGTGGTCAAGACGAGCAGCTTGGCCTCGTCCCCGGCGGTCGCGGACATCCGCACGCTGACGAACTCCCTGGAGCCAATCGGGACATCGAGGCTGCGATTCAGCAGCAGCGCGCTCCCGCCGCGAAGCGTCGCGCACAACCACCCACCGGCGGTGTGCAGGTTGTCGGCGTCGCGGGCCTCCCAGCCTTGCAGGCCGGCGGTGAACTCGAAACGCGGCTCGGTGGCCTTCAGGTTCTGCGGCAAGGCGTCGAGGCCGTACTCGGCGAGCATGATCTCCTGGTCGGTGAGGGCGCGGCTGTACAACTTCACGTCATCGACTGCGCCCTTCAGGCCGACCGGCCCGAACTTCGAGGGCAGCCCGATCAGGACCGGCGCGTCCGTCGGGGCAACCGCCCCGCGCCGCTGGCTCTTGAACTGCTGGCCGTTGATCCAAAGCGAGGCCGTATCGCCATCCCAGGTACAGATGATGTGATACCAGGCGTCGGGCTTCGGCGCGATGCCGTAAGCTCTCGGCTCGAGGCTGCCGTCCACATTGACGAAGAAGGACAGCCTCCCGCCCTCATTCGGGGGATCGAGGCGCAGCAGGTACTCGCCTTCCTTGGCGACGATGCCCGCGTTCTCGGCGACGCTCGCAAACCGCACCCACAGATCGACGGCGAAGCCCTGTCCGGCCTGGAAGGCCGGGGCATTTGCGATCTCGAGCCCGCCGTCGCCGAAGAGCTCAATCGCGCCGCCGTGAATACCAGGGGTGGCCTTCGCATCGACGACCCGGGCGGCGACATTATTGCCGGAGGCATCCTGCCCGAGATCGGCGGGAGAATCCAGCTTGTACCAAGCTGCGGGGCCGGGAGCGTCAGCGCAGACGGCTACGGCTGTGGCCAGAATGAACAGCAGAACGGTCATCGCGCGGCAGATTCGCATTGAGTCGCTCCGTATTGGTCATAGATTGTGCTGTTCGGCTTTGCGGGGCACGCCGCCTCGATGGATCAGGCCCCAGCGGGGGACGCAGCCGGGAAGATGTCCCAGCGCTGCATCAGCCCGAGGAGATTCTCTCCGAGAATCTTGCGCTTGTCGGCTTCTGAGATCGTCGAGTACATGATCTGCCCGAGGCCCCAGGAGATCGGCAGGTCCGTGAGATCGGAGCCAAACAGGATCTTGTCTGCGCCGTAGATGTCCACCCACGCTTCCGTCTGCCCCCACGCCAGGAACGGGCAGGTGCAGATGTACAGGTTGTCCACCGCGCGCGTAACTTCGCCATAGTCCCCTGCCGAGTGCCCGGAGATGAACAGGGCGTCAGGGTTGTCGGTGCAAAGTTGCTGGATGCGGGCGGGCGGCCCCCAGTGGTGGCTAAGAATAAACTGTTTGTGGTCGTTGGCGAACTTGCACGCCACGTCGACCAACGGGCCGTGCACGTCGTAGCAGGCATACGAGTTCAGCATCAGCTTGACGCCCATCATTCCCATCGCGAGGCCCCGCTCCAGTTCCTCCAGCATCGCGGCCTCGCCGTGGTAAGGGTTCAGGAGCGTGAAGGGAATGAACCGGCTCGGGAACTGGTTGACGACTTCCATCACCTCGTCGTTCCCAAACGCCACATCGCCGACGATCTGGATGCTGAATGCGCAGGCGACCTCGATTCCGAACTTGTCCATCTCGGCGACGATTGTCTCGGGCGTGTCGTTGATGACGTGATACGGACTCGACCAGCCAATGTGCCCGTGACAGTCGTAAAAGCGCTCATCGCGCAGTGAGATGCGCTCGCGGACGACCTTGTGCAGGCTGTCGACAGGCTCCGGCAGCGTCACTTGCTCGGCAACGAACTCGATGTTCGGGTTCCAGGACAGCATCCGGCGCATGTTGCCGCCGGCGATCATCGTCAACTCATCCGCTGAGATGTCGGAGTAGTTGAGCTGCATCAGCGGCGAGCCGGGGGTCCTCGCGGGCAATTGCGAACCCCACACGAGATGCTCGGCGCCAAACTCCCGGCAGATGAACTCAACCCGCTTGTTCAGCCAGATTGAGGAAAGGTCGAGCTTGAGGTTCGGACAGGCCGCGAGGGCCTCGTAAAGCGGCCTCTGGCTGCGGTAGATGCGGTTCTCGGTCACGACGACCGGCAGCTTCGGGAACTTGCGGCACAGGCGCACCACGTTCGGCCAGTCGGTGACGTCGATGCGCCCGTTTTCGAGAAGATTGTTCGGGCAGAGGAACAGCGGCACGTTGTTCTCCTCGAGAACCGCCAGCAGATCGTCAACCGCCCAGTCTTCGAGGGGGATGTCGAATTGCTTGTAGAACAGGTACAGTGCGCCGACGCCGAGATCGCACATTTCGGCCACGAGGGCGTCCGGCGGAGGCAGCTCCTTCGCGTGGGTCATCATGCCGGCCCACGCGGGGTGCAGGCGCGGGTGGTCCTTCGCGAATTCGAGGATGCGGCGATTGCCGGCGCGGGCTCCGGTCGAGGCGCAGATGGCGTCGATGACGAGGGCCTCATGGATGCCGAAGTGGTCCATCGCGCTGAGGAGCGCGTCGGGGGTGGACGGCTGGCCGCTGCCGGTGTGCAGATTGCGTCCGAGATAACAAGCGCAGTCGAAGTAGGCGATACTATCCACGGTGAAAAGCGCCTTTCGGTGGGAGATGCCCAGCGGCGTAGTTTTCGCGGGATGGAAGGAGGGGACCTGCGCGCGGCGCCGAGATTCCGACGAAGGTCTGTCTGGTTTGGGAGCGAACACTGCGATCACAATTCATCCCCACGGGAGCCTATCGTTCCATGAACCGACAAGCCACGCTCACTCTTCCCTTTCTCGCTGTCACGGCGCTGCTATTCGCACCGGCGCACGCCGCCCCAAAGGTTGACGCCCTGCCGACAGCAATCGCGCCGGTCGTGGCCCAAGCCCCGGCCGTCGACGGCGTTCTGTCCGGTCCCGCCTGGCAGCAGGCGGCCAAACTCGGCCCCTTCGTTCGCATCGAAGGCGGCGCGCCCAAGGGGGAGACGGAGGCGCTCGTTCTGAGGTCCGGCGACACGCTCTATGTCGGAGTGATCTGCCGCTTCGACAAGGGCGCGACGCTTACGGTAAACCAAAAGACCCGCGACTCCGACGTCTTCACCGATGAGAGCGTCGAGGTGTTCATCGACCCCGGAATGACGCTCAAGAAATACCGGCACTTCCTGATCAACGCGGCGAACGTGCAGCGTGACGAGTCGGGTGAGATCGGAGCCACCCCGCCTTATGATGTCGCATGGAACGGCGTCTGGGCCTCGGCGACCTCCCGCGATGACACCGCCTGGTATGCGGAGTTCGCCATCCCCTTCTCCGACCTCGGTCTGCAGGCCGATGCGCCGGCGACCGTCGGCTTCAATGTGTGCCGGAACGATTCGACACGGAGCGAGAGCACCTGCTGGTCGCCGACACTGTCGGGCTTCCACGAGCCGACACGGTTCGGGCTGCTCGGCCTACCTTCCCCGCTGGCCGCGGGGACGCCGACCGCTGTGAGTCTACCGAAGGTGCGCATCGACGGTGTCGACTATGGCGAAGCCCGGATCGGGAGTTTCGGCGAAGCCGTGACGCTCGCCGCGGAGGCGACCACTGCGGGCTTGCGCGGGCTGTCGATCTCCGGCAATGCGGACGGGCGCGCCGAGACGGCGTTCACGGTGCCGAGCCTCACTGCGGACGCGAAAGCCGTCGTCCGCGTGCCGTATCGGATCGCGGAGGCGGGGTCGAACGCGGTGATCGCGGCGCTCACGGACGCCGCCGGGAACCCCGTGGCGCTCGCGAAATGCGCCTTTGGCGTGCCAGAAACGCAGTATGAACAGTACGGATACCGGCTTCAGGGCGGTGACGACCTCGGGCTGTGGTGGGCGGAGGGGACTTACAAGATCCACCGGGAGAAGGCGATCCCGGAATACACGACAGACGCGGTGAGCATCAGCGCCGCGGGCCGGGAATACGAGCCGGTGCAGATTGTCTTGCGCCCCGGCAAGGACATCGACGCCAGGATCGCGGTCAGCGACTTTGCGGGGCCCGGCGGGAAGATCGCGGCGAGCAACTTCGCCCTCCGGCGGGTCGCGTATGTCCCGGTCACGATCCCGACCGACTCGTTCGGGTGGGCTGGCGACTGGCCGGACCCGTTGCCGCTCATCGAGGGCCCGGTTCACTGCGCGGCGGGCGTCAACCAGCCGATTTGGGTGCTCGCCTACGTTCCGCCGGATACGCCGCGGGGAGTCTACAAAGGACAAGTCACCATCGAGGCCGATGGCAAGACGGTCGCGGTGCCGGTGCGGCTTCGCGTCTGGGGCTTCTCGCTGACGAAGGAGACCCACACGAGCAGCGCCTACGGCGTCGGTCCTGACTTTGGCTGGCACGGAGTGACCGACCCGGCGCAGAAGCAGCAGGTCTTCGACCTGTACATGCAAAGCTGCCGCGACCACCGCATCGCCCCCTACGGCCCGACCGACCTGGCCCCGATGGAGATCAACACCCTCGCGCCGATGCGCAAACTGACACTCGGTCGAATGGCGATCGCGTTCGACCGGAGCCAGAGTTCGCCCTGGCAACTATACTGGGACGGCAAGCTCATCGCCTCGCAGCAAACCTCGATGACCCACTTCGAGCGCCTGGGGGTAGGCTACCAGGGCACCGGAGAGAGCTGGCCGTATGTCAACGCGATCCAGTCGATCACCGAGGTGAGCCGCACCCCCGGCATGAGGGTCTTCGACATCGTGGCCGCGCATACCGGCTCCGACGTGGCCGGGCGCAGTTTCCGCATGACGCTGCGCCTATATGTGCCGGCCGGCGACGAGTGGTTCGCGCTGCGTCTATACAAGTTCGAGGGCACCGATGCTACGGAGATCGAGGCCCGCCACTACTTCAACCTCCCGCACACCGAGTTCAAAGCCGATGAGGTCGCGAACGGGGCAGACTTCGCCGCCTGGTCGGGTGCGCTCGATGCCAAATCGAGCAAGAACCTCGGCTTCGGGATGCTCTGTCTCGACTCGGCTGTCAGCGGGCTCGGCGTCGCCAAGGGCGCGCAGGGCGTCACAGTCTGCAACTCGGTCACTCCGTTCAAAATGAAGAAGAACGAAGTGCGCGACGGCTGGGGACCGCTCGTGGTGTACTTCGTGAGCGAGAAGACCGCGGCCGCAGACCTGCAGGCCCGGGCCGACGACTTGCGCAAGCGCATCGACATCGCGCACATCGATTCCTATACCCCGCAGAAGCCGGTCAAGGTCTCCGAGGAGAGCCGCGACGACTTCCGCTTCACCTACGACTTCACCAAATTCGACGCCGCGGCGCACCGCTATCTCGACGGCTTCGGGTTCAACGCCTTCAACATGCCCTGTATGCCGGACCAGATCGGCGGCTACCCGCGCTTCACGCCGGAATTCAAGCGCCTGCACAAGCTGATGTACGCGCCGGTGATCGCGCACCTGCGCCAGAAAGGCTGGCTGAGCAAGGCCTACGCCTACTGGTACGACGAGCCGAGCCCGGACGCGTTCCCTTACGTGGCCGAGGGCGCGCAGTTGCTGAAGGAGGACTGCCCCGGCCTCGCTCGGCTCATCACCAAGGAACCGGAACCGGGCCTCATCGGCCCCATCGACCTGTGGACGCCGGTGCTGGCGGCCTACAACGAGCGAAGCTGCCACGAGCGCCAAACCCTCGGCGAGCGTGTCTGGTGGTATGTGTGCTGCGGACCGCGCGCGCCATACCCGAACAACTTCATCGACCACCCGGCGCTCAACCACCGCATCCGCTTCTGGATGATGGAGAAGTACAACGTCGCCGGGTCGCTCTTCTGGGCGACGACCTGGTACGGCACCCTGCCTGACGGCAAGCCGCGCAATCCGTGGAAGTGCGCGATGAGCTACGACCCCAGCGGCGGGTGCTGGGGCAACGGCGACGGGATGCTCCTGTATCCGCCCACCGAGGAACCCAGCAGCACTCCGGTGGTCAAGGGTCCGGTGCCCTCGATCCGCTGGGAGATGCTGCGCAAGGGCATGGAAGACCGCGAATATTTCTGGACGCTGCGACAGGAGGTCTCCCGTCTGGAGAAGCTACGCCCCGATGCCTCCGGCGCCCGGGCCAAACAGATCGACACCGCTCTCGCCGCCGCTCAGAAGGCCCTCGATGCTCCGAACCGCCTCGCACAGAGCCTGGTGAAGTACACCCGCAACCCGCTGGACCTCCTGCGCGAGCGCGACGGCCTGGCGGAGGCCATCGAAATGTGCATGAGGGTGAAATGAACGGTACGGCCGCTGGGAGGAACAAGGTGCGGAGTGTCGGCAGGCTCCGCCCGCCAAGGCCGAGATGTCGTGAGCCACTCGCCGATGTTGATGGGTATACTGATTATAAGAATCAACATGATCTACAGTCTGATCGTTGAGAGGGGCTGTAACCATGAAGATAGGGATCATTGGCACAGGAAACATGGCCTCGGCGCTTGGCAAAGCGTGGGCGGCGAAGGGGCATGAGGTCGTCTTTGGGTCGCGCACGCCGGACAAGGCGCTGGAGCTGGCGAAGAAGATCGGGTCGAAGGCTTGCGCGGGCACAATCGCCGAGGCCGCGGCGTACGGCGATGTAGTGGCGCTGGCGGTGCCGTACCGGGAGATCGGCCCGGTTCTAAGCGCGACGGGGGCGCTGCTGGGCAAGACCGTTATCGATCTCACGAATCCACTGAGTGAGGACTACATGGGCCTGACCCTCGGGCACACGACCTCGGCGGCGGAGGAAATCGCGAAGCTCATCCCGGGGGCAAGGGTCGTAAAGGCCTTCAACACCATCTTCGCGCAGGTCATCGCCGACCCGGTCGTCGGCGGCACGCGGGCGACGGTCTTCTACGCCGGCGACGACGCGCCCGCGAAGGAAGTGGTGGCCGGCCTGATCTGGGATGTCGGCTTCGACCCGGTAGATGCCGGCAATCTGGCGAATGCGCGGTTCCTCGAGCCTCTGGCGGCGTTGATGGTCCAGTTAGGCTTCGCACTAGGCCACGGCCCGACGGTGGCGCCGAGGCTGCTGAGGCGGTAGGGCACAGACAAGATCGGCGGCAAAGGCCTCCAAGGCTGACGGAGGCATTCTTCTCCGCGCATAGAATAGCAATATGTGTTTAGCGACACCTCTTTCCAGACCATGTGGCAGCGCGATTTATCGCGCGGATCATATTGTAGGGTTACTAACGTTTCCACTTCGACGAGATGTCTGCTCGCAGCCGATGGCATAATGAGCGAAGCGCAGTTTGACTCGCATTTGGCGCGATAAATCGCGCGGCCACATAGTCGAAGGAGCTTGTCGCTGAACAGGGCGAATAACACCCTTGAATGTAGGCCTGCCCTTCAGGGGACGTGATCTGCCACTGCTCGTTGCCATTGTCGTTCGCTGCCGTTAGCTCCCGTCGTTCCGCTCATCATTCATCGTTCATCATTCATCGCTTCGGAGGCTTTCCCTATGTCCATCAAGGTTGCCGTCATCGGGGCCGGCAGCGTCGGCTTCACCCGTGCCGTTTGTCGCGACATTCTCTGCGTGCCCGAGCTTCGTGACACCGAGTTCGCGTTCACCGACATCAGCGAACGCAATCTCGACATGATCTACAAGCTCTTCAAGCGCGACATCGAGGCCTCGGGCCTGCCGGCGAAGGTCTCTGCGACCACCGACCGCCGCGAGGCCTTCGCGGGCGCGGACTACGTCTTCTCGTTCGTGCGCGTCGGCGGCCTCGAGGGCTTCCAGACGGACATCGACATCCCGCTGAAGTACGGGGTCGACCAGTGCGTCGGCGATACGCTGTGCGCCGGCGGGATCATGTATGCGCAGCGCACGATCCCGGTGCTGCTCGATTTCTGCAAGGACATCAGCGAGGTCGCGGCTCCCGGCTGCACCCTCATCAATCATTCCAACCCAATGTCGATGAACACCTGGGCCTGCTACAAGTATGGCCACGGCGTGCCGATCATCGGGCTGTGCCACGGCGTCGAGGGCGGGCACTGGCAGATCGCCAATGCCCTGGGCCTCCCGCGCGAGGAAGTCGACATCATTTGCGCCGGGATCAACCACCAAACGTGGTACGTCAGCGTCAAGCATAAGGGCGAGGACCTCACCGGCAAGCTGCTGGCGGCCTTCGAGGCCAACCCCGACATGAGCAAGACCGAGAAGGTCCGCATCGACATGCTGCGGCGGTTCGGGTGCTACTGCACCGAGTCCAACGGCCACCAGAGCGAGTATGTGGCGTGGTATCGCAAGCGCCCCGAGGACATCAACAAGTGGATCGACCTCGGCGTGTGGATCAACGGTGAGACGGGCGGATACCTGCGCGTGTGCACCGAGGGCCGCAACTGGTTCGAGCACGACTTCCCGAACTGGATGGCCGCCGACCCGCTGACCTTCAGGCCCGAAGATCGCGGCAGCGAGCACGGATCGTACATCATCGAATCGCTGGAAACAGGCCGGCGATACCGCGGGCACTTCAACGTGAGGAACAACGGCTGCATCACGAACCTGCCGCCGGATGCGTGTGTCGAGGCACCGGGCTACGTCGACGGCAATGGCCTGAGCATCCCGATCGTCGGCGACCTGCCGCTCGGCTGCGCCGCCGTCAATAACGCCAGCATCAGCGTGCAGCGTCTGGCGGTCGAGGCCGCGGTGCACGGCGACGACACCCTCCTGCGACAGGCGATGATGATGGACGCCCTGACCGGGGCGGTCTGCGACCCGCCGGAGATCTGGCAGATGGTGGATGAGCTTCTGGTGGCGCAGGAGCGGTGGCTGCCGCAGTATGCGCAGGCCATCGAGGCCGCGAAGAAGCGCCTGGAGAGCGGGAACCTCATCCCGACCCGCGAGGGCTACAAGGGCGCGGCGCGGCTGCACACGAAGACCGTCGGGGAGATGGAAGCCGACCGCGAGGCCTCAACGAAGCTCGCCGCCGAGGCCGACAAGGCGAAGGAGCGGCCCGCGGCGGACTGAGGTCTCGGCTATCGCACGGTCGATAGTTACCCGGATGCAACGACGCCTCGGGCCGATGGTCCGAGGCGTCGTCTATCTTGCCGTGGGATGCCGGCGCAGTGATCTTTTCGTCCGCGCGGGTCGACGTTCAGTTGGTGCCGTTGATCTCGCCCGTGAACCAGTCTGAGCCCTTGTTCTGCGCGTTCCACTTCACGTGTCCATCCGCGTAGCCTGTGTTCTGACCTTCATTGTGCGGGAACTGCATTGAAGTCCATGAGCCCTGGTCGGCGGTGAGACTGCCACTGCAGCGGGTTACGCACTGGCAGGCGCGCCAGTTCTCGAGCAGGTACGCGGTGCTGGCAGGGGCGACGACCTTGGCCATGGCCAACCCGAAATCGCAGTTTGGAGGGTTGTAGTCGACCATGACGGTATTGGTCCATCCGCCGCCACCACACGAGGCACACCCGGAAAGCGGCAGCGGATTCGTGCCGTGCCCCTGACTGGGGCAATACCATAGCTGCTGGTTCTTGACGTAAGGCATGACGAAGTTGGTCCAATTGAAGTCGCCCCCGGTATGCGAGTCGGCGATCGGGGTCTTCTCGTCATAGTCCTGCACGTACATGAGAACGCCTAACATGAGCTGTTTGACGTTGCTTGAGCAACTTGCCTGTCGTGCCTTCTCACGGGCTCGTGCGAACACCGGAAAAAGGATGGCCGCCAGGATCGCAATGATCGCGATGACGACCAGCAATTCAATCAGTGTGAATCCGTTCTTCCGCAAGCTGAAGCCTCCTTCTAGTGGCACCTGCATCCCGACGGCAAGCTTACCCCTAGACGGGAGGTGTGTCAACGGGTTACAATATGACACGGGTTACAATATGATCTGGTCAGCCATCCACCGGGGAGGATTGCGCTGCTCGACCGGCCCGGGACACGCGAATCGCCGAAGGTCATGCGCACCATCAGAGTGGATGAACCGGCTCGCAGGTACGGAGGAACCCGAGGGGGGCAACGCTTGTCCCGAACCCAGCAGGGCATCACGTCGCCGCGGGGAATAGATGTACCCCGGCATCCGTCCCGGATGCGGAATTCGATGCGCTCCGTTCGGCTGCCATCGCTTTCATCGTCTGACCGGACGCACCGGCTATCGCGGTGCCCTCGCAACCACGGCCACCAGGTCGCCGAGGCGGATCGGGACGTTCACGTTGGCGATACGCAGCGCTTCGACCACCCGCGAAGCCCCACGAGACAACCAGTTCCGATAGCGCTGCAGCCGGGTGGGCAGATACCCGAGACGCAATACACCCCAAACGCAAGACACGCACGTGGGGAAATGGCAGATGCTCGAAGGTGTCCCACAGGGTGACGAGGTCGAACAGAGCTTCGGGCAGGGCTCCGGCAGCGAGTGGGTCACTGTACAGGTACGTCCTGAGGTCGTTCCGCGAGCCACAGATGTAGTGCCGGGGCGTCACGCGCTGAACACTCCTGATTGGTCCATGTGTGGTCATGTCATGCAACAGCCCAGCATTTGAGCCTCCCACCGTGCTTCCCAGAAGAGGCACGTTCGCGCGCGTCCTGCCGACGCTCGCAAGCATCGCGGGTGCAGCATGGCTGCCCTACTCCCCAATCCTCAACGCCTTCTTCCGCCACGACGATTTCGCCTGGCTCGCCGCAGCGCAACGATGGGCCGCCGGCACTCAGTCGCTGCTGCAGGGCGGGGGGGGCTGACAGTCGGGTGGAACCTCGCCCTCTACACCGTCTACCGCCACTGGGGACTGGACCCACGTGGATATTTCGCGCTCGGTCTCACCCTGCACGCCATCTGCAGCGCGCTGGTCTTCGCGCTCGTCCTGGTCGTGACGCGCCGGCTGGGGTGCGCCTGGGCGGGGGGGCTACTCTTCGCCATGCTCCCCAGCCACCACGAGGCCGTCACATGGTGCTCTGCAGCCCTCCACCCCCTGGCAGCGGTCCCGCTCGTGACCGCGGTCATCGCGTGGGTCCTGTACCGTAGAGGAACCAGGGCCGCTCTGGCGGTGGCGCTCGTCGCGGCGACGATGGCCCTTCTGACCAAGGACAGCGCGGTCTCCCTGTGGCCGCTACTCGCACTGCTTGATTGGGGCGCATTCCCTGGGCGCGACCGGCGGCCCCTGCTGTGGCTTGGCCTGCCCTATGCTGCAATGATTGCCTGGCGCATCGTCTGTCCCCCGTCACAGGAGGTCATCGCTGTCGGGTCCGCCGCCTACAGGCCTGGCCTGCATATCCTGTCGAACCTGGCGCTGGCGCCGCCGCAGACGCTGATTCCCGACCTGCGCTTCGAGAACTACCAGGCGATGCTGTCCCGCGTCTTGCCCGGCCCGGCCGTCCACGCGGCGCTTGGCGCGAGTGTTGCGGCGATTCTGTGCGTCTCGGTTCTCGCGCTGATCGGCCTGGTGAAAGGGTCCCGGATGGTGAAAGTGGGGATTGCGTGGCTGTATCTCGGATTCCTGCCGATGCTGCCGTTTTCGTACGAGTACGCCCGCGCGCCCCGGTACGGCTACATCGCCTCAATCGGCCTGGCGTTCCTGGTTGCGCCGCTGATCGACTGGGCGGCGCGTCGGCGCTGGCGACGGTCGGCGCTGATCGCGGCTGCGGTCGTCTTCGCGCTGATCTCGGTGGGTTTCCTGCGAATGGTGTGCGCGAATCGGCTGCGCGACAGTGTTGTGCGGCGTGAAGTCATTGCGGCGGTGCGAGCGGCCGTGCCCTCGCCCGCGCCGAACACTCAGTTCGTGCTGTCCGGCCTCCCGCCATACCTCGATGACCTCTGGCGAGCCATCCCCGTGTACTACTACCCCACGCCGGTGCAGGCGGCCGCCGCTGAGATGCCCCCCGCCGCGGGATACCAACTCCGTTTCGACCCCGCGCATCCCGGGCGGCTGTTGGAATGCCTGCGCATGGGGCCCTGAGGGGTCCTCCCGCCGATTATAAGTAGAACTGCCGCAAGCGTAGCGGCAGGGAACGGCGAAGTGAATAGGATTGATAGGATTTGGAGGATTATTGCATGGCGGATAGTTCCGTAGAAGCATAACCTCCACGGCCTGTCGTTTGGCCGTTGAATACGGCCTGATTCCCGCCGATTACCTACCAT
>CAYWBK010000013.1:0-32396 GCA_964455745.1 uncultured Armatimonadia bacterium
AATCGCGGTCTGGAGACCGCTCCTACAGACGACGCAGCGACTTTTGCAATTACCTGAGGCGGTGACGGAGACCCCACAGAGCCGCGACGATGCGCGGGCACTCCGCGCTTGAGTGAGGGTATCGCGACTAACCCGGCGTGGCCTCGAGCAGCGCGCGCCTGGCCTGACGGAACGTCGCGGGGCTGAGATCGTAGTCATCGTAGTCGCGGATCACCATCCGGGCTATCGCGCGAGCTCTGTCAGGATCGACTTCCGCGAGCTTGCGCAGCAACTCGTAGTCCTCGATTCCGTCCCGCATCGCCTCGAAGCGCAGTGAGTCGACTGGCCCGCCCTCGCCGGGATAGACGATGCAGTTGTCACCCGGAGGCAGGCACATACGATGGCTGTGCACCGGCTCCACGTCCACCGCAAACGGCTCACCGCACCAGTAGTTGTACCCCCAGTGTAGGAATCCGGTTGCCTCATATAAGAAGTTCAGCCAGTGCAGCAGCCTTGTCTTGACGAGATGATAGTCGATGAACCGATTCGCGTAAGTGCCGGTCGGGGCCAGGCAGGTGTAGAACCACAGCTCGTCCCCGGCGGCGACGCGGGAGCGGTAGAACTCGTGGCTCTCGTGCCAGTCGCCCAATTGCGGAACCCAGATGTCGAGATCGGTAACTTCGTGACACATGTTCGCCTCGACGGTACGGATGCGCGGGGCATATCGCTTCAGCGCGGCGCTGAGCTTGTTGTAGCTGTCGAGGTTGATCGCGATCGGCTCATCAGCCAGGTGCTGGAAGTAGATGTCCAACCAGCCGCGCGCCTCGAGATGGCCCTGCAGCGCCGGCAGGAACTGGGCGAGGAACGCGTTCGCCTCCGGGCTGCCGGCTGTCGCGGCTTCGCGCACGAGCCGTCCGCCCTCGGGGCGGAAGGTGGTGATGACGAAGTCCGGCGCTTCCCAGCCCCCCGGCCCACGTCCGCCGAGGTGCCCGCCCTCGATGTACCCGATGACACCCTCGCGCTGGAACAGGTCCACGAAACGGTCGAAGCGGGCGAAATCGAACGCCAGCCTCCCGTTGTCATCGCTGAACTCGATGAGGTCGAAGATGGGCGTGATGACGACGTTCTGCCGGTGAGCGGCGAGGTTTCGGGCATAGGTGGCCAGGAGTTTCCAGTAAGCTTCGCTCCAGATCGGAGTGCTGTGGTAGCGGGCGATGTTCTCCCAGCTCACCCAGTTGGTAACTTTCAGCGTGCGCCGGTCAGGGACGGCGGCGGGGTACACCTTGACGCGCAGCGTGGCCTCGGCCTGGCCCTGGTCGGTGGCGATGTGGATCGGCCCCTCGTACTCGTCCGGCGGGGTATCCGCGGGGACGGCGATCTCGATCCAGATCGGGAGGCACTCGCCCTGCCGAACGCGCACGTGCCGCTGGGGCAGCAGCGGGTCCGGGAAGGGGCATGGGGCCTTGCGGACGAGGTGCTCGTCCGGGGTCCCCGTGGTGTTCGCGCGAATCGGCACGTATCCCACGAGCCGAGCCCTCGCGCCCGCCAAAGGCAGGCCGCCGGAAGCCGCCTCAAGAGCTCCGAAGGTGACTTCGACGGACATCAAGTGATCGGAATCGCACCGCAGTACGAGTTGGCCGGCTTCGGTCTCATTGCGGGCTGCCTCTATGACAACGGTGGTGTGCGGGGCATCAGGGGGAATATCGTCGGAAAAGACCTTCACCAGCGAATCGACTGCCCAGAGCTGCAATGACATGATCGCGAACCTCTTGTCGAGGGATTTGCAGAGCGTTGGGAACTGCCAGCGGGGATTCGTCGGTCGAGGGGGGAAGTCCTGCGCGGCAGCAGCAGGCTTTTGCGGCGCATGGGGATGGAACGGACGAGTTCGCCCACGAAGACGCGAAAACACGAAACGGCAGGGAAAGCCCAGGCGACGTGGTCTGGCCGTCTATTGTTTTGGTGTCTTAGTGGTCGATTCGCTCCTCATTCCCCGCCATACTGAGGCGGGGGAAAAGCGCAACACAGAACCGCCCCCCTCACTCACCCGCGAGGCGCGCCACGAAGTCCGCCCTGAACAGCCGAAGCGCCTTCCCCCGGTGGCTGATCGAGTTCTTCTCGGAGGCGCTCAGTTGGGCGAAGGTCCTGCCCAAAGCGGGGACGAGGAATACGGGATCATAGCCGAAGCCGTTCTCGCCCGCCGGCGTATCGGCGATGACGCCCTCCGCGGTCGCCTCCCACGTCTCGACCGCACCGTCGGGGCTGGCCAGCGCGACCGCGCAAGTGAAGTGGGCCGTGCGGCGCTCGACGGGCACCCCGGAAAGCCGGCCCAACAGCCACGCGATGCGCGCCGGGTCATCGTGCGCCACGCGCGCGGACTTCATCCCCGGAGCGCCGTCGAGCGCATCCACGCACAGCCCGCTGTCATCGGCGAGGGCGCAATACCCCGAGGCCCTCGCGACGGCAAGCGCCTTCTCGACAGCGTTCGCGGCGAAGGTGTCGTGGGGTTCTTCGGTTTCCGGCAGGGGGGGGATGTCGTCGAGAGACAGCACGCGCACAAACAGCCCGGCGAGAAGCTCCCGAATCTCGCGGACCTTGCCCGCATTGCGCGACGCGACAACGAGAGCCTCGCAGCGCGTCACGCTACTTCTCCAGGTCCTCGAGGAGTTTCTGCTGCTCCTCGTACAGCACCCTGAGGCCCGTCTGGCCCAGGGCGAGCAGTTTGTCGAGGTCCGTCAGGCTGAACGGCGCCCCCTCCGCCGTGGCTTGCACTTCGACGATCCTCCCCGACTTCGTCATCACGAGATTGAGATCGACCGCTGCGCGGCGGTCCTCCTCGTAACACAGGTCCAAGAGCATCTCCCCGGAGACGATGCCGAGGCTGAGTGCGGCCACCTGATCGGACAAGGGCCAGCGCTTGACGACATTGCGCTTGCGCAGATGCGAGCAGGCCTCGGCGAGAGCCACATACGCTCCGGTGATGGAGGCCGTCCGCGTGCCGCCGTCGGCCTGGATGACATCGCAGTCGAGCGTGATGGTGCGCGTGCCGATGAGCTTTGTGTCGCAGACAGCCCGTAGCGACCGCCCGATGAGGCGCTGGATTTCCAGTGTGCGCCCGCCGACCTTCCCGGTGGCCGATTCCCTCGCGGTCCGCTCCGAGGTGGCGCGCGGCAGCATTGAATACTCCGCAGTCACCCACCCCTGGTCCGTGTCCATGAGCCATCGTGGCACGCGGTCCTCCACGCTTGCCGTGCACAGAACGTGGGTATCGCCCATCTGGATGAGACAGGACCCCTCGGCGTACTTATTGACGCCCCGCTTGATGACGACGTCCCGCAGGTCGCCGTTTCCTCGACCGTCGATGCGAATCACAGGCACTTACCTCTGTTCCGTTGATATGGGGCTGGTGCGGTTCCTACTGGAGCGTGGTACTGTCGGGCTTGGGTGGCCGTGACGCGGTGCCCGAGACGAACTGCCGCAGACCCTCGAGCAGGCTGGCGGCGGCCATTTGGCGCGTGGATGTCTGTGCGAGAAGGCCTTCCTCCGGCTGGCGGTCGATGAACATGAGTTCGACCAGCGCCGACGGCATGTGAGACTCACGGATGACGCAGAAGCTGTGCCGGAACACGCCCCGATTCCCCCGTTTCAGGCCCGCGATCAACTGGTCATGGACCACGTTCGCGAGCACCTGGCTTTGCGGCTGCTGCCAGTATGTCTCTGTGCCCAGGCCACCCGAGGCGTTGCAGTGGATGGACAGATACATGTCCGCATGGTACTCGTTAGCCATCCGCGGCCGAGCGTGCAGATCGACGAACACATCGCGGTCGCGCGTCATCATCGGCCTGGCCCCGGCCCCGGCGAGGAGCGCCGTCAGACGCTTGGCGACGTCAAGGGTGACGTCTTTTTCAAGCAGCACGCTGCCTCGGCCGCCGCTGTCCTTCCCGCCGTGGCCCGGATCGACGAAAATGCACTCTCCGGCAAGGGTCTTGCGCTGGAACACGAACTCGACGCGGTCGGGAGCCTCCTCATTGCGGATGTCGAAGCGGATGAGCTGTCGCAAGTCGAGCATGAGCTGTGCGTTCCCGCCGTTCGGCGCGCGGCCGAGCTGGATCGTGCTCACAAAGTCGCCGGCAACGGGCAATATACTCCCCGCCCCTAACGGATCGACCGGGAGTTCGATGTTGAGCCGATCCGGTCGCCGCAGAAGTTGATACCCGGGGCTAACGGGGTCGGTGACAGTGGCCGCCACAATCGTCGTATCGTCGTTGGGCTGTTGAGCGGTGACGTTCACCAGGCGAGGCCTCTTGCGGACGACAATCGGCTCGTCGCCCTTCGGATCGCCGAGAAGCAGCCTGCCGCCGCAACCGTCGGCGTTCGGCTGCCAACGCGCCTTGACAGCCTGGCGCAAGTCACCGACCACCCGCACGATCGCTGCGTCGCGGTCCTCCTGGTCCCAGCGGACGCGCAGGAGGCTGCCGAGGTTGACGTAGTTCAGGCCGCCGGCAGCGGTGACCGCGCCGTGCAGGTCAACAAAGGTGCGCGGCGGATATTCCTCCGCGCCGGTTCCACCGACGCAGGGGCCGGAAGTCGATATCTCCAGCACCGCGGCCTTGCTGGAGGCGCGGGAAGTGACGGAAAGCAGTTTCGGCAGCGCCTTGAGTGTCAGGGTGGTCGGGTCCCAGCGTAGCGCAGCGCCGAGAGCCTGCAGCAGAGGCCGCAGCGGCGCGTACAGTGTGCCGTCGCGCAGTTCGGCAGCGCCATCCAGATCGACGCCCTCGCCGCCAACGGCCAGCGTGCGTGACCCGGTCTGGAGCGTGATTGTCGCGCCAACTTTGCCGTGAACGATGAGTCTTCCGGCGGTGTCCTGCCAGTCGACTTCCGCGCGCATCGCCTGCGCGGCGGCGGCGGCAGCCCCCCAGACCGTGCCCCCGCGCATCTCACAGCCTGAAAGCTCGGTACCGGCAACGGTAACGTGCGCCGCAGGGGCCTGGGCGAGGCAGGCGAGTGGGAGAGATAGACTGGTGATAACGACTAGTGCGGGCAGATAGGCTTTCATCGGCTGCGTTCCGGACTCCGAAGGCGGTCTCTGGCGGGAAGATAGAAGGTATTATAGCCGCTGGCGAGGACGGGAACAAGGGCGCGGAACAGCCGGAGGGCAACAGCCTTTACGTCCTGGGGGATTGCAGGAAGATCACTATGTGATCTTAGCTCCAGATCCCGCATTCCTAAAGGCCTTTGACGTTCAATCCCGCGGGGGTTTGGGATTGAGATCGCATAGCGATCTCCCTGCAATCCCCAAGGTGTTAGAGCCGTTCAGCGATCTTGCCGTTTTGCCATTCGACCAAAGATTCACGTCTGACAGCACTAAAACGGCATCTGCGACACCGACTGCCCCACCAGAGCGATGGCAACCGCGAGCATCCCCACCAGGCCCATCCCACAGGAGAAGCCGGCGTAGAGCACCGGCGGGTACTTGCGCCACTCGCTTTCTCCGAATCGCCGGCGCAGGTAGTACCTGCCGATAAGCCCGCCGATGAACTGGGGGAAGGTGAAGTGGGGAAGGGTCCCCAAGCCTCGGATGAAGCCGTAGATGAGCAGCACCGGCATCCGCAGCCAGTTGAGCAGACTATATGCTCCGAGGCCGAACACCAGGCCGCCTACCATGAGCATCGGCTTGATCGCCCGCAGGAACATCTCTTTCGGACCGCCCTCGGTGGTCGCCGACATCCACAGCCAACTTTGCAGGGCCGTGAAATCCCAGAACTTTTGAGTGTAAGGGTACGCGTTCGAGGGGATCGGGTTCAGCCGCCAGACGTAGCTCCAGAAGATGAAGCTGCAGGCCATGATGACGATGAACAGTAAGACCTCGGCCTTGATGATACTCGTGAATTTCGTGCCGGTAAGCTCGATCTCGCGGAATTTCTGGGTCGTGGCTCCGTAGTTGCCGAGAGGGATCGGCGCGAACCAGATGTCCACGCCCTTGTATCCGCTGAAGATGAATGTGGCCTGGCGGACCATCGGGAACTCGGTGAATTGCCCCGTAAGGCCGATCATCCTGGCATTCACGTAGGACTCAAGCGGAGTCCAGATGAAGCCGTAGAAGACCAGAAAGGGCCACGGAAAGTTCGGCACGAGGACGCGGCACAGAATGATATAGGCGACCGTGGTGAACAGGAACAGGCCGACGCACCAGGCGATGCTAAAGTCTCCGCGCCCGGCAGGCGGCTTGGTGAAGCCGACCTTGCGCCCGGTGAGCCGGTTCTCGCGGAACTGTTGCGCCATCTTGTAGAACCCCAGCAGGGCGACCGCGAGCGCGGTGCCGATGCTGAACGACAGCCAGATGTCGATAGAAGCGGCCCAACTGGTGCGCGTCGACTCCATCCCTGGTGACCAGGTGGGCATGTGCCCGGTAACTTGGGCAATCGGGTTGACGACCATCGTCGCCACGGCGGCGACGAATCCACCGGCGACCATCCAAAAGGGCAGAACGAAGCCCAGGAGCACATCGCCGAGGTTCGTGCCGATGCCTGTCGCGACGCCGGGAAGCAGCCGCTCGGTGCCCTGGGTGAAGTCCACCCACGGGATCGGGAGTATCTGGATCGGTTGCACCAAAATGACCTTGGTAAGGACCGGGATCGCCACGTAGATGGCCCCGAAGGCAACGCCCATCATGCTGCCGATGGAGAAGACGCGCCAGCGCCAGGTCTCGGCCTTGCCGCCGACCTCGGCGAGCGCCGTCGCGCCCTGTGCGGCGATCGGAGCCATCGGGAAGGGAAGCTGCTCGGCATCCGACAACAGGCGGAAGAGGGTGTAGCCGAAGGTGAACCAGGCGATGCGGCTGAAGACCTGTGTGAACAGGAGGACGCCGATGGCGGGGAGCCAGTCGGCGCTCATAAAGGTGCGATGCCGGATCGCCTCCGATGCCGCTCCGGGGACGACCCAGACGGGGACTTGCTCGCCAAGCCCGCCGGGGGCCGCCTGGCGCAGGAATACATTCCATACCAGCCCGGCGAAGGGCCCACCAGCCAGGGCCAGGCCGCCGATCATGCCGCCCATGCCGCCGGCGATATAATACAGGATGTAGATTTCCTGCTTGCTGAGGGTTGTGAACGAGCGCCGCGCGACTTCAGTGAAGAGAATGATCGTCGTCCACTCGGCGGCCGGCCCCATCGACTGGCCGACAACCAGCCCGAGGTAGATCGAGCCGGGCATCATCACGAATCCGGTGAACAGCGCGCCGACGACGGTCTTCCAGCCGAAGCCGTCGTGGAATTCGCTGGGGGTGTCCATCAGCCCCCGGTACTCCGCTAGCTCTTCCGACTCTCGCAGGGCCATGAGGCTCGGTCTCCGGGTAGGGGAGAGGTGGGGGGCGTTGTGTGGCGAGACGGCACCCTCGCGAACGCGGTACTGGAACTTCCGTGCCGGACTGCCACACTCCTCCTGTGTTAGTTGCCGTTCGGACAGAGGACGGCCTTGACGACGCGACCGCAGGCTACATCATCCAGCGCCTGATTGGCCTCGTGCAACCCGTAGTAGGCGCTCACCACGTCGGTCCACGGCAGGGCGTCCCGGAACCGCGCGAGGACGCCCAGGCTCTTGTACATGTGCGAGAGGTCGATGCCCCAGGTTGCCCGCACGTCGAGGTGCTTGCGGTTGAGGTCGCGATGCGGGTTGAACTCGACGGGGCCGGCGTCGGTGTATTGGCCGACCACCGTGTAGACCCCGGCGTCGCGGGTGATCTGCATACCCTCAGGGATCGCGCGGGGGCTACCCGTGGCCTCGATAGTGATGTCGGCTCCGCGGCCACCTGTCAGGGTGCGGATCGCGTCGAGGCGCTCGTCGTCGCTCGTGTCCTCGATGCTGATGACGTGGTCTGCCCCCAGCCGGCGCGCGGTCTGCAGGCGGAGGTCCGGCGCTCCGATGACGATCACCTGCTGCGCGCCGGACAGCCGCGACAGCGCGCAGGCCATCAGACCGACAGGCCCGCAGCCCTGGATCACCACATGATCGCCCAGCCTGACCTGCGCCCGCTCAACCGCGTGGAAAGCGGTGGGCAGGGCACAACCGCCGGCGATTGCCAGCTCGGGGGAGACGCCATCGGGCAGACGGAGGATCTTCACGCCGGGCTTGAGGTAGATCACCTCACTCCAGCCGCCCAACAGACCGTCCTCCGCCCCGTAGGTGATGCCGTAGACCTTGCGGTTGGGGCAGCGGGTGGTGGCCTTGGCGACGAGGCAGAACCAGCAGTTGTTGCAGGTCTCATGGACATCGAGGAAGGTGACCGTCTCCCCGACCGCCAGCGGACTGCCGAAGGCATCCGTGACAGGGCCGCTGAGCTTCTCGAGCACGCCGACGTTGATGTGGCCGGAGATGAGCGGGTACGGCGCGCCGGGGAGACGCCCGTGCTGGAGATGCACGTCGGTTCCACAAACCTCCGAGTATGTGGTGCGCAGGAGCGCAGCGCCCGGTTCGAGGTCGGGCACGGGGAACTCGCGGACTTCGACAGGCGTGTTCGGCGCAGGGATAACGGCGGCGCGGATCAAGGGACAATGCCTCCAGAAAAGCAGTGTATTGGGGTCTGATTTGCGTTCAATGCACACATGATTGCGGGACGACCAACGATCCTGACCACGAAGACGCGAAAACACGAAACGACAATGAAGACTCCAGCGACGTGGTTTGGCCGCCTAATGCCCTCGCGTCTTAGTGGTCAATCACTCCCTCTGGCTCTGGCCGCGTTGTAGCTGCTGGCTGGTCGCGGGAACAATTCTCCCAGCAGTATCTCCAGGGCGAGATTCGCCACCGTCAAGCCGAAGATCCCGGTCAGCGTCGGCAGGCTGCCAAGAACGCGCCGCTTCCGCCCACGCTCGAGCTGCTCATCCGCGACCGCTGCGTCTGCTACCGGCGGGGCGAGGAAGCGCGGGGACACCGGCTCATCACTGAAAACGCACGGGACATCGGTCGCTAATTCGCGCCTGCGTAGGCCTTTACGGACGCGGCGGGCGAGGGGGCACATCGTCACCTCTGTTAGAAGGCCCGTGCGTACGCGGGTCGGGTCCGTGCGGCAGGCTGCCCCCATCGATGAGATGACCGGGACGCCCTGCGTAATCGCCGTGGCGATCAGTTCGAGCTTCGGCCCGAGAGAATCGATGGCGTCGATCACGATGTCCGGCGGCCCGGCGAGGACTTGGCCGAGAGTGTCGGAGTGCACGAATACGCGCAAGGCCTCGACCTCGCAGGCGGGGTTGATGTCGCGGACTCGCGCCTCGGCGACCTCCGTCTTCGGCCGGTCGAGGGTCGACTCAAGTGCATAGAGCTGGCGGTTGATGTTGCTCGGGTGCACCACATCGAAGTCGACCAGCCGCAGCCTCCCAACCCCCGCGCGAGCGAGCGCTTCGGTGGCGTAGCTGCCGACCGCGCCGAGGCCGACCACGGCTACGTGCGCTGAATGCAGCCGCTGGAGGCCCTCGGCCCCCACCATCTGCTCGAGTCTTAGGAAGCGTTCGTCCGGCAAAGCAGATCACCAAACAGGTTGCGTGCATTCTCGCGGGTTGCGTCGGCCAGTGCCTCGGGCGATACCCGGAGTAGCTGGGCGATGCCGACAGCGATGGACGGCAGGTTCGCCGGCTCGTTCCACTGTTCGCCGTCCGGTCCGACGATCACATGCGGGCCGAAAGGCTCGGGCGGGAGCATCGCCGGAGCATCGGTCTCGACCAGAAGACGATCCAATGGCACTGCGAGAAGCGATGCCCGAGCACGCTTCCTCCGATCATCGAGAACATTCCCGGCGAATGAGAAGTAGCCTCCCAGATCGCACAGCGGGCCGATCAGCTCCGCCGGGCCCCCATAGGCGTGGATCAGCATCCCAGCGGGGGATGGTCCAACCTCCTGCAGGACACCCATCAGCCACCCCCACGCGCGCAGACAGTGCACCATGACCGGCAGATGTCGTCGGTAGGCAATCGCAAGCTGAATGCGAAGGGCCTCTTCTTGCGCGACCTCGTCGCGGTCCTTCACCCAGCGATCCAGGCCGATTTCTCCGACGGCAGAGGGGACAGCATCGATGTAATGTTCGAGCACTTCGGCCCAATTGCCGGGGGCGTCTCCGACGAACCACGGGTGCAGGCCGAAGCAGGGGACGACCTCCGGGTACGTGCGGGCAAGATCGAGCACTTGCGGCCAGTCGCCGGGGTGAGTGCCGTTCACAACCAGATGGGAAACCCCGGTCTCCCGGGCACGGGATACAATCGCCTCGACGTGGCCTTCGAGGACCTCCTCTTGAAGGTGGCAGTGAGTGTCGACGAGGCCGACCGGAGAGTGCGTGGTCATGGGTATATTGACGGCCTTTACATCCTGGGGGATTGCATCCTCCAGACCCCCGCATCTCCAAAAGCCTTCGGAAATATCCCCTTGACAAACCTAAGCTATATTGACACCATGCGCCGGTATAAGCGACCCGGAACTACTTCTGCCCCTTGGCTTGCGCCCTCGGCTGCTTGCCCGGCAAGGGCGTGTTGAGCGCGGCCCGCAGGGCGTCGTCCAGCTTCAGCGGATAGAGGGAGAGTCGCTTGGACTTGGGCTTGTTGTCAGTGGTCTTCTTCGGCTCCATCGTGCACCTCTTTGGGCTGGATTCTCCATAGGATAAGCTGCCGTACTGTTGGCGCGATAGCCGGGTCGCGCGAAAGTGCTGAATAGTCTATCGATACTCAAGAAGATTCTTGACAAAAGTCTTCGGATGGCGCATGCTCGCAACCACTGACTTCCCTGAAGTCTTTAATTCGTCGGAATGGTGGTATGCGATGAATACGTTACCCGCAAAAGTCGATACCATGATCGCCAGGGCACGCCGTGTCAGTGCGCTGGCCGACCGGCTATCGAAGATCGACGAGGACCAGGAATGCCTCGCCCGCGAGCGCGAGATAGTGCTCGGAGAACTTGCCCAAGAAGCAGCCGGCGAATCGTCGAATGGCGAATCTGCACTCGGCAAGTCAGAAGACAACGATGTCGTACCTGGTGTTCCCTTGTCACAGTATGAACAGGTGATGGCGGTAGCCGAAGGTCTCGTCTGTGAGACGTTCAAGGGTGAGGATGTTATCGTGGCTCTCAAGGGAAGAGGTATCCAACTTCCGATGAACACTGTACTAACGTGCCTCGGGCGGGGTTTCAAGGAGGGTCGTCTCTTACGCCCGGCGCGGGGGGTATATGCGCCTCTTCCGAAACCGAACCTGAATCTGGAATTTGGCATCGCTGGTTCCAACGATAGTCCTTCTAAGGACGGAGAGGCCACTACTTCGTAAGCGAATATGCCTGAGTGCCGAATGGAAGGAGATGATGGCGTGAAAACGACAACACCAATCAACGAGGAAAGGAGGGGGTTGCGATGGCTCAAACCTTGCTTGCAGGGTTCATGTTTCTCATCGCGGCTACGGTATTTGTCGTCGTCAGTCGAAAAGCGACAGACAAAACGACAGACCGGCCCCATAAGTCTAAGGGCCGGTCCTAAAACAACCTGCGTTAAAATCGTTCGCGCGAGCTTAACGCATACAAAAACAACATAGCAATTGGAGTATACCCCCAGGTGAAGTTCCCTGTCAATAGTAGACTTCACCTGGGGCATCGTCAATGTCGCCTCTTGGGTATGGACTGCTTGTTTGTGCTTAGTCATGGGTATGCTCACTTGCCCGATTTACGCCGGTTGTCGTCCTTGCAGAGCATTAGGCCTATTCCTTGCCCACGAGTTGCTTGTACATCAGCCGCTTGCCCGGCGCGCCCTCTATTGCACTCTCTGTCCGCTGTCCATCTGTCACCTTCCGATGATCCCATCGAAATGAGAACTCGTCGCAGTACCGGCCCAGGTGCTTCGCGCTCATCTTGTGGTATACGCCGTAGTGACCGCGCTTCAAGAGTGCGAAGTATGATTCGACGGTGTTCGTGTGAACTCGGAGAGACTTGTAGTTCCGAACGTACTGGCCGTCGCCGTGGTTCACCGTGCGATGACCTCCGGCGAACTCCCGGCCCACGCTGTTGTAGAGCGGTAGTTCGTCGGTTACGAGTGTGGAATTCTCCGTGTCCACGTTCTCGCTGACGATGGCCTTCAGCGTCTTGGTGTCTACGTGGCTGACCGGAGTGGAATGCGACTCCCCGCTGCGTTCGACAACGGCCACCACTGGGGTCTTCGAGGTGCCCCGACCGCGCTTGTGCTCATTGCCGTCGCCAGGGCGGGGCTTGCCGCCGACGTAGGTCTCGTCCATTTCGACGGTGCCCTTGAGGGCCTTCTCCAACGGGCCATTGTTCATCGCCTCGCGGATGCGGTGCGACATGAACCAGGCCGTCTCGTAAGAGCCGAACTCCAGTTCTCGCTGTAGCTGTTTCGCCGACATGCCCTTCTTGCTGGAGCAGATGAAGTGAAAGCCGAGTATCCACTTCTGCAGAGGAATGTGGCTGTCCTCCATAACACTGCCTACCGTGACCGTGAACTGCTCGTGGCAATCCCGGCACTTGAGCAGGCCGACACGGTGCGCAGTGCCGTGAAGCCGGGTAACTTCTGAGGACCCACAGTGAGGGCAGACCGGGCCGTTGGGCCATATCAGGCTTTCCAGGTAGGCGCGGGCCTCGGCGTCTGTCATGCGAGCGATCTGTGTGAGTGTCTTTTCCATGAGGGTCTCTCTCCTTAACTGAGACCATCATAGCACACCTGCCTTTGGTTTGTCAAGGGGATATTTCCGAAAGCCTTTGACGTTCAGGATTGCGGGGGTTTGGGGGATGCAATCCCCCAAGGTGTTAAGACCGTTTGACGATACTGCCGTCTTGCCGTAGAACCGTCAATCGTTGCCGTTCGTGACCTGTCGGGTCTTGCCCAATGGCTCATGGCCGATAGAGCACTATCCCTTCAACCCCGACATCACAATCCCCTGCACGAAGTAGCGTTGGCCCAATATGAACACGATGAGCACCGGCACCATGACCATCACCGACGCGGCCATGAGCATCGTCCAGTCGGTGCTGTATTGGCCTACGAATGCGTACAGCCCGACCATCAGCGGCTTGCGCTGCATCGAGTTGATGACGATCAGCGGCCACATGAAGGCATTCCAGGTGCCCAGGAACGTGAAGGTCGTGAGGGTTGCCAGCGCCGGCTTCGACAGCGGCAGAATGACGTGGCGATAGACGCCGAATCGGCCGCAGCCATCGATCTTCGCGGCGTCTTCGAGCTCGGCGGGGATCGTCAGGAAGAATTGGCGCAGCATGAAGGTGCCGTACGCGGAAAACATCACCGGAAGGATCAGGGCGGCGTAGGTGTCAATCAGGTGAAGCTGCTTCAGGAGCACGAAGACCGGGATCATCGTGACGACCGAGGGCACCATCATCGTTCCCAGGTAGCCGACGAATAGCGCGTCGCGACCGGGGAAGCGCAGGCGGGCGAAAGCGAAAGCGGCGAGGCTGGAGGTGACGACCTCGCCGAGAGTGACACAGGTGGTGACGATGATCGAGTTGAGATAGAACGCGATGAAGGCATTCCGCAGTGGAAACCCGGGGAAGGACCACGGCCCGAATTCCCAAGTCGAGTGTCTTAGGCTCACGCGATAGGCCGGCACGGCAAAGGAGAGCCAGTTGCGGTCGAGGGTCAAGGCCTGTGCGGCGTCGAGGTAGTTGCGCCAGCGGAAGTGAACCTCGTACACAGGGCGCAGGGAGTCCGCAGGCACGGTGGTTTCCTCGCCGGCCTGACCGGACGCGTCGAGCGGCCTGACGATCACACCCTCGGGCGACCTTCGGACAACGGCAGCCCGACGCGTCTCGCCCGCGACGCGCATGGTGAAGACCGGCAGGTCCTCGCCGCTCGCAGCATCGCGCCAAGTGACCTGTCGGCGTGGAATGAACTGCGGCGGAGAGGTGAAGACGTTGCCGGGGTCCTTGAGGGAGGTCGACAGCATCCACAAAAGCGGCAACATCATCGTCGCCCCGCCGACGCAAAGCAAGGCGTAGACGAGGACCTTCGAGTGCCGGGGCCGACGACTGCGGCGGCTGGGAGCGGCCGTGCCGGTGTTCATGCGGCATCGCCGGGGCTATCTGTTTTGGGGCGGCGCAAGTGTGCCACGACGCAGTCCACGAGAGGTGCGACAGCGGGCACGAAGCACGGGTGCGGGATGATCCAATACCGCAGTCTCCCGCTTTTCGTCGTGTAGATCAGGGCGAGGGCCGGTCCTCCGATAGCCCAGCGAGCGTCGCCACCGAAGAAGCGGCGTTGGAATGGCGTCGGGAGCGGGGGCTCGTGGCTTGCCCGCAGCCTGTGGCCCGGGAACGCGGCCATTCCGCGGATCTGTCCCCAGGGCACTTCTGCCGAACGCGTCCACGACGACAGCCTCAGGCCGCTCTCCGTGCCCTCGATCGCAATCGCTCCGCGCGATAGTAGGCGGCGGACGACCCCGAATCCGCTGATGAGGAACGCGAGCAGCAGCCCGATCACGCCGACCTTCAGCCTCCCGGCGAACCACTCCGGCGTGGGCGCGAGAAAGCACAGCGCGAGAGCCGGGAGAAGCGAGCAGTACACGGCGGCGAAGGCCAGCATCAGGAAGCGGCCTTTGCGAGGCAATGCGTATGCAGGGCAGATTGTCGCGGCAGAAGATGACGAGTGCATGGCGCTGTTATCGGGAAACCGGGTCAGATCGGCTGCGTGGCGCGCCGAGCAACCTTGAAGTTTGCCAGGGTAAAGATGAACACCAGCGCAAACAGGACCATCGCCAGAGCGCACGCGTAGCCCATGTTGTGCCAGGAGAAAGCGTTCTCGTAGATGTAATAGAGCAGGTTGGTGGTCGCGCCGGCCGGCCCTCCGCCGGTGAGGATGTGGATCGCGACGAAGTGGCCCTGGAAGCCCGAGATGATCGACATGATGAGAATGAAGAATGTCGTCGGAGCCAGCGAGGGCCAGGTGATATACAAAAGCTTCTGCAGCGATCCGGCGCCGTCGAGCTCGGCGGCCTCATACAACTCGACGGAGACACCCTGCAGTCCCGCGAGATACAGGATGCAGTTGTAGCCGCCGACGCCGGTCCAAAGCCCCATCAGGATGAGAGCCGGCTTGGCCCAGGCGGTGTCGCCCAGCCAGTCAGGCGGATTGGTCACTCCGGCGCCGCGCAGCAGGATGTTCAACAAGCCCTGATCGGCGTCGTAGATCCAGCGCCACAACACCGCCACAGCGACCGCGGAGCACACAGTCGGCAGAAAGAACAGGGTGCGGAAGAAGACGATCCCGCGAAGTTTCTGGTTGAGAAGCAGCGCGGTCAGCAGCGAAAGCGCCATCCCGATGGGGATGCCCAGCATCAGGAAGGCGGTGTTGTACAGGTAGCTCCAGAAGCCGTCGTCGTTGGCGACGAGGCGCGCGCCCTCATGGTGGAACCCCAGTATGTGGGCATAGTTCTCCGTACCGACCCAGCGAATCCCCTGCCACGACTCGATCGCGTCCCAGCGCACGAAAGACAGCAGGAATGCGGCTACAATCGGGATCGCGGTGAAGGCCAGAAATCCGATGATGTTGGGGGCGAGGAACCCCAGCGCGCCGAGGCTGTCGCCAAAGCGGGCCCGGCTTGGAGCACGGTGACGCTGCGCTGCCCGGTGGGCGGCTCCAGGAGCGGAACTGCACACCGGGCAGGGCTTCAGTTCGTCGGTGATCGGGGTGCGACACGTGCGGCAGAGCATGGTGTGAGAATCGGCGACGGGTTAGGCGGCACGGCTACCGCGCTGTCAGTTTGGCCACCGTCTTAGCGTCCAGACGTTTGCAGAGCGCCAGCACAAGCTTCAGCGCGCTCGCGTAGTCGTCGCCGTGGATGATCCCGGCATGTGAATGAATGTACCGAGTCGCGACACAGATAACGATACTCGGTACGCCCCTCGCGTGCAAGTGGACTTTCCCGGCATCCGTACCGCCCCGCTCGATGAACCCAAACTGGTAGGGCACGTTCTCGCTCTTTGCGGTCTCGATGACAAGGTCGCGAAGTCGAGACTGGGCGATCATCGAGCCGTCGAGAATCTCGATGATGGCGCCTTCGCCCAGCTTGATGTTCGATTCGTCTTCGGTCACTCCCGGCATGTCCCCGGCGATCCCCGCTTCGAGGATGATGCCCACGTCGGGGTTTATCGACTGCACGGAGGTCTGTGCCCCGCGCAGGCCGACCTCCTCCTGCACAGTCCCGACGCCGAAGAGGACGTTCGGATGCTTGGCATCCTTGAGCGCCTTGAGCGTGTCGACCATCAGCGCGACGCCAACGCGGTCGTCCCAGGCCTTGGCGAGGAAGAACTTGCTGCCGGCCATCGGCGCGAACTTCATGTCCGGGTAAATCGGGTCGCCCGGGCGGATGCCGAAGGTGGTCTCCACTTCATTCTTGTCCTTCGCGCCGACGTCGATGAACATTTCGTTGATCTCGACGAGCTTGTTGCGCTGGTCCGGGGGCAGAAGATGCGGCGGCTTGGACCCGATGATCCCGATGACCGGCCCCTTGCTCGTCTCGATGATCACCCGCTGCGCGAGGAGAACCTGACTCCACCACCCTCCCAGCGGCGCGAACTTGATGTAGCCCTCCTTGGTGATCAGCTTCACCATGAAACCGATCTCGTCCATGTGGCCGGCGAGCATGATTTTCGGGCCCTGCGGGTCGCCGGTCTTCTCGCAGATGATACTGCCCAGGTTGTCATAGGAGATCGCGCCGATGCCCTCGAGGTGCTTGGCCACGATGGCGGCGATCCCGGCCTCGAAGCCGCTGGTGCCGTTGGCATTGGTGATTTCCTGCAGCAGGTCTCTCGATGCTTTCTTCATGCGCTTAACCTCGATGCTGTAATACGGAACTCAGATCATGGCCTGCCCTTCGGGAGTGCTGGCCCACCAGCGCAACATCGCGATCCGGTAAACCGCGTAGGGCTTGCTGGAACAGGGGCCGTCGTCGACGGGGATCGCGGCAAGCTTGCCAACGTCCTGGCCCTCGAATTCCGCCAGGAATGTCTCGGTCGAGAGCTTCATGGCGTCGTCGGCGTACTTGACCGTGCTCTTGGCGATTGCGTGGCAGGCCGCCTCGATGTCCTGGCAGCACACCAGCCCTGCACGGTCCGAGGACAGCACCGCTCGTTGCTCCCAGGCGTGGCACAGGGACCTGAGACGCGGGATATCATCCTTGTCGATCTTATCTTTCCACCCGCGGGTGATGGTCTCCAGGCGATTGCGCACGGCCATCGCGCAGTCGTCGATGCGCACCTTGCGCCCGACGACCACGTGGCACGCCTGCAGGTAGGCCAGGTGCCCGGACGCCACGGCGCCGAGCCATCTCCCCATGATGAACGTCTTCTCGCCGGCATCGAAGCCGCGCAGTATGCCGGTTGGCACTGCGATCTGCAGGGGGTTGCCCCGGAAGACCTCCGGCTGGGTGAATCGCTCGGGCACGATGTACAGTTGGGGCTTGGCGAGAGCCAGCCTGGTCGCCGCCGCGAGTGTGGCGCTGTAGATGTCGGGGTGCTGCTTCGCTTCGGCGTAGGCGCAGGTCTGATGGACGGCATCCCATTCGTCTTCGTTTTCCCAGGCCTCCTCGATACGTTCGGCCATGAAGGCGAATGCCGGGTAAGCCAGCAATTTGTCGCGGAAGGGCCGGTCCTGCTCGTGCTCCCACGTGTACGAGGGCGCTAGGCCGTCGTCCGAGGCGTGGTGTTCCGGCTCAGCCGAGGCTGCGGACGCGGACGCCGTCACGGAGGCCGTTGCCTGCGTTTCGACGGTCTGGGACGGCTGGGCCGCCGCCTGCGCGGGCTCCTCCCCGGCGTCGAGCACGTCTTCGTCGCCTCCGGCGAAAAATCCGGCCTCGGTGAACACCGACGCATTGTCGGTGCGCGTCGGCTCATCCGCAGCAGACGCCTCCTCGTCGCCGAAGTCCGACATGTCCGCCAGCATGTCGGCCCCGGCTTCATGGCTGAGTTGCGACATGTCACCGATAATCGGCTCGAACTCCCCATCGATCTGCTCGAGATCCTCGAGGCTGGAATGGTCGGTCTGGCCCGCGAGCAAAGGATTCCCGCCGGCGACGAAGTCATCGTCGTCCGTGCCGAAGCCCTCGACTTCCTCCAGCACCAAGTCATCTGCCGCCGCGCCCGCCTTAAGGTTTTGCTTGGCGACGAACGGGTCAGGGGCCATGTTCGCGAGCCGGTCGAGCCGGTCCGCCGCCGCCGAGTCGACTCGCCTGAGCGCTTCCCAGGCCGCCATATCCTGACGATTCTGATGGATCAATTCCTGATACTCGGGAGAGGCCTTCTTTGGCTCGCCGTGCTTCACATACAGTTCGGCAAGCCAGTGGCGAAGCTCCGCGTAAGTCGGGTCTGAGTGCAATCCCTCCTGGGCGAGAGTGACAGCCTTGTCCGTGTGGCCCTTCTGAGCTTCGGTCTGAGCTTGGCGAAACTTAAAATACGCGGCGTTACGTTCCGGACTCATCTCCTGGTCCATCGACATACGACAGGCACCTCCTCGTGACCCCTGCGAAAAGGCATTTGTTCGTAGCGCCTCTATTATTCGGCGCGGAACTACCACTTCCTGCAAGGTTGCACATTTGTTGTGTCTGTTGTCCGTCGTTGTGTCTGGAACGTGTCTCTGGTGTTATTGCCGAGTCGGCGCGCTCGCGATTTGACCTCCTATCTGGATACCGGCGTGATCTTCAGATTGTCGATGTAGAACACCGAGTTCGCCGCCACATCGCTCACGAAACCCAGCCAGTGCAGTTCGTCGAACCCGTCTCCGGGCATCGCAAGCCCCTCAAATGTCTGTGGGTCGTGCCCTGGCACGGTGATGGTAAGCGTGAAGGTTCTCGGATTGCCTTTGCCCACCTTCGCCTCGATGGACACGTGAACCCACTGGCTTACGGGAACGGTCGTGAGCGTCTTGCCGCCCACGGTGACCGGTCCGGCGCTGTCGAAGTGAACGCTGGGGCCGATGTTGGCCGGGTAGTCCCCCTCGTCACGCCATTCAGTGAACATCCGCGCTTTCGGCTCGAGACGCAGATCGAAGCTCTCTGTCACTGTGCCGGCGGTGATGTGCGGCTGGTAGAACATGTGCGGCTGCCAGGTGAACTGAAGGCCGGTCACGTCCGTGAACTTGAGGCTGTGCTTGCCGCTTGCGGCCTGTTCATCTGTGACACGGATCGAGGCCCCCTGTTCCTCGCCGCTCACCACCGCATTGGGCGGCGGCGCGCCGACCGGCTCGTTCTCGAAGTCGTCGTCAACCGTCAGCGGTTTCGGGGGGCCGGGAGGGGTCGGGAAAACGGCGCGCGGGTACTTGAGATTCCTGGCTTCGTTCACCCAGGCCGGGTCACCATACAGGCCGACCTTGCTCGTATCAATGGGCTTGAAGCCGAGCTTGAGGGCCGGCGAATCCGGCTTGAGGCGGAAATCGTAGTTTGCGGCATCGACAAACTGCGGATCGGCGATCAGGGAGTGCGTGTCGAGCCCGAGCTTCTGCCAGTCGGCGAAATCGTGCTTGAAGAAACGAATGTCGGGCTGCTTCGGGCTGAAATAGACGTTGTCGTCCCAGACGCCGATGTCTTCACCGGCCTTCTTGCGTTCGTTGAGGCTCGATTCGGCGAAGGGCGGGAACATGCTGCCCTGCGAGAGATACACGATGTTGTTCGCGAAGGTGTTGGGGCGGCGTTCCCAGTACGGCCAGAGCGCGTAGTCCGCGAAATCGGCGAAGACGTTGTTGCGGATCTCATGCTCGTGCCCGCCGTTGTTGTACATCAGCCCACCCGTGCGGGCGTTGTAGACGATGTTGTTTTCCACGAGATACTGACTGCTCGTGGCGTCCAGGTAGATTCCCCAGCCGAGCGGCGGCTGGTCGAACGGCCATACGTCATGCAGGACGTTATTGCGGATAACGCTGCCGGGCGCGTTCCCGAGCGTGTATATGGCGCCGCCGTCGCTGAGGACGCCGTTCATCACGTGATGGACATGGTTGAACTCGATGATGTTGTGGTGCGTGCGGTTCGGCTCGTCGCCCCAGTTCCAGCCAATGGACATCCCCGAGTACGGCAGATCGTGGATTTCGTTGTGCGAGATCGTGTTGTGGCTGCTTTGCGCGACCCAGATGCCGACCCCGGCGGGGTAGACGTGCCCGCCGTCGTAGATGTGGTTGTTGTCGATCAGAGTGCCCCGCGACTCGTCGTTGTCGTCCGCTGCCGGGTTGGCCTCGCCGACACGCACCCCGCCGACACCCATATCGTGGATGCGGCAGTGCACGATCTTGTTGCCGACGCAGCCGCGACGGAACCAAATCGCGTAGTCGCCGACATGGGTGATTTCGCAGTTCTCGACCGTGCAGTCGCGCGCCCCGTCGGCCATGAAAGCGGCCGGGACGGTCACGGCGGCCTGCCCGTCGCTGTGACCGGTGGGTTCGAGGGTCCAGTCTTCGTGCGAGAACGTGATCCCTCGGAAGGCGATGCTCTCAACATAAGCGCCCATTGCGGCATCCCCGCGCAGATCGACCAGGCGGGTCAGGTAAGGAGCGACGACCTCCGCCTTCTGCATGTCCTCGCCGGGCATGGGGTAGTAGCTCAGAACTCCGGTATGCCGGTCGAGATACCACTCGCCTGGCGTGTCCAGAGCATCGGGCGTGTTTTCGACGTAGAAGCGCTGCTGCGGTCCCCAACTGAGGAACGGCCAGCACGCGGTCCCGGTAAAGGTTACGATATGTTGGTCGTCATCAATCTTCGCGATGCGCAGGCGCGAGGTCTCCCACGAGTGGTAGATGACGACGTTCACATCCTGCAGATCGGGCCACGGCTTGATGTCTCCGGGAGCATAGACGAAAGCTGTCTGGTCGCGCGCGATGTCCTTCCCAGTGGCCGGATCGTGCAGTGGCGGCGCTTTGGATACGATGTGGAAGTAGCCCTTACTGGGCGTTCGGGCCCGGGTTGCGCGCTTGCCGTCGACGAAGAGCTGCTGGAAGTACCAGTTCCCGCCGGCGACATCGGGAATCGTGGCAGTCCAGAGCTTGCCCGGCCCCTGCTTCCACCCCGTGATGACCCGACCGCCGCTGAGGATAGGCTTCTCGCCCTGGTAGGCGGCGTAGGTGATCGGCGCGCCCTCCAGGCCGGTGTCTGCCGGCGTCAGGACGAGGGGTTCGTCCATGCGATAGGTCCCGCCGCGCAGATATACGGTGACGGGTTGCCCCGCGGCTTCCGCCGATGCGGCGTGCAGCTTGCGGACGACGTTCCGCGCCGCCAGAACTGTTGCGAGGGGACCGTCAGTGCGTGCGGCGTTCGCCTGCGGGAGCTTCCCCGACCAGGCATCGTTGCCGGTGGGGGAGACGTACAGCGTCACCGGAGCCGCCATCAGCGGGGTCGCCAGACAGAAAGCGAACAGCGAAATCGTCAGGGCTTGTCTCATGTCGATGCCTCCAGAACCGCCTCAAAGATCGCGTGAGGCAGGCGTCTCGCCTGCCGCCGTTGCCGCTAACCTCTCCTCTCCCCGAACGGGAGGGTGCCCGCGCCGCGCGGTCAAGGGGTAGGGCCGTTTCCGGGCAGATCGCCGCAAACTTCCCTCTACTCCGTGGGCGCGCCATTGATGTCAACCGTCAAGATCGCGGCCAGTGACGCCTTCGTCGCCGCCACGACGTTCGGGATGTCCACCGCTTCGACGACATCCGATTCCAGGTGGTAGTGTGGGTCCATGTACGGGAACGAGCCGAGGTTCATAATCGTCGCCCCGTACCCCGCATTCACGAACGAGCCGTCGTCATCGCCGGGGGCCGTGCGCTGCTGCAAGGTCTGCGCCAGTCCAAGACCGTAGACATCGTTCATGCTCGCCATCAACTTCGCAAGCGGCCTACCCTCCGGCACCGTATACAGCGTCGCGTTGGTCATGCGGCCTGCGTCGGTATCCTCCTGCGACTTGCCGCCAAGGCTGTCGATGTTGAACGCCGCGACGATGTTGTCGCCCCGCGCGCGGGCGTTCTGGGCTGCGTTTACACTCGTCCACGGAGTGTGCTCCTCATTGCAGAACAGCAGCCGGATCGCCCGGTTCGGCGCGTATTCGGCGAGCGCCTGTGCAATCTCGATTACGGCGGCCGTTCCCACGGCGTTGTCGTATGCCCCTGGCGAATCTACCCAGCTTTGCGAGTCCTTGTGGGCCATCACCACAATGAACTCATCGGCGTGCGAAGCCCCGGCCCGGCTCCCGTACACGTTGTACCCGGTGTACCACGGGTCCTCAGGCGCGGGACTGGAATACTGGTGCGCTTTGGGCTTGGTGTCATCGCAGCGGAACGCCTGAATCTGCACCGCCTCGCGCTCGACAGCCCAGCCGGCGGTTTCGAGCTGCTCCGCAATGTAGTCGTCGGCCTCGTACAGTGTGCACTTCTCGTGCCCTGGAAGCGTAAGGTTGATCTTGCGATAGGGGAGAGGGTCCTTTGCAAGATAGAAGAGCGCTTCCCGCAGGCGGTCGGCGTCGATTCGGGCGATGAGTTCGGCGATGGTAGAGTCAGGCATGATGCGGGTCGGGGAAATCCCCCATCCTCCTTCTGCTGGTCTGCATACTTGGTCGGTGCGGTTACTTCCTTCCCAGCGCCGGGAACGCCTCCCGCACCGCCGGGTGGATGATCTTCCCGTCCTGCGTGTTCAGCCCCCGCGCGATGGCCGGGTCACGCCCTGCCGCCTCTTCGATCCCCAGGTCTGCGATGCTGCGCACGTAACTAATTGTAGCGTTTGTAAGTGCAAATGTGGATGTTCTCGGCACGGCAGAGGGGATGTTCGTCACGCAGTAGTGCACGACCTCGTGCTTGATATAGGTCGGCTTCGCGTGGGTGGTGGGTTTGCTGGTCGCCACGCAGCCCCCCTGGTCGATCGCCACATCGACGATGACCGACCCCGGCTTCATCGCCTTGACCATCGCCTCGGTCACGAGATGCGGCGTCCGCGCGCCGGGCCGTAGGACCGCGCCGATGAGCAGGTCGGCATACGAGGCCGCGTGCGCGATGCTCAGCGGGTCGGCGAAGACGGTGAACGCATTCCCATGCACGATGTCGTCCAGGTACTTCAGGCGGCTGTGGTCGATGTCCATGATCGTCACGTGCGCCCCCATGCCCATCGCCACTTTCGCCGCATTGAGGCCGACAGCCCCACAGCCGAGGATGACCACTTCGGCCGGGGCGACGCCGGGGACACCGCCGAGCAGTACGCCGCGCCCGCCATTGTGCTTCTGCAGGTGAATGGCCCCCGACTGAGCCGCGAGCTTCCCCGCGACCTCGCTCATCGGCACCAGGAGGGGAAGCTGGTGGTCGGACGTCTCGAGGGTCTCATATCCGATGGCGGTGACGCCGCCCTTGAGGAGCGCCTTTGTCACATCTTTGGAGGAGGCCAGGTGCAAGTAGGTGAACAGAATCTGTCCTGGCTTGAAATACCCGAACTCCGCCGGGAGCGGTTCCTTGACCTTGACGATCATGTCCGCCAGGTCCCACAACCGGCTTACGTCACGCAGCACTTCCGCCCCGCCCGCCCGGTATTCGGCGTCAGAGATACCGCTCTGCTCGCCCGCGCCGGCTTCCACAAGGACCCTGTGCCCGGAACCGGTCAGGATATGGGCACCTGCAGGGTTCAGAGCGACCCGGTTTTCGCCTTCCTTGATCTCTCGCGGTACTCCAACGATCATGCAAATCACCGTCCCGCAACCGGCAATAATGTTGCGACGCCACTGAGCTGTTTCGCCGCGTGCAGGTGAAGCCCTTCTTGCCGTGAAAACAGCCGTTCGTCGTTTCCCTCCCGGCACGGGAGGGGTGCCCGCAAAGCGGGCGGGGTAGGGCCGTTCGTGCCGCGTCGCAGCATGACAACTGCTGTGCATCCTGCGCAGGAACTGCTGCCGTCGCAGGGGAAAGGTCACACTTGACGTTGTCGTTACCAGTGGCAGGCGCATCTGAGAATATCAGTCATAATCTGAGTTATGTTAAATAAATGGGAGGTCGTTCCCAAACTGCCATGACATCTCGCGAACGCGTGCTCAGCGCTTTCAGACACATTCAACCTGACCGGACCCCTATCTTCGAGAAACTCATCAAGTCCCCCGTCGCCGATGAACTCCTCGGACGCCCCCATGCCGGGCAGAACTTCCACTACCAGATGCAGCGTCTCGCCGACGGCGACTGGCGCGGCCTTTGGGAGCAAGCCGCCCGCGACGAGATCGACCTCGCCAAGATGCTCGGCTTCGACCTCGTGCATCTCCACCCGAACCCCGGCCCGCCCGCCGAGCGCCCCGTCCGCCTCAACGAGACCACCTGGCGCATCGGCCGCATCCTGCACGAGCGTCTGGAAAGCGGCTGGGTGCAAGTCCGCGACCCCGAAGCCATCCCCGTGCCCGAGGCCCAGCAGGAAGCCGACATGATCCGCTGGCTCGAAAGCGACTGGCAGTCAATCGAACACGCGTTCGTGGATGACAACATCGTCAAGTTCCGCGCCGGCGTGAAGATCATCGCCGACGAGGGCCTCGACCTGGCGGTCTTCGTTGCGTCCTACGGCCTGGGCGTCGCCACGATTCCGCCATATATGCTGCGATGGTTTGTCGATGACCGCCGGCACCTGCACGACTACTACGAGCGCAACGCCCAGAACTCCCTCGTATCCGCCATCGAACAGGTCGAAGAGGGCGCGCACATCGTCGGCCTCGGCGGCGATTTCGCCTGCGACCACGGCCCCGTCTGCTCCCCGCGCGACTACGCGGAATTCATCGCTCCGCGGATCGCGATGCAATCGCGGAAGCTGCACGCGATGGGTGCCTTCACCACCAACGCCTCGGACGGCGACCTGTGGCCGGTCTTGAATGACTTCCTGGTGACTTCGGAGGTGGACGGCTTCGAGGAGATCGACTTCGCCGCCGGCATGGACATGGCGCGCCTGAAGCGCGAATACGGCGACACGCACACCTTCATGGGCAACGTAGACATCCGCCACACACTGACCAGCGGCACAGTGGCGCAGGTCAAGGAGCACACGAAGCGCTGCATCGAGGACGGGCTGGCCCTCTCCCCCGGCGGCCACGTGCTGATGTCCGGCAACTGCATCCACGAGAACGTGAAAACGGACCTGTTCTTGGCGCACATCGAGGCCTACCGGGAGTTCTGGGGGTTGTGAGACAATGTGTGCCGACATCTCGGAGGAGTCGGGGTGGGGCCGCCGTTAAGGAGGGGCCGGACCTACGAGAGCGCCAGTCGTTAGGCGCTCGAAGTATCCGGCCCTGCCGTCGCTCGGGTGACCATTCAATTCCCAACAGTCAACGGCAGCCCGCGTTCCGCCCGGACCTCGAGGCACAGGGCGATGGCCTCACGGATGTTCGCCATCGCTTCATCCCTCGTCTTCCCCTGGCTGATACATCCGGGAACGGCGGGGCATTCGACAATCCAAGCGCCATCCTCATCGCGGTCAAAGGTAACGCAGAACATCATTGACAATCAGAGCCCCCATGGCACTCGGCAGTTACCCCAAGCTTACAGGGGCGTTAAGCGAAGCAGCGTCAGCGGCCACCACCTTCTCACGTCACACTGCATTCCTGGGAAGACGAAGCTTTTCTCGGCGCAACTTGGCGCTTACCGAGAAGCAGGGGGGGGGTATGACGGTTATGAACGATGAGCCGTCAAGCGCTGACCGGATGACAAGGCAACATCCTGGGGTACTGTGTGTGAGCCGCTATCCCATGAGATCGCGGCACATGCCGGTTCAGGCCCAAGCCTTGGCCCGCGCTTCCGCCAGTGACACGATACCCTCCGCAAGTTCACGGAAATCGTCAGGATCGAACAGGCGGGGATTATTTGTGTAAACGGCGGGCGCGGCCAGCGCGAGTTCCGTCATCAGCCTCTGTCGTCGGATGCGTACCCCGCATGACTGCGAGAGCCAGCGATGAAAACTCGTGAGTAGCTCGGCACCACCGAAGTCGCGCAGGAAGCGACGTTGGGCCCTATACTCGACCGTCGATATCTCGGCCAGGATGGCCTCGTACCGGCGCTCAGCTTGGTCAGGGTCCAAAACTGCGCGATTCTGAAGCGTGCGAGCACCTGTGATGACTCGCTCGCACTCGCGGCGTATCGCCGAGACGCATTCCCATCGCTCGAACAGGGCCCCACTGGGGTGTACCAACACGGGCTGACGAACCTGGACCCTGCCCATGCAATCGATGTCGCCTTGCAGCGACCACAGGGTCATGCTGGCAGCCTCGACCACGGCACGTTGCCGGGCGCAGTCCGACAGGACTTCGTGCACTGCCTGCACGCGTACTGGAAGAGCGTCGGCCCAGCTTGGAGGGCCACTGGGAAGCTCGGTCAGCGAGGCCCGCAGCGTCTCCATAGCCTGGACAACGACTTCGGGCTCTGCGAGGTAGTTCTCCACCTCATGTCGACGCCACATGAAGCCGCGTTTCCCGTCAGTGTAGGAGTCTTCAGCCCACTTCAGCGGCCTGTAATCCCTATCCTGGACATACGCGGCGACCGCATGGCGGCCGCGGGCCTTCTCAAGGTACGCTGCCACCGCGCCGAGCCCCCGACAGCCTCCGCACCCCTGTACCTGTATCTCTTCCTTTGGCGAGTTGGCGTTGACCAAATCCGAGATGACCCTGATCTCAAAGGATGGGTCTGCCTCGATATCATCCGGGGGTACAGCGGCTGTCTCACACAGCAGGATCAGTTCACGCATTGGCAGTCACTGTGCAGAATCGCCCAACTCCCCTAGGCTCATGGTGCTCTCTTTTGGGGCAAGGTCGCGTAGGTATGATGAGTGAGTAGTCAGGATGAACTGATTTCCTTCACCCATCGCCGGAAGCATGTTCACAAGCTTGCGCTGCCACAGTGGATGTTGGTGCAGCTCGATCTCGTCTATGAGCACTATGGAGCGGTGAATGTGCTCTGACACAAACCTAAGCAGGAATAGGAGTACCATCTGTTCGCCGCTACTCAACCCGTCATACCGGTAATCGCACTGCCCATCACTGAAAAGAACGTCTAGGTTCCCAACCTCATCGTTAACTGGGCCAACGATCCTGTGCGGCGCACACACTTGGGCATAGGCGTCTCTCAGCAACTCGAAGTAGTCTGGAGCGTCCGGGCTAATGCTGGCGACGGCAGACCTCACGGCCAACGCCAGCAGGATGGTCTTAGGGTCGGTGGTATATCGATTGTCTTCATCCACTCCCTTCTCTGGGGTCCCCACCAACTGCCAGACGTCGCGCGGGATGACCTTACCCATCCCGGTCCTCTGTTGATCAAATGTGAACACCCCGCCGACACGCCTGAACCACGGGAAACCAACACTCGGTATGTGCAAATTGCGCGCAACCAACGAACGTCCTTTGAGTAGCGTCCAGGCTGGCTTGGGCAAGAAGGAAGTGAAACCGCTGTCATACTCCTTGTCCTTGTCCTTGTAAGGGTACTGCCACTCGACCGTGACGACTCTCTCGTCGGGCACCGTCCAGCGCAGGTTGGAGACCCTGACTATGTCTTTCACCGCCCTGATTTCGTCCTCGTCAAAGAGTAGTGTGCAGGTCACCTTGGCTCGAACCGCGCCTCGCCTCACTACCCGCTGCGGTCCGAGACGGAAGTCGGGTCGCAGTGCAGGCAACTCCAATGGAGGCCCCAAGCATGCCGCTATTGCGTCGAGCACAGTTGTCTTGCCGCTGGCGTTGGGACCGACGAGTAGCACCCTGTTGTGCGGACGCCCGAGTTCGTCACGGAAGTCGAGCTTGAGGTGCCTTATCGAACGGAAATCATGTATATCGAGCTGCGTCAGCTTCATCGTATCCACCTACGGTCGGGATCGCGAGCCGGTGTCCCCAATCTATCAAGCGGGCTTTGGCACCCATTGATAACCGCGACGTGCGTTGGTGCCGCGTCTCGACACCGACGGCATTCTACATGATAACCTTATTCAGCGGATACTCGATGATCCCCTGAGCCCCTGCCGCCTTTAGCCTCAGGATCAGGTCCCTTACGGTGCGCTTGTCGGCGATCGTCTCCACGGCCACCCACTCGGAGTTCGCCAGCGGCGAGACTGTCGGCGTCTTCAATGAGGGCAATTCCGCCACGACCGCCTGCAGGTTCACCTGCTCCACGTTCATCTTCAGGCCGACCTTCTCCTCAGCCAGAAGCGCCCCTTTCATCAGCATCGCGATGTTTTCGATCTTCTCGCGCTTCCAAGGGTCGTTCCAGGCGGCGTGGTTGGCGATGAGCTTGGTCGTCGACTCGAAGAGCGTGTCGATGATGCGCAGGTTGTTCGCGCGGATCGTGCTGCCGGTCTCGGTGCCCTCGATGATGGCATCCACGAGCGACGGGCATTTCGCCTCGGTCGCGCCCCAGCTATACTCGACGTGGGCGTCGACGCCGTGCGCTTCGAGGTAGCGTTTCGCTACATTGACCAACTCGGTGGCGATGCGCTTCCCCTGCAGGTCCTCGGGCGTCCGGATGTCGCTGCTCTCGTGGACCGCGAGGACCCACTTGTACGGGCGCATTCCCTGCTTGGCATAGACGAGGTCCGCGACCTCGACCACATCGGCCTCGCGCTCCTTGATCCAGTCAAGGCCGGTGAGGCCCGCGTCGAGGACGCCGTCGGCGACGTAGCCGGCCATTTCCTGGGCGCGCAGGAGCACGGCCCAGATCTCGGGGTCGTCGAGGTGCGGCGTATACTGGCGCTCATCGACGGTGATCTTGAAGCCGGCCTTCTCGAAGATGGCGACTGTGGCGGTCTGGAGACTGCCCTTGGGAAGGCCGAGGCGAAGTTGGTTGCTGGAAGGCAAAGGTTATCCACTCCCTGTTATCGTGAAGTGAGGACTCACGCGCGTTTTCTACTATGTGGCGCATCTTCATATAGTACCCGTATGCGTCGGCGGGGGATTATAGCATAGGCTCGGGTGCCTGAGAAGGTCGGGCGGGGCGGGCTGGGGAAAGGCGACTTTACCCCCGGCCCCTCGTGACCGGCTAACGGCACCTCACCCCCTGCCCCCTCTCCACGAATGGAGAGGGGGAAAACGGCAACGGCGACCTCACCCCCGGCCCCTCTCCACAAGTGGAGAGGGGGGGAACGACAAAGGCGACGTCTACGGCGAGCTGTTCTGGCGGGCGAGATGCCCGACCCAATCCATATTTCTGAGGTAGATCGGTCTCTTGGACTATCGTATCCGTTGGCGCGAGAAACGCAGGCGGCGTGTCATCCGGGCCCGCCTGGCCATCATTCCTGTGGCCATTGCGGCGCTGGCTGTGGTGGTCGCCGTGGTTTATCCGCGCGCCAGCAACATTTCCTGGCGGTACCTGCACCCTCACCCGTCCAAGGCGCGGCTGTTGCTCGACGACGGGCGCCTGGCAATTGCCTGGGAGAACGGCGGCGCGGTGTGCCTGTCCGCGCAGACCGGGCAGCCGATCTGGCGGCAGGAGGCTCGAGTTGCCCAGGAGCTATGCGCCCGGCCTGTGGCCTACCAGGGCGTCTTGTATCTCGTGGGAGACGACCGTCGCGTTCGGGCGCTCACCGAGGGCACCGGGGAGACGCTCTGGGAGGTGCAGACGGAGGGCGCAATCCGGGTCGAACCCGCGATCTTCGAGGACCTGCTCATCGTCGGCTCCGACGACGGCCGGCTGTATGGCCTGCGCCGCGCCGACGGGAGTGAGGTGTGGCGGCACGATCTCTGGAGCCCGGTCTGTGGCGCTCCGGCCGTGTCGGGCGGGGTGGTCGTCTGCGGCACCGTCGACGGACGCCTCACCGGGATCGACGCCCGAACCGGCACGTTCAAGTGGCGGCATGACGCCGGCGGAGCAGTGATGTCGCCGCTCGTCACTCAAGACGGCGCGGTCATTGTCGGGGCCGATGACGGCGTGGCATACTTGCTTGCCGCCGCAACCGGCAAGGTGATCGCGGCGACCTCCGTCGGAGGGGCGGTGCGTTCCGCAGCCGTCACTGACGGCGCTATAGTGGGCTTTGTGACCAACGAGGGCGTCGCCTCCGGCCTGTCGGCGAAGAACGGCCAGATCACATGGCAAGCGGACGACGGCGAGTGGCTCTCCGCCGGGCCGGTGCTGTGCGGCCATGCCATGATCTACGCGCTGCGGGGCGGCGCCATCGTCGCCAGGGACCTGACGAGCGGTGAGAGGCTCTGGAAATGCAACGCCGGCGGCGAGATCGGGCGCTCCTTGGCCGCGGATGCCGGTCATGTCTATGTTCCCCTGAGTGACGGCAGGATCGAGGCTCTGATTCTGCCCGGCACGGAGCCACGCTGACCCCCATGGCGACTGACGGCGCCGGACTTTACCGGAGGAACTTCACGCTGGGGGTCATCAACGGGGCCGTCTGGATCCTTAGCACGGCCTTTGTTGATGTGGACACGGTCATGCCGGCGTTCGCGCTGGACGTGATGGGGCGGAATGTGATCTGGGTCGGTCTTCTGTCCGCAGTGATCGCGTCCGGATGGTTCTGGCCGCCGGTCCTGCTGTCGGCGCGGTTCGAGCGGACCCAGAACCTGCGTCCGTGGTACCAGTGGGCCGCGGCGGCGCGAATCGGCGCCATGTTCGCGATGTTTGTGGTCATCGCGACTTTCCCCGAGGGCCATGCCCGGCTTCTATACGCCTCAGTCGGCCTGCTGTTCTTCCTGCACACCTCCGCGGCCGGCGTCAGCAATATCCCCTTCCTGAGCATCGTTAGTGACTCCGTCCCGCCGACCTGGCGAGGGCGGTTCTTCGGGGTGCGGCTGTTCCTTGGCGGCCTGATGTCATTCGCAGCCGGGTTCTATGTGCGTGGCGTTCTCAGCGACCATAGCGGCCTCGGCTTCCCGCACAACTACGCCCGGCTGTTCGCCATCTCGTCGGTATTCGTGCTCGTCTCTCTGGGCGCGTTCTGTTTCGTCGATGAGCCGCCGAGGGCGGTCCAGCAGCGCAAGCTGCCCCTGGGGACGCACCTGCGCCGTGGGCCGCGCCTGTATATGCGCGACCGCAACTTCCGGCACGTGATCCTGTTGCAGGCATTGACGGCGTTGTCGTTCGGGCTCGCGGTGCCGTTTATCGTGCCTTTCGCGGTGCAGGACCTGAATGTCGCCAAGTCGGCGATCGGGTTGTTCCTCGGGGTGAAGCTGCTGAGCTTCAGTTGCTCGAACCTGCTTTGGAGTTACCTTAGCGATGCTCGCGGGAACCGGCTGCTTCTGGTGGCCGCGTCGGCGCTGGGCATCGCGGTGCCGGCGATGGTCTGTCTCGCCCCGATGGTCCCGCAAGGGGAGCTTCATGCGGCAGGCGGGCTGGCGCTGTCCGCTCGCGGTTGGTTCATCCTGGCGACGTTCGCGATGGTCGGAGCCTCGAACGCAGGGCTGCAAGTCGGGGTCACGAACTACCTGCTGGAGATCATCCCCCCCCGCCTCCGCTCCACTTGCCTGGGCTTCTACTACACCACCGCTCTCCCGCTGGCCTTCGTGCCGGTTCTCGGTGCGGTCCTGATCGGCGCACGAGGACACTACGCGCTGGGCTTCGCGCTGTCGGGCATTGCTGCGATCGCGGCTTTGCTTCTCGCATTCCGCCTGCGGGAAATCAGGCATTCCGACACTGCGCGAGCCACCCCCTGACTTGTTATATACCCCATTGGGTATACGATCTCCGGGCAAAAAGAAACCGCTACCGATCTGAACGCTGTTCCCGACCGTTCATACGAGTAGCGGTTGCCTGCCTGCGGGTTATGTGACCTTGGTAAACCCCCCGGAGGCGAGCGATTTCACCCTGATCGAGCTGCTGTGTGTGTAGACGCACGACCCCGGCAGAGGTTCCCTTTTTCTTGGCGCATTTGGAGGAACTTTTCGAGGAAATGCTTAAGACAAAGTGACTGGCGCGGCGAGCTGGTAGCAAAGGGATAAACGCAGCGCTGTTTGCTTGCTGACGGGACCTCACCCCCGGCTCTCCACCCATGGCTCTGTCCCTTTACTCACATCTTGTGTTCTGGCTCCTGGTCGTAGCCGTACAGACCCGAAGGGTCGGAAGCCAATTACCTTACTGGCACAGATGTCAGTCTGGGTGGAACGTGTGAAGCACGTGAAATCCGGGTCCCAAGCTCTCCGAAGCCTTGAAAGGGCGACAGAAACATACCATTGCACCTGAGTTTGTGTCGCCCCTTGCGGGGCTTCTCGAAGAGGGACGCTCGAATCCACCAGCTTCCGCTGGTGGCAATTGGCGCACGCCCCCTTCGGGGGCTTGACGGCAACGGCCTGAGACCAATTCGCCGCCCCCAGGTGCTAAGATGTGGGTAAAGCATAGCCACTCGTGGAGAGAGGAGACAACAACGGCGAACGGCCCTACCCCTGCCGGCTTTGCGCGGCCAGCGCTGCGCGGGCACCCCTCCCGTTCCGGGAGGGGAGAGGCAAACGGCGATTCCCGCGCAGCAGGAAACTGCTGCTGTTCTCCCCTCTCCGCTGTGCCGCGC
>CAYWBK010000014.1:0-31626 GCA_964455745.1 uncultured Armatimonadia bacterium
CCCTGAATCATCCGCCGAACATGAAGCAGGCCGGACTTTTGCAATTGGCTCAGGAAGTAGAATATCGGCCCAGCACGGGATGAGCAAGAGCTATTATGCCGCTGCTCCGTTCGCACGGCGGAGCGTGCGAGGAGAGCGATGAGTAGCGCGGTAACCCAATATGTATTAAGGAGAACTCATTATGTCTGAAGAGGAACGGGAAGTTGAAGCGAAGCACAAGGTACGCGTTCATATTGACGAGCATTGTTATGAGTCGCCTAATCCGACCACCGGCAAGGCGCTCTACGAACTCGGTCGCGTCCTCTCAGGTCGCGAACTGTATCGGGAGGTGACCGGCGACCGGGAGGACCCACCGATCGAGAACGACTCAGAGGTCACCCATCTGAAAGAGGACGAGCACTTCCACAGTGGCCCTCTCCAGGCGTTGACGATCATCGTCAATGGTCGGAAGAGGGAGGTCTCGACGAGAACGCTGTCGTTCGACCAGATCGTCGCTTTGGCATTCAGCCCGGTGCCGGTGGGGCTGACCGTGTTGTTCACGATTACCTACAGAAGAGGCCCGCTCGAGAACCCCGAAGGGACGTTGACCGAGGGCGCGAGCGTCAAGGTTAGGAATGGGATGATCTTCGATGTCACAGAAACTAATAGGTCATAGCAGCGACCTCAAGCGTCTGCGCGACGAGGGCTACGATGTGGAAATCCGGTCGAGCCACCTGCTCGTGAAGGACGTGCCGTACGTGAACTCGCGCACGGAGGTCAAGCGTGGGATTCTCGTTTCGACGCTAGCGCTGGCGGGTGACCGCACGACGACACCGGACACCCACGTTGTCCATTTTGTCGGCGAACATCCCTGCCGTGTCGATGGCACGGAGATCGACCAGATCAAGAACGCCAGTGGCGTCACGACCTTGGCCGAGGGTTTGGTCGTGGATCATATGCTCTCAGCCAAGCCGAACTGCCCTTACCCGGATTACTACGCCAAGATGACCCACTACGTCACTATTCTGTCCGGCTTTGCCGAAGTGGTCGAGCCCGGCGTTACGGCGAAGACCTTCCGGCCCATCCAGGCCGAGGGGGGCGAGGAGGTTGTGGTGTTCGCATATGTAGATACAGCCTCCAGTCGGGCCGAGATCACTTCGATAACGGAGAAGCTGGCAGCCGTCAGGAAAGTTGCAATCGTTGGGCTGGGCGGAACCGGGGCTTACGTGCTCGACCTCGTCGCTAAGACACCCGTTGCGGAAATCCATCTCTATGACGGGGACGCGTTCCTGCAACACAACGCCTTCAGGTCGCCCGGCGCGGCGTCGATTGAGGAACTAGACGCGCAGTTGTCAAAGCCTGCCTACTTCGGAAGTGTGTACGCGAAGATGCATAATGGCATCGTCACCCACGAGGTCTATGTTGGGGAAGGGAATGTTGACGAATTGAAGGACATGGACTTCGTCTTTCTCTGCCTCGAAGGGTCGGTCAAGGAGTTGCTTATCGAGAGGCTGGAAGCCTTCGATACGCCGTTCATCGACGTCGGTATGGGCGTCTACCGGAGCGAAGATTCGTTGGGCGGCATCGTGAGGGTCACGGCGAGCACGCCAGCGCAGCGCGACCATGTACGAAGGAGGATTTCTTTCTCCGGCGACGCCGACCGCAATGAGTATGAGGCCAACATTCAGATTGCTGACCTCAACGCTCTCAACGCCTCGTTGGCGGTCATCAGGTGGAAGAAGCTTCTCGGTTTCTACCAAGATCTGGAGCACGAGTATCATTGCACCTACACTATCGGCGGCAACAAGCTCCTTAACGAAGATCAGAAACCATGAGACGAGAAAGAACCCTTACACATGAATTCGTCGAGTTCATCCCTGACGTTCTGCAGGATGGGACGCTATATGTGTCGGTTGAGTACGCAACGGCGGTCCACAAGTGTTGCTGCGGCTGCGGAGGGGAGGTAGTCACTCCGCTCAGTCCCACGGACTGGACGCTAAGTTTTGACGGCAGAACGATCTCGCTTGATCCCTCGATTGGGAACTGGGGCTTTGAGTGTCAGTCTCACTACTGGATAACGAACAACAGGGTTCGGTGGGCCGCTCGGTGGTCCCCGGAGAGGGTTGCGGCCGAAAGGGCTCGTGACCGATCTGCGAAGGCGAGGTACTTCAATACAACTGACGATGCTACCCGTAGCCCACAGGGCCCAACTGATAAGGCCAGACGCGGTCTTTGGCTTCAGTTGAGGAAGTGGTGGTCGTCGTGGCGCGGATAGGCAGGGGCATTCAACCGTCTTCCTGCGCATGGACAAGTGCCCCCTGGCCTCATCAGGAACTCCATACGGGCACTCGCTGCAACTGACGGATTCTCGTCTGGCAGAGAGAATCAGCGTCTCCTGCGCGAGGTCCACGGCAGCGGCCTCGCCGCACCCGAGGTGACGCAGGAACCGGGTGACGGTCTCCCTCAGGCGCAAGATCAGCGTGCGGAAGACCCATAATCGCCTTTCTGGGTCGCGACCACGAGTTCCTCACCTGTTCGCAGATCAGGCATACGGGTCTCGCGAGAGTGTCTGCTTATGCTATCGTGAATCCCGGATGCTTCCTACATCGCAGGCATCAGTCGGCAACGGCAGCGATGGCCTCCGCCGGGGCATTGACTTCTTCGAGCCAGGCTATCAACCGGGCGTGCAGGGCATCCGCGACTTGCGGGTGCGCGGCGATGACGTTGGCTTCCGCGTATGGGTCGCCGGTCACGTCATAGAGTTCGCGCTGCCCGTCCGGGCCGATGGGCACGTAAGCCCACTGGTCGGCATAGAGCGCCGGTGTCTGCCACTTCGTCGGTGGTGCGCCCGGCGTCCTGCGCAGGTAGCTCCCACAGACGGCGCAGTCGCGGAAAGCCGGCTGTGCCTCTCCACGCAGCATCGGCGCGAACGATTGGCCGTGGAACGGCTCCGGCGGCGTGACTTGCAGGCCGGCCAGGTCGAGCAGCGTCGGCACGAGGTCGGGCGGCTGGAGCAGGACATCGACCACGCGTCCTCCCATCAGGCCGGGGGCTGCGATGAGGCAAGGAATCCGCGCGATCTCGGGGTACAGGGGCCAGCAGCGCTCGTCCCGGTCGTTGATGTTGCTCTTGCCGGTGCGGTTGTGCTCGCCGAGGCTCATGCCGTGGTCGCTGGTGAAAACGACGATGGAGTTGTCCCAGAGGCCGAGGTCGTCGATCTTCTGCAGCACTCGCCCCACCCAGCGGTCGACCACTTCGGCTTCGGCGCAGTAATGGGCGCGCAGGTTGCGGAGTTCCTCCGGGGTCAGGTCGGAGGCTTTCCCGTAGTTGGGGTGGAGCATCGGCGTCCCGGCATAGTCGGGGTCATATCGCCGGACGAAGTACTCGGGCGGGTCCCACGGCTCGTGGGGGTCGAAGAAGTCCACCCAGAGGAAGAAAGGCTCGTAGCGGTAGTTCTCCTCCAGGAACTCGACGGCCAGCCGCGCCGTCTGGGGCGCGAGGCAGTCTTCCTCCAGCCGCCAGTGCCGGTTCTCCCAGCGCGCCAGGTCCACGAGGTTGTGTCCCTGGAAGTGCTGCCCGGTGCGGGTCTTCTCGGGCGGCATCACCGACTCGATGGGGTAGTTCATCCGCAGCATGTGCAGGTCCGCTTCCTGGCCGCGAACGGCGTGCGCGGCATCGAAGCCCAGGTGGAAGTTGGCTCGGAACAGGTGCGGACAATCGCATACGAGTTGCGTCACATAGCCCGCCTGGCCCAGCAGTTCAGGCAGGTGATTCCTGCTGCTCAGCAGCCGGTCCTGCCAGCCGTACCAGGGCCAGCCGAACCGTCCGCTGGTCAAGTCGGTGCGGTGCGGGATCGTCGGGAAGCTCCCGGTAATCATCTGCCTGACATTGACCGCCCGCTCGGCGAAGCGGCTCAGTTCCGGAGTGCGCACCGGCATGGCGGACGGGCCGTACAGGTTGTCGTGCCGGAATGTGTCCGAGATGATGAGGATAACGTTCATGGGATTCCGCCTTTCGCTGTTCTCGCCGAACGCTATGGATGTAACTGCAGAAGTCGCCGCGTCGTGTGTAGGAGCGGTCTCCAGACCGCGATTGCCGTTGATATGCCGCCGTAATGACATACATCAGTCATTATCTATTTCATCACAGGGGGAATAACGGCTTGTTCGCACTCTGGAGAGTGCTCCTACAGCCTCTTGCAACTGCCTCTATGGTCTGAGTGAGTGGGAATGCTTCATCACGCTACCTGAGAAGCCCGTCGCCGAACCAGACCATCCCTGCCACGCCGACCAGCAAGCTGAGGTGCCACACGGGCTTGCGCCTGGTCAAGGCCGCAATGGCCGACAGCGCGATGGCCACTTGCGTGAAGGTAACGCAGAAGGCGAAGCTGTGATGGCGTTCAAGGAGGGCGTCTGCTTGCTTTCCGGCTTCGTCGCGTTCCGCCTCAAGCTTTTTGGCCGCACTCGCGATACCGTCCTGATCCTTCCTGTACTGCTCCGCCGCTGCGGCGTACTTGCCCGCCAGGTGGGCGAGCGCCGGGTTGGCTGACATCAGGTCCGCCGTCTGCTGGGCTCCGTTGCGCTTCACGCCCTTCGCCTGGTAGTAGCTCCACTGGTCGGAGGCCTGGGCCTGCATGAGCACCGACTCGTTCTTCTTCATCAATGCCTCGTTCACGAACGTGCCGGACCGCAGCGCCGCGATGGCGGCGATGACGGCAAGCAGAGCGGTGCTGAGCGACACCCAGCGGGTCCAGGCGCGCTCGCGCTCCTCATCCGCCCGCTCCTCGCGAATTTCGTCGATGGTCTCCTGGAGTTCCTTCGTCTCGATCTCCGGTCCCTCTGGCATACTGCTTGGTCTCCTTGCTGCGCTGCGCCCGACATTCAGTCGCATCGGCCTGGGTGGTCACGCGGTAAGTGCCTTGCGGCAGGGGTGAATCCCTCCCCCGCCCGTGGCCCATCGGGGTCGCGGCGCTCACCCGAACGCAGGTTTTCGCAGGGCGACGGGGAAGGCATCACGCCATCCTGCCCTCAAAGGAGAGCGCCGTGTCCCGCCTCGCTTGCCGAAGTCTTCTGCTCATACTGGTCGCCTCTGCAGCCGTAGCCAAGGAGGCCGATCGTGTACTCGTCGTCCGCAATGCCGACAGCGCGATCTCATGCGCCGTCGCCGATGACTACGCCACGAAACGCGGCGTGCGCAACGTCCTCACCGTTCGCTGCCAGGACGCGGCCACCGATCCGGCACGCGAGACCATCTCCTTCACCGACTTCACCCAGAGCATCGAGAAGCCCCTGCGTGTCTATCTGCTCGCCCATCCCGGCATCGACTTCATCGTCTTGACGAAGGGTATCCCGATCCGCATCGCCGATGCGCCGGACCTGCGCCACGGCACGGCCCGTATGTGCCTCGACAGCCGCCTGGCCGCCCTTGACTACGACGTGAAGCCCGGCTCCGTCAGCGTGCTGCTGACTGATGGCGGCTGGAGCGGCACGGCGTGGGCCAATCGCTTCTGGAACGCCTCCGTGCGATTCTCACATGCGAAGTGCGGCGGCTACCTGGTGACGCGTTTGGACGGGTACACGGAGGCCGATGCAGAAGCATTGGTCGCGCGAGCCCTCGCCGCCGAGAAAGCAGGGCGTGACGCCAGGGGGCGTCCGGCTGCAGGCGTGGTGTTGCTCGACCCCTGCCCGTCTTTCGGGTATGGCGACCGGTCTGCGCAGCCGAAGCTCCTGCCGCCCGCCGACCCGCTGGTGCCGGGCCAGTTGCGCGTCGTCGGCGAACTCGCCTACAGCGAATTCAACGCCGACATGCAGCACGCGTACGACCTCATCCATGCGCGCATCCCGGTCGAACTCACGAATGCCGCCACGTTCGCCGGGGACCACTCCGGCCTTCTCGGTTACATCTCATGGGGGAGCAACGACTCGCGATTTTCCGCCGTCGCCTACCACTCGCTGCGGTTCGCTCCGGGGGCCGTCGCTGACACCGCGGTCTCAACCAGCGGACGGACCTTCCTCCCGACGCAGGGCGGCCAGTCGCTCATCGCAGACCTCATCGCCCAGGGAGTTTCCGGGGTGAAAGGGTACACCGACGAGCCGCTGCTGCAGGCCATAGCCTCGCCCAGCATCCTCTTCGACCGCTACCTGCGCGGCTGGACGCTGGCGGAGAGCCTATACGCGGCCTCCCGCTTCGTCGGCTGGCAGGACATCGTCATCGGAGACCCGCTGTGTCGTCCGTACTGGGCTGGCGCGAAATAGCGTCGCAAGGGGGCTGCGCACGGCCACCCAAAACGCCAACGCCACCTCGATCAGGAGATGGCGTTGGCAAGGCCTTCCGAGTTGCGGCAGCATCCCTTACTTCCGGGGCTGTACTAGCATGAACTCGTTTCCGTAGAGGTCCTTGAACTCCGCATGGATACCCCAAGGCGCCTCTTCCGGCGGCTTATTGAACTCCACGCCGCGTGCGGTCAGTTCCTCGTAGGTCTTCTGGCAATCGTCCGTAGTAAACCCCCACATGGTTCCTTGCCCGATACGCTCCAGGAGCGTCTTGTAGAACTCCTCACCGCGCTCGCAGGGCGCGGGCTTGAGGAGCACGATCTCGGGGTCCGGCTGTCCGGGCACTCCGACTGTCAGCCAGCGCATCTCCGGCCCCATCGGCTGATCCGCGCGCTTCTCGAGACCGAGCTTGGTGGTGTACCACTCCAGCGCCTCATCCTGGTCACGCACCAGGATCGTTATGTGCGATAGTTTGAAGGTCATGTCCTACGCCTCCTCTTTCTGCTCCGTGCGCCTGAGAAACGCGACCCACGGAGAACCATACATCCCCGCCGCCTCTCTTCGGTTGAGCGAACTCAATTACAGTCTACCCATCCGGCGGCCCCGGAACCCCGGGTATCGCGTGGAGCGGGCGTCTCGTTCGTGGCCCCGACAATCTTGTCGGGGACGGCCGCGACAGGATTGTCGCGGCCACGGAAGGGGGTGAGGTCGCCGTCTCCCCCGAAGAAGGAACCCTCGCGCCGCACGAAGCATTCTATGCCAACGATCACTACGAAAGGCAGGTGCAAGATGACCTACCACCGTTATGCTCTCAGGTGGCCGTTCACCTTATTGGCGGGCGTGTTGCTCCTTGGCTCCGTATGGGCTGCGCCCGCGCCGACTGCCAACTGGTCCGTCGCGAAGCTGAAGCCCGGTATGCAGAAGCGCTGGCTTTTCGTGTGGCAGAACATGAGCGACCCGAAGGAAGTCGACCGCATGATCGCCCGCTTCCCGCGCGCCAAAGCCGACGGGTACAACGGCGTCGCTTTCTCGTACAACATCCCGCAAGAGAAAGCGGCCGAACTGAAGCAGGCCGCCAAAGCGAACGGGATGGACCTCGTCGCCATCGTCATGGGGAACGACCCTGACCGCAACTACATGGAGGGCGTGCTGTGCAAGGACGCACTGTTCGTCGTCAACGGGCCAACCGCCACTCTCCGGCAGGACAACCCGACCCAGGTCATCAATGGCGACTTCGAGGACGCGACCGGCAACCACTTCAACGGCTGGGGCTTCCAGGATGATGAGGGCGTCACCACTTTTGCCGACCATGACGTCGTGCACGGCGGCAAGACTTCACTGCGCATGGAGAGCATCGGGAAGAACCAGTACCGGCACTGCCGGATCGCGCAGCCGCTGAAGCTTCAGCCCTACCGGCACTACCGCATCTCCTTCTGGGTGAAGACCGAGAACATGGTCCCCGCCGACCCCGAAGTGAAGGTGCTCACCCCGGATGCCTCAAGCTCCATCAGCTTCCAGACCTTCCACGCCGAGGCGACACAGGACTGGAAGCATTACGACCTCGCCTTCAACAGCCTGGACCACAGTGATGCCATGCTGTACCTGGGTTCGTGGTCCGGCAAGGACGGGAAGCTTTGGTGGGACGATCTGCGCATCGAGGAGATCGGCCTCGTGAACGTCCTGCGCCGGCCGGGATGCCCGGTCACGGTGCACGGCGAGAACGGCACGACCTACGCCGAGGGGCAAGACTACGAGAAGATCGTGGACCCGCTGCTGCACCCGTGGATCGCCTATCACGATGAGCCGCCGATCAAGCTCACCGCGAACTCGCGCATCAAAGACGGCGAGCGCCTGCGGGTCAGCTACTATCACCCGATCATCGTCTACGACGACCGGCTGACGAGCTGCATCGCCGAGCCGAAGATCTTCGAGGACTGGAAAGCCGAGGTGCGGGAGGCGAACGACCTCTATCACCCCGCTGCGTTTCTCATGTCGCACGACGAGATGCGGGTGATGAACCAGTGCGCCCTATGCCAGAGCATGAAGATGACGCCGGGCGAGCTGCTCGCCTGGAATGTGCACAAGGCGGCGCAGATCATTCGCGACATCCGCCCCGACGCCGAGATCTGGGTCTGGAGCGACATGTTCGACCCGATGCACAACGCCGTGGACCACTACTATGCAGTGAATGGCACGCTCAAGGGTTCGTGGAAAGGCCTCGACCCCGGCATCGGCATCGTGAACTGGAACGGCGACAAGATGGGGGCAAACTGCGGGTTCTTCGCCGACTTGGGGCTGAAGCAGATTCTCGCCGGTTACTACGACGGCGACGAGGACGGCTCCGGGATAGCCAAGTGGCTCGCCAACGCCAGGACCGTCCCCGGCATCGTGGGCGCGATGTACACGACCTGGGAGGACAAGTACGACGCGATGGAAGCGTGGGCGCAGAAAGCCTGGGGAGGCGCAGCCGTGAAGTGACACCCCATGAGCATCGCCCCCGCACACTCCGGGACGGATGGGGGAGTTTGGGCCGCCTCCACATTCTCTACAGCCCATGCGGTTGCCTGAACTGAACAGGCCCTCCACTCGCGGAGAGCTCATCAACGCTGACTTCCGCGAAGAAGTTGGTGAGGCCTTTGCCGAGGAGGGGGGGAGGACACCCGTGTCGGCGAGGAATGGGGCGAACTCGTCCATGAGCTCGGATGCCGCAAGCAAGAGGCCGTGGCACTCGCCGCGGGTGAGAACGGCGAGGACGGCTTGGCGATCTTCGGTGATGGGGCTCCGAGTTGTCCCGACATGGGCAGCGGGCGCGAGCGATTTCTCTTGAACAAGTCGTGCCCGTCTATAATGTAACTACATTACGTTGTATGGGCGCACGGAGTAATGCCGGAAAACGATGCTCCTGCGGAAAGCAGTTGTCACTGTACGGAGAATGAGTAATACTAAAGTCGCATAACAAAGATAGGGGATAACACTCGTTTGGCATGGAGAGGCCTGGATGAGCGCAATTGACCCACGAGGGCAGTCAACAAAGGAAATGCCAGACCAACCTGGGCCTTCGCGCACTGTCCGCATTGTGCAACTGGACATCTTACGGGGAATCGCGATCCTTCTCGTCCTCCTGGTGCACAACTACTTCGTTCCCCCACAGTCCGCCGGCGTGCTGGCGCCGGTGGCAGGGTTCGGATGGCGCTTTGGCACCAGTGGAGTTGATCTCTTCTTCGTGTTGAGTGGCTTTCTGGTAGGAGGCCTACTCATGCGTGAAGCGCGTCTCAAATCTCGAATCGATGTCTGGAGATTCTGCATACGGCGCGGCTTCAAGATCTGGCCGCCATACTATGTTTATATTGTGTGGCTAGTCGTCAGTTGCGGTCTCCACCCATCGACTGTCCTCTCCACGGTCAAAGAGCTTGCGCCCTGCTTCGTGCATTTGCAGAATTACGTTGGGATTCTGCACGCCAAGATGATTCACGCCTGGAGCCTCGCTGTCGAGGAACACTTCTATGTGCTGCTACCTCTACTGCTGGCCTTTCTTACGCGGCGCAGCATCCGAGGCCTAAGATTGATCCCCCCAATCATGGCTACTCTGGCGGTGGCCTGTTTAGTCGGACGGCTGATCACCATTGCTGCGGTGCCCAATACGGAGTTATTCCAGACGCATCTCCGTCTGGACGGCCTCTTCTGGGGTGTGCTCCTGGCATACCTGTACCATTTTCACCGCAACACTCTGGCGAAAATCGCCGGGCTGAAGCTTCCTCTCATCGCAGCCGGACTCGCGTTCCTGGCACTTGCCGACTATGTATCGCGCTACGGAGGGGGTCCTGGCCTTTGCGCGAGGTACACGCTGCTGTACCTTGGATACGGCTGCATCTTGGTGTGCATGATCCCCGGCTTAACTCCAGCTTGTTGGGTGGACCGTCTCTGTGCGACGCTCCCGGCGCGAGTTGTTGCGTTTGTCGGTTACTACAGCTACTCGATCTATATCTGGCACCTTCAAGCCTGGACGATCACAAGGCTGACTGCGCCTCATATTTGCCCCCCAGACGGGGCGTTGGGGTGGGTGGTCTATACGCTGATATGGATCGGGTCAGCGGTGGGCCTCGGCGTCGTATGCAGCAAGATCGTGGAACAACCAGCGCTGGCCTTGCGGGAACGCTACTTCCCCAAGCGCGCTGAGGCAATCCAGGGATAGGAAGACAGGCCGTCCCGTATCATCCCCGGCCACATTGAGAGTGGCGAAAAGACCATCAACTTGATCGAAACACACTACAGCGACCGACCGCCAATCGCAGCTAAGCAGATTCCTCGTACACGCTCTTGTAGGCGCTACTGTCTATTGGCCACTTCATACATCGTCAGAGCCCCCGGCAATGGAACCGGCCGTAGCCAGTCGGCTCCCATCCACCGCACATAAAACCCCTTAGGCGCCAACACATGCGTGATGCCGTAGGCGTTGATGACCGCTCGCGCATCGGTCTCCGAACACCCCTGACGCAGACTGGCGATCGCGGCCGACGATGCCGCGAAGGCCGGCTGAGTTAGCCAACCGTATTCGAGATCGGGAGAATAGGCTTCTGTGATGACCGGTCTCTGAGCCAGCGCGGGGTATAGGAACCAGCGCACAAGAGAGAAGGTCTCAGCGTCCATTCCACCATCGTGCTGCAAAGGAAGATCGAGGCCCGCGAGCACTGCAGTCGGCGGTGTCCAGCTTGCGACTGCCTGCAAGGAAGCGACGATGCCGGGCTCGACTCGGCTCTTGTGAGTGTAGAACCACGGGAACTGGGTGTTGGATATGACGCCAAGAATGACAACACATGACCACAAGGCGTACGGCCAACGCGGTTGTATGCGCGAGCCCACCAACGCAGTTCCGTTCGATAGCCTGGCAACGACGGTCATTAGCGACAGGACAAGGACAACCCCCAGCGCACAACCCACCTGGCCACGGTGACCGTCCAAACGCATCGCAGCGCAGGCGCAAAGCATCACAACCACGGCACCCCCGGCATACTGGATGCCTGCCCGAACAGCAGGCTCCATCGCGCGAGATGCTAACCGAGCACAGCCGGCAACGGCCAACAGCGTGGCGCCCATCGCCACAAGCATGTATGCGTATGTCATGAAACTGCTCTCTATTTCACCTACGACCCGGACAGCAATGCTGCCTACCATTACGGCGAGCAGGAATAGCGTATAGGCGCTTCTTCGCGCGCCGATAAGAGCCGCCGCAGCCAGGAGCAGCTTCACATGTAGCATCGGGCTCAGATTCAAAGCGATGCTCCTGACGCCGTGAAGGCAGGCCGCCAGCGACAGGTGCGTGGCTGCCCGCGTGCCAACTGTGTCACCGGCCATGCCGATAACATGCCACGCCAAGTGCCCGCCCCAGGCTGCCGCGATAACGCAAGACAGGCCCATGACCAGGGCTTGCCGACGCGATGCGAGGGATACCAGGCAGAGCGCTGCCAATGAAATGCCGAAGGCCGGGATATTGAACCCGACCATGGAACCCACGAGTAGCCCTAGCAATATGGCCCCAGAGGGCTTCGGGGCAGAATTGCAGCGAGCCAGCAGGCACGCGATGAGAGGCACCATCGCGCACAAGCCCAACCCTCCTATGCTCACAAACATCTCCGTACAGAAGTCCCAGCCCCATGTCGGGACTTCCAGCCGTCCTGCAAGAATGTTGCCCCCCAGAAGGCGCATGCTCGGAAGACCGCAAGCAACCACCGGCCCTAGCCAAGAAACGGACGTGCGCTGTCCTGCCGCGTTGCCAAGCGCCAACACTGGGAAGGTTGCCAATGTGAGCATAATGATGAGCAACACTGAGGGGCGCACAGACCGGAACAGCGCATCCGTAGTCGACAAGCCCAGGTGACGGGCGAGACGCCCCGCCGCAAAGTGCAGGAAATAGTGGTAGTGTATCTCCATGGAGGGCAACAAGGGGTGCTCAACCCGTGCGCTACTCTCCGCACCGGTCACCAAGGCGGCATGATAGGACGCGTCTTCATACAAGACAAGCAGGCTTCCGTCTGGCCTGACCGACATCTCATACGCCGAGGGAACACAGAACATCAAGAGTATCGCAGTAGTGACCGCCAGCGTCAGCGTGGGCACCCGCCGCTCGACGTCGGGGGTTCGCTGCCAGTCCGTTGCCAGCAGAACCAGCCCGCAAGCGCCTGCGATCAGGCTGGCCACTTCGACAACCGTTAGCGCAACGGGGCCCAGCAGACCTGCTGAGAACTGGAGGGGGACTAGAAGGCACAGCCCGACGCCTCCGCACAACGCGAGCCGTTGACGGTAAGTGAATGAGTCGAACGTCCAACGCAGCACAAGATAGCCCGTCCCGCAGCACGCCCCGAGTAACAGTGCCAACCCCGCGGCCACCTTGGGGGGAGAAGAAGCCCATGCAAGACTGGGGCCGATGGCGGCCGCCAGAAGCACAAGGACGCCAATGGGTACTCCGATGCTTCTGTGTCGTCTCATCGCGCCTACAGCGAGTCCCCAGATCGAGATTAGGGGTCGTCGAAACCCTGCCACGGTGAGGACGAGCAGAACCCAGACACAGATTAGCGCTGTTGACGGGAACAGGTTGCGGTCGCCACGCCAGTTGATGATGCCGGCGAAACGGGGAAGGTGCGAGCGCTTGCCTGCGACATCAGGAGGGCATTGAAGCACGAGGGTGGCACTGCCCGGTGAACGGGCCTCGACGCCATTGCGGTCGTGCCGCCATCGTGTGAGCAGCTCCTGGCCTGAGAAGGCGAATTGCTGTGTGCCTATGCTTACGGTAAGCCGCCGGATTTGGCCCACGAGATCGGGCGAGCAATGCAATCGCAATCCATACAAGTTGGATCCATCCACAGCCCACCGGTGCCGGTCTGTACTTGTGCCCTCCGAAGTGTCGGCCTGCCTCGGAACCTCACTTTCCCCGCCTGAACGTGTCAAGCAGGTGATCGTCAGTGGCGACTCCGGGGGAAGCGTGCCATTCATCACTACCGCAACCGAAACGGGTTCGGCGGCCTTGTGCCAGGTCACTACCAGGAAAGCGTAGAGCAGGGGAAACAGAGCAATAGCGGCTGCGGACAGCAGAAACGCGCGGACCATGCGAGGAATGCGACTCATGGACTTACCCTCTGCGACCGCCGCCGGCGCTGGCGACGGCCAGAAGTGACGTGCCGAAAGGCAACTTCAGGCGACGACCGACCATAAGCGCCTCCTGACCGAGCATGAATGTGAGAATGCCGTTCAGTAACGGGTATGAGTGAAGCCTTTGATCGCCTCCATCACCCGCATTTGGTCCTCCTCGGTCATGCCGTTGTGGAACGGCAGCCTCAGGAGCCGGTCACTTACGCTCTCAGTTACGGGGCACGCCCCTTCCTCGCAGCCGAAGCGCCGGCCCATATCCGACAGGTGCAGCGGCAGATAGTGGAAGACGCTCGTGATGCCGAGCCCTTTCAGGTGCGCGATCAGGCCCTGGCGCTGCTCCAGCGACGGCATCAGCAGATAGAACATGTGGTAGGCCTGTTGGCAGTCGTCCGGCACAATCGGGAGGCGAACTCCGCGATCCTGCGCCCAGTCGCCCAGGCCCTCGTAGTACCGCTCCCAGATGCGCTGCCGCTTGATCTGGATGCTCTCGCGGGCTTCCAACTGGGCGCAGAGGAAGGCGGCCAGGATGTCGGAGGGGACGTAGCTGGACCCGAGGTCCACCCACGTGTACTTGTCTACCTGGCCCCTGAAGAAGCGACTGCGATTGGTGCCCTTCTCGCGGATGACCTCGGCGCGCTCGACGTACTGCGGGTCGTTGAGAAGCAGCGCCCCGCCCTCGCCACAGGTGACGTTTTTCGTCTCGTGGAAGCTCTGCGTGGCCATGCAGCCGAAGGTGCCCAGGTACTTCCCTTTGTACTTTCCGAACAATCCGTGGGCATTGTCTTCGACGACCGCCACGCCATTGCTTCCGGCGGTATCGAGAATGACGTCCATCTCGCAGCCGACGCCCGCGTAATGTACGGGGAGGATGGCCTTGGTTCGAGGAGTGATGAGCCCGGCGATGCTGCGCTCGTCGATGTTGAGGGTGTCGGGCCGGATGTCCGCGAAGACGGGCCGGGCCCCGTGCAGAACGAAGGCGTTGACCGTGGTGACGAAGGTGAAAGAGGGAGCGATGATCTCATCCCCCGGCTGAATGTCCAGCAACAAAGCAGCCATTTCGAGGGCGTGAGTGCAGGAGGTGGTCAGCAGCGCCCGCTTAACTCCCAAGACCTCTCTGAGCAACTGCTCGCACTTCTTGGTGAACGGGCCGTCTCCGGAGATATGGCCGTTCGCGATCGCCTCCATCACATAGTCGATCTCGGAACCGGTCAAGGAAGCCCGGTTGAAGAGGATTCTATCCATGGTAGTCATCCCATCGGGTCGGCCCTACCCCGCGATCGTGGCGTGAATGGCTATGTAATCACCGAGGCATCGGTGTCCGAGAAGGTTCAAAGCGGCCTCGCCGGCGTAACAACCGGCAGCCGTGATCGGCTTCGGCCAGGGCAAGGATCCCAGCACGAGCCGCACCGGCCAAAAGTGCAGATGGTATATATCATGGACGGTGAAACTCGCATCGCGCATGACGGCCGTGAACTCACGCACGCTCATGTTCAAGACGCGGTGCAGGAATCCTCTGTGGATGGGTTCGACGAACAAGGCCTTGCCGCCCGGCTTGAGGGCTCCACCCAGGCGACCCATAACATCGAACAACTGCTGCCCGTCCTTACAGGCGCAAGTGAGCGCAGCCCACGACACGGCAATATCGAAGGCACCCTTGTCCTCGACATCGAATACGGACTGCACTCTGTAGACAGGGTTCCCCTCGGGGGACAGTTTGCGGGCAGCCGCTATCGCGGAACTCGAGAAGTCGAACCCCACCACATCGGCGCCGCGGCCGGCAAAGTGGCGGGATATGCGTCCCGCTCCACATCCGACATCGAGCAGTCTGGCACCGCGGACGGATGGCAGGTACTTGTCCATGGTCCGCAGCATCTCTCGATGGTAGATTGGATTGACATGCTGGTTGGGCCACATCGGAAGACCGTAGTCCTCCGACTCGTCGAATCGGGAATCCCAGTACTCGGGCTTGCAGTACAGATCATCCCTCTCTTTCCGGTCCCTTAGGATCTTACCCAGGCGCATCATAGCTCCACATGTCTCCGTTGATCCGTTCCCGCAATAGGCCATCATCGGGTAATCTGATATTCGCGGGTTACCACGTATCTTCCTTGAGATACCGTTGTTCTGGGAGCCAACCATCGGTGTGATGTGGAATTCGCAGTGCTTCGCTGGCCCTTAGCGGCTCCATTCGCAAATTCAGTGGCGTATCCTAACAGTATCGGCCATCTGCATCAGGTCATGTCTCGATTGAGTTTGGAGGTCTCTCCGTTCAGCGCAGTCGCAAACACGCCAGGCCGTTGCGTCCGCAGATAGGACGCCCGGCCCCGCCGCAGGCGGGGACCCTCAGCCGGATGCTTCAGCGTCCGGGACCGAGGCGCGTCTCATCGTGTGCCCCGTCCGCAGGACGGGTGGCCGAAGGCCCTACACCCACGACGGCTTGGCGGCTGCGCCGCCGTCCGTCCTGCGGACGGAAACGGCTTAACTACCAGTCTCGAACCGGACGCTGAAGCATCCGGCTGAGGGGCCTTCGGCCGACCGCCCTGCGGGCGGTATACGTCTGCGACGCGACGACCACGCCAACCCGATATCTCGCCGCCAACAATCATGTAGGCGATGTCCAACATGAGTCGGGTCGTAACACAGACCGCAGAATACGTCACCGCACTTACGAGTTAGAGCCCTTAGCGGCTCCATCCCCGCAACACAAGATCCGGCCCACTCGTCCTCAGAAGCGGCGTCCGGTGGGGCGGCACGGCGACTGGTTCGGCAACAAAGATAACTCACAGCCCCCCCAAGAATCGAGCAGTCGCGGCTCGATGGCGCTGCGGTCAGCCGGTGATATCCGCCACGCACGCGCGGCTCTTGAGCGCACGCACGATGGCGACACCGCCGCCCAATAGACCTTGGATCGCTCTCACGGCCAGCAGCAGCCCCCCGGCAGCCACAGCCCCCGCGCCGTCGGCGCCGGCAGCGATCGCCAGATACGCGAAGGTTCCCTCTCGCGGCCCGACCCCACCGAGAGCCGGCACCATGCCGGCCAGCCATGTTAGCGGCATCGCCAGCAAGTAGAAAGGGATGCGTAAGGGAAGGCCTACCGACACGCCGACACAGTAGGCAGACATGCTGCCCGCGAACGCCTGTGCCACTGTCAGCACGAACAGACTGGCCAGCAGCCTCGGGGTGCGCAGATAGCCGTGCATCTGCAGGACGACTTGGTCATGCAGATCGGCCGCCCGGCGCAGCCCCACGCGTCGGAGTATGGCATTCAATACCCTCTGGACGGACTTGCTGACTACCAGAACCGACGCGACGATGACAACGATGTAAGTGATAAGGAAGCCTTGGCCCAGTGGCGAGCGCTGCACCCCACCCGACGCCATCCCCACGAGCCCGAGCACGCAGATGCCCCACACGCCTACGAGGCGTTCGGCGAAGATGTTGACGGCCGCTTTCCTGGCGCCCCCCAACCGGCCGTAGATCCGCAGGCCGCGGTAAAGGTCTCCACCCATTGCGCTTGGTAAGAACAAGCCGAAAAACATGGACTCCAGATAGTACGCGAACAACTCATTGAACGGCGGGTTGACGCCGTCATTGCGGATGATCTGCCGCCAGCGCTGTGCCATGATCGCGATGGAGAGGATGGCAAACGCCACTGACGCGGCGAGCGGGATCGGCTGAGCCTGTCGGAGGCGCAACAGCAGGCCGTGTAGGTCGACACGCCACAGTAAAGCGGCCACAACGGCCGCTGTGACGAGGACCTGAAGTCCGAGCTTCCAAAGGCGCCGACGCGCTGGTTCGCCGGTGCGCCCACTGAGTTCGTTCATGAGTGCTGACTGCCTCCACTCCGAGTGGCACCGTATGGCGAACCCGGAAGCGCGCAGAACTGTTTGCGGGGGGCCAGACCTCTCGGTCCCTACCGCCGTCGCCATCACATGCGTGCCGGAGGTCGGTGCGTTTGCAGAGGACGGTATGGCTGGACGGCTAAGCCCAATGCTGTTCACATAGCTGTGGGGTGTTTTCACCGGCGAAGCAGGTGAAGACGGGGACCCCACAGAGCCGCGACAATGCGCGGGATACCCCCGCCTTCGGCGGGCACCCCGCACCCAAATGAACGGTATTGCGGCTAAGCCCGTCTCGGAAAGAGCCGTGCAGCGTTACGCCGGAGACCGGCGGCCTGCAAAGACCTCGACGCACTCATCCACACTCAGGCCATCCAGCCCGAGCCGATGCAAGGTCCTGCCTGTGTGCCGATAATCGGTCCCCAGCAGTTCATCCGCCAAACGTATGGCGAGATCCGTGAGCGGAGTCGGCACTCCGGCGTTTCGCCCCAACTCCGCGATGGGCACGAGGCCGGTGGGTACGTCCTCGTGCACGTAACGGTGAGCCATGCTAGTGGGAGCCGCGATGGCGGCATAGCCGCTGTTGCTTTGTAGAGCATCGTAAAGGGTGGCAGCGTCCGAACCGTAGGTTCGGTTGTGCCACTCAAGGACGGATAGAGTGGAGATGCCATACGCGCCGGCCACGGAGACGCGCTCCGCGTCGATTCTCTCGAGGAGCCTGGCTATGGTCGGCGAGATGCCCATGAAGTAGTGCAAGAAGGGCGTCTCCGGCCTCTCGATCCAGCCGGTATTCAGCAAGGCGGGCACCGGGTGCAGGATAGCGCCGATGTTCTCGATACTGGTGTCGAACGTGGAATCCCTGCACTCCAACCCCGCGTAGATGCCTGCCATCGCGGCGCTCACGCGGTCCATCCGCCAACTCGGCAAACATGATACCACGTTCCTCGGCTTCACATGCAGCAGCTCCACCGAGCCTGGTGCGACCGTCCTGCACGCATAGAGAAGGCTTTGTGTCTCGGCGACGACGGGCACTCGTTCAGGGCACAGCCGATGGAACACGGTCCAGACCTCCAGAGCGCCTCCGGTACGCCCCGGGTTGAGGATGTGTATCTGGTCGGCAGTCACATAGGGCGCCACGGCCTCGGCTAACGCGCGGTGGGCGTGCGCGGGCACTGTCCAGAGCGCCACATCGGTCCCCGCAAGGGCCTCCTCGAGCGACATGGTCAGGAAGTCCGCGGGGACCTCGAGGCTGACCGCGCCGGTGACGACGATCTTTCCCCTTTCCCTCAGGGCGGCGATGACGGCGCCGCTGCGGTTCCACAACCGTAGCGAGTAGCCTTGGCTTCTTAGCACGGAAGCCAGTGTCTGCCCACCGTTGCCCGCCCCCAGCACGGCGTATTGCATTGTACGCTCCTCACATAGGGACGCGGCTATAGGTGGGGCAACGCCCGGAGCCGGCCTCATCGTGTGTACGGTGTTTGGCCCGGGCTCGACTACCTTGCCCTGCAATCGGCACACGGCGCCAAGCCCTGCGCCGCCAAGGCGAGCGGGAGCACCTACAGCCTTCCATCTGGAGAGATGGAGGCGACATAGGCGCGACAGAGCATCTGCGCCATGTTCAGTGTGGCCTTCAGCGGACCCTCAGCGTGCTCGGCCAGATACTCCAACTCCTTCAGTCCGGGCGCGGGATCATCCATGTCCACGTAAGGGAAGGTTCTTGCCCCCTCGGTCGTGTCCATCCACGCCACCAACCCACCCATGAACTCCTCGGCCGTCGAATGCTGCCGCCCCAGTTCCCTGACCACGGTCGCCCAGTCTAGATGGACTGGCCGCGTGTCGAGCATAGCGGGAGTCGGCCAGCGTGTGTCTTGGAATGGCTCCAAGTAGCCGTAGGTGTCAGCGTGCAGATGCTGGATGTAGTTGAACCCCCAGACTGTCTGCCAATGATGAAACAGCCACGGCCTGGCGTTGAGCTCTATTACCTTCCACTGGCCGTCAGCCTGGCTTCGCATGAACTCGATGCCCAAAAGCCCGCGCCAACGGAGAGCCGTAACTATGGCGTTCGCTACGGGGAGCAACTGCTCTATCCAGGTGAGGCGGAATATGGTGCCGGTGCCATACGGCTTCGGGAACTCCCCCTCCCTATGCGCGGTGCAGGCGAGGCGGATATTCTGGTCTGCGTCCGAATAGATGTAACAGGAGCTTTCGTCCTCGGGGCGGGAGAACAGCAGCTTCTCCTGGACGACCAGTTCGTATCCTGCTGCCAGCTCCTGATTCAGGCGCTCGCGGAGTTCCTCCGGCGTCCGGCACTCGACAGCTTTGTACCGGTTGTGAGTGTTCTGGAAGCTCTGCACGTAGTCCTTATGGGTGGGCTTATAGAGACACGGGTAGGTCATTTCGGAGACGGCCGTATCGACATCATCGGGGGCAATGCAAGCAACAGTCTTCGGAATGCCGATCTGCGCCTCCGCCAATATCGAGGCCAAACTGTCCTTGCGAATGGCGTCCAACCTGGGGGCGTCGAGATCGACGGCGCCCATGTACAGGTAGTATGGGCTTAGCGCCTCGAAGTTGTTCTGCAAGAGCATCAGGTTTGTGTCGCTCGAGGGAACGATCAGCAGCTTCTGTCCATACTCTCTCACGAGCCGCTCCCCTATGCTCGCAAGGGCCTCGACCGCCCCTTGCTCGTCAGCAGCGGGATTGGGGATGCGGATGGGGTCGTGGTAGTACTTCGAGGCCTCCGAAAACCACGGGCCAGAACCTGGCCAGTCAAACACCACGGGGATAACTGGAATGCCGGCTATCCCACAACTGCGGAGAATGCCGAGAAAACAAGCATCATTGGATCTGAGCACGACGAGGGGCAATTCCACCATGCCGGTCATATTGGCCTACTCCTGGTATTCCTGTGTGCTTCACGAACTGAGCCCAGTGCTGTCTGGCGTCTACTGACGTCAGCCGCATCACTCCGCGTGCTCTTCGTGCGTCGGCAACAGGGTTGTGCGCACCGTGTACTGGGCCGCCATCATCTGTTGGGACATGATGCGGTTCAGATACTCACCGACGAAGCCGAACGAGAAAAGGATGAGGCCGGAAGAGAACAGCACCACCAGGATCGTGGACGTGAAGCCGGAGACGCTGATCTCTCCCAGAAGGCGCCTTATCAGGTAGAAGACTGCCAACGCGCCGCTCAGGACCGAACTGGAGATACCGATCCAACTGACAATCCGCAGCGGCAGTGCGCTGTAGTTGATCACGTTATCCCAAGTGTCCACGATCATCCGGCTCCACGAATAGCCCGATCGTCCGATCTTCCGCGGCTCGTGGCGCACGGGCACGTTCTTGATGCGACGGGTGATGCTGAGGATTATCAGCCCGATTCTCGGTCGAACGTGGCCGACCTTCCGTATCTCATTCAAGACGCTCCGGTTGATGATGCGGAAGCTAGTTAGAGCCAGCTTGGGGTCTTTGCCGAAGATGATGCTATTGAGGTAGTTGTGCAGCGACGTGCCGGCGTTACGGACGGCGGAGTGTTCTTTCTTCTCGTAGTCGCCGATGACAACGTCAACCTCAGGGTCTGATTCGATGGCCTCAATGAGCTTGACGATCTCCTCGGGGGGATGCTGAAGATCGTCATCCATCGTGATGGCGTATCGTCCGGTGCAGTTGTCGAGGCCGCACTTGAGCGCGTAATGCTGTCCGTGGTTGCGCATGAGACGGAAAGCCCGGATTGGCTCGCCTCGCGCGTGCAGCGCCTCGATGACCCGCCACGAACCATCCCGGCTGCCGTCGTCGGTAAGCACGATTTCGTAAGTTCGCCCCAGGTCGTGGAAGACCTTCCCCACACGCTCCACCAGCGCCTCGAGGGTCCGCTCCGAGTTGTATACCGGCACCACAACGGAGAAATCCACATCCAGCTCTGTGCTTGTGACGTTGGGTTCGGAAGCCATGATCCGACTCCAGAGAAGCGCCATGCCTACTTGCCGTGCCTGCGTGCCTGTCCCGCGTGATGGCCCCCATTCCCGGCAATAACACCCTCACCGGCCGGGACGCAGTGCCCGCGTCCAGCCAGCGGCCTTATGACTGGCGTGCCCCCGCCACCCATGCGCGAAACTCGCATAAGTACGCGAGAGTATAGCCCGTGGTTCGTGTATTGGCAACCGGCTCACGTGGCGGCGGGTGTGTCTTTTGCTTGTAGGTAGTATTACTACGCCAGTTGCGCGGCCCTGATCGGCAATGAGATGCCCTGCGGAGAAATAGCCGGCGATTGAACCACAGAGACAGAGGGCACAGAGAACGGCAACGTCTCTTAACGCCTATCGTGGGGCAGGCCGGCCGTTTCCCAGCCGTTCTCTGTGCTCTCTGTGTCTCCGTGGTTCAATGCCGTTCGCTCTTCATCTTGCGATACGGTCAGCCTCTGACAACATTCCGAGCGCTTCATCTGCCGGTTGTCAAAGCGGCGTAATAATGGTAGGTAATCGGCGGTAGTCAGACCGTACTAAACAGCCAGCGGACAGGCCGTCGGGCTATGCCGTTACGGGACTATCCGTCATGCCATAATCCTCCAAATCCTATCAATCCTTTCCCCTCGCCGTTCCCCACCGCCACGCTTGCGGCAGTTCTACCTACAATCGGCGGGCGGACCCCCGTGGCGGCCAGTTCCCCCACGATGCGGTCATCCGCCACCAGACGGCCCGCCGACACCGATGGGGGGCCATGTGCGGCGGGCGCCACGGGCGACGGTGAGTGTCCGGGATTGCTTGCCCTTTGCTGATTGCTGCATACGTTATGAATATAGTTTACTATAGCATTGACATAGTTTACATACATCACTATAATAATGTGGAGTTGAGCGCAATCATGGCCAGCGAGGAGGTGCCTCATGCCCGTCCTGATCGGTCAGTGCCCCAGTTGTGGCGGGCCGCTTCACGTTCGCAGCCTCTGGTGCAACAAGTGCGAGATATCGCTCGATGGCGCCTTCTCACTGGGGACACTCGCGCGCCTCAGGCACGAGGAACAGGAGTTCATCGTCGCGTTCGTGAAGGCCAGCGGGAGTCTCAAGGAAATGGCGCAGCGGTTCAAGGTCAGCTACCCGACCGTCCGCAGTCGGCTCAACGAGCTGATTGCCCGGATCGAGCAGCTCGAGCAGGCGGGTGAGCATGATGAGTGACGAAGTGGTGCGTCAGTACCTGCGCAAAGACGAGCCGCGGGGAATATGGGGGACGCTATGGCTGTGCGTGAATCCGTTCACGCGGGTCGATGGGTGGCCGGCGCTGGGCTGGGGCGTCTTCATCGTCGCGGCGACCGCAGTGGTGGCCATCCGTGCGCAGGTCAACTTCGACGGCGTCATGGATCTGCATGTGAACCCCGCTTTCCACGCGCCCGCGTGGTTTCTCGCCTTCGAGGGAGTGGCGGACTGGCTCATCGTGGCGCTGCTGTTCTGGGCCGCCGGGGCGATCTTCGCTCGCCCGAGGCCACGCGGCCTGGACTTCCTGGGGATGCTGGCAATAGGACGGCTACCGTTCCTACTCAGTGGCATCCTTCTCCTGCCAAGCCTTCTCGGCAAGCTCATGGGCCCGCTCACCACTATCCTCACCCAGACGGCGCAACACCCGGACCAGCTCCTGCAACAGATAATGACCGTTCCGGGGATCTGGTGGATCATGGTTGGCATGGCGGTGATGATGGCGCTGATGCTGTGGGGGGCCTTCCTCAACTTCTTCGCGGTGAAGGAAGCCAGCGGCCTGGAGACCGGCCCGGCGATCGGGGTTTATGTGGCAGGCGTCATCGTGGCGGAATCCATCAGCAAGATCGTCATCGCCATGACCATTTACCGCGCGGGGCTGTAAACACCACTCAACATAGGGAGTGTCGGCAATGCGCAACTGGTTACCGGCGGTTCTCGCCTCGCTGATGGTCGCGGGCGTGGTCTCTTGCGTCAAAGCCCAACTGGTCGCCCCCGGCGGCGCCCCGGCGGATGCAGCCCAGAAGTTCATCGACGAACTGGTCGCGGAGGACTTCGCCAAGGCCGCCGCGAGCTTCGACCAGACGATGGCGGCCGCCATGCCCGCTGACAAGCTAGGCCAGACCTGGCAGGCCGTCGTGGGCCAGCTTGGGCCATATCAGGAGTCAGTATCTGCAAAGTGCAGCAAGCAGCAGGGGTTCGACGTGGTCACTGTGAACTGTCAGTTCAAGCGCGATCTCATCGGCATTAAGGTTGTGCTGAACGCCCAGGGCCAGATCAGCGGCCTTTGGTTCGTCCCCCCCGACCGCTCCGATGACTACCAGCCGCCCGCCTACATCAGGGCCGATGCGTTCCGCGAGACCGAGGTCAAGATCGGCACCGGCGAGTGGGCGCTGCCCGGCACGCTCTCCATGCCGGCGGGGGACGGCCCGTTCCCGGCGGTCGTCCTGGTGCACGGATCGGGGCCGCAGGATCGTGACGAGACCATCGGGCCGAACAAACCGTTCCGCGATCTGGCCGGGGGCCTCGCGTCTCGCGGGATCGCCGTGCTGCGCTATGAGAAGCGCTCCAAGGTGTACGGCGCCAAGCTCATCCAGCACCAAGACGGCCTTACCGTCAAGCAAGAGACCATCGACGATGCGCTTGCCGCCGTCGCCTTGCTGCGACAGACGAAAGGCGTCGATCCCGCGCGCGTTTTCGTGGTCGGCCACAGCCTCGGAGCCATGCTCGCCCCCCGGATCGCCGCTGCGGACCCGAAGCTGGCCGGAATTGTCATCATGGCCGGCCCGACCCGTCCTTTCGAGGACGTGGCTGCGGAGCAACTTGATTACGTGGCAGCGGTCAGGGGCAACCTGAGCCCCGCCGAGAAACAGGAGTTCGACAAGCTGAAGGCGCAGCTTGTCCGGGTGAAGGACCCCAACCTGGAGGCCGACGCGAAGCCCGGCGAGCTGCTCTTCTACGCCCCGGTTTCGTACTGGCTCGACCTGCGCGGCTACAAGCCGGCTACTGTCGCAGCAGGCCTCAACCTGCCGATGCTCGTCCTGCAGGGAGGGCGCGACTACCAGGTCACTCGGGCGGATTTCGCCGGTTGGCAGCAGGCCCTGGGCGATCGCAAGAACGTCACCCTCAAGCTCTACGACAACCTGAACCACCTCTTCGCGGCGGGGCAGGGCATGGCCACGCCCGATGAGTACGGGCACCCGATGCACATCGCCCCTGAGGTGATCGGGGACATTGCGACGTGGGTCGCCGCCCAGCCGAAATGAACACAGGCCGATAGCGCGAACAGGGCTGAAAGCATACTGCGATCCCGAACAGGACCCGTGATGGCCGACATGAGCGACGCGCCCTTGTATGTGTCCAAGCGCACATGGCGAAGCTTCTGGCACGAGTATCGCATCTACGCCGACCGGGTGGACCTGCCCTGGATCTTCGGGAGGATCGTCATCCCTGCGGCTGACATCGTGAGCGTCCAGGTGCGACCCCCAATCGTTGTAGCGGACCTTTTCCGGGGAAAGGGCCTGGTCACGTATCGGGGGGTGAAGCTCGACAACGCCGACCTGTGCCGCCACGTCTCCCTGCAGCGCAGGTCCGGCGCCTTCGTGCAGTTCAGGTTCACCCCCGATGATCCTGAGGGGTTCGTCAAAGCCTGCCAGGCCATCATGCGCCGGGGGTGAGGTCGCCATTGGCCGTTCACTTATGGGCGATGACGACTGCCAAGCGCATCGCAGCGGCGATTGAGGCGGCGGGAAAAAGGGGGAGGTAGGGGCGACAGGTTCTTGCGCGCCGCCGGCAGTGGCGACCTTCCGAATGCTCGTCCCGCCTGAGCGGCTGGCGGAGGTCTCGCCGGAATCGCGGGCGAAACCCGGACGCACGGTGAGCCGCCACAATGGCCGTCGCCGAAGCGACACCCAGGACGAGGGATGGACCAGACATGTTGCTGTGGAGTGTGATCGCGATCATGGCCGCAACCCCGGGCCTCGCGCAAACCCGCATTGATGTCCACCCGGACACGGTCATCGCCCATGTCAGTCGCACCATGACCGGCGCTTGCATCGAGGACGTAAACCACGAGCTTTACGGCGGCATCTATACCCAGATGGTCTTCGGCGAGAGCTTTCAAGAGCCTCCCGTATCTGTGCCTCCGGAAGGCTTCATGGCCTCGGAGGGAGCCTGGGAGGTCGAGCCCGACGGCACACTGTCGGCGGATGCCGGGCCCGGACCGAAGCTGGTTCAGTCGCGCGGGGAATGGGCCGACGGTAGCGCGGGCGTCGAGGTCTACTTCAGCGAATTCGCGTCCGGGAATGCCGGCCTCATTCTCCGGGTGCGCGAAGTAGGGCGTGGGGCCGACGCCTTCATCGGCTATGAGGTCTCGCTGGACCAAAGCGGCGGCGTCTTGATCATTGGCCGGCACGAACACGACTGGCTGCCCCTGGCCGAGACGCCCGTCGACATCCCTGTCGGCCGCTGGATACCTCTCAGCGCCAGGCTCTCGGGCGGGCAGATCGCCGTGGACGTGGACGGCCGCCAGATAGCCACCACCTACACCGACCCGCACCCATTGCCGGCAGGCGCGGTCGGCTTGCGGCCGTGGCAGCGCAAAGCGCGCTTCAGGAACCTGTGGACCGACACAGGCCAGGGCCGCCACAGCATCCCCTTCGTCGCGCGCGAGGGCAGTGCCCTGCGCGGCGCCGTCAGTGCCATGTGGCGCATGGTGCAGACAGGCCGGGCGCAGGGCGGCGCTACGCTGACCGCGGAGAAGCCCTTCGTGGGCCGCCAGAGCCAAACCCTCACCATGACAGCGGGGCCGGGGGCCGTCGGCATCGAGAACCGTGGGCTGAACCGCCAGGGCATGTGCTTCCGCAGGGGTCTGCCCTATACGGGCTGCCTGTGGGCCCGCGCCGCCGGCGGCACCCCGCTGACGGTGGCGCTGGAGAGTGCCGATGGCGCCCGCACCTACGCCAAGACCGTCGTAACCGTTGCCGCGCGCAATTGGGGCCGGCTGGACTTCACCCTCACCCCCAACGCCGATGACCGGGCCGGTCGCCTGGCGGTCTATCTCACCAAGCCAGGCTCGGTCACTCTGGGATACGTCGCGCTTCACCCCGGCGAGTGGGGCCGGTACAAGGGCTTGGCCTCGCGCCGCGATGTGGCCGAGGGCCTCGTCGAACAGGGCCTGACCGTGCTGCGCTGCGGCGGCAGCATGGTCAACGCGGGCGAGTACCGCTGGCAGAAGATGATCGGCCCCCGTGATCGGCGCGAGCCATACACGGGGACCTGGTACCCCTGGTCGTCGAACGGTTGGGGCATCGTGGACTTCATGCAGCTATGCGATGCCGCCGGATTCGTGGGCATCCCCGCCTTCAACATGGACGAGACGCCCCGGAGCATGGCCGACTTCGTCGCCTATGCCAACGGCCCCGCCGACAGCAAGTGGGGCGCGCGCCGCGCCGCCGACGGCCACCCCAAGCCTTACTGCCTGCGCTATCTCGAACTCGGCAATGAGGAGGCCGTCGATGAGGCCTACTGGCGGCGATTTCGCCCCCTTGCCGAGGCCATCTGGGCCGCCGACCCGGACATCACCATCATCGTAGGCGACTTTACCTACGGCGATCCCATCAAGAACCCGCTGAGCTTCACCGGCGCGCCACGCATCACGTCCCTTGCCGTACAGCAGAAGATCCTGCAGCTCGCCGCCGTTCACGGGCGGGAGGTCTGCTTCGATGTTCATGTTTGGAGCGAAGACCCTGCGAACCTCGGTGGCCTGTATACACTCCCCAGCCTCGTTGACGCCCTCCACAGCCTCTGCCCCGACGCGCGCTTCAAGCTGTGCGTGCTGGAGCTGAACGCCAACCGCCACGACCTGAACCGCGCCCTGGCCAACGCGCGCTCCACCAATGCTTTGGAGCGCATGGGCGACCACGTGCTTGTGATCTGCTCGGCGAACTGCCTGCAGCCCGACGGGCAAAACGACAACGGGTGGGACCAGGGCCTGTTGTTCCTGAACCCCTCCAGCGTCTGGCCCCAGCCCGCGTATTTCATCACGCAGATGCTGTCCCGCAACTGGCTTCCGCTGTGCGTCCGCGCCGACATCACCGGCACCGTCGGTACACTCGATGTCACCGCCAAGCGCGACGAGCAAGGCCGGACGCTTCAGCTTCAGGCCGTAAACTACGGCAGCGCCGACATCACCGCCACCGTCGATCTGCATGGCTTCCGTCCTGCCCCGATCACCTCGACACAAGTGCTGGCAGGCGCGCCCGACGCCGTCAACACAACTGCACAGCCGAAGCTGATCGCTCCACACCAGGCGAAGGTCACAATCCAGGCCGGCGCCGAAAGCTTCGCACATACCTTCCCGGCGCACTCATTCACGATTCTGCGGCTGGAACAGGCAGCCGGACGCTGAAGTCCGGCGACGAGGGTGGCCTGACATGCAGCGAGCGCAGGAGACGGCGGGAGTGGGATGCGGGGGACTCAGGTTTCCTGACTCGGCGCGTCCAACTGGAAGCCTTGCGCCAGCAGGTGCTCCCTGATCGCGGCTACGACACGCAGGCCGTCATGCACGTCCTTGATCGCGGCGGAAGGGTTCACGCTGCGCTCATACGAGTAGTCGCCAATCTCTCTGTCCTCGCTGAGACGCGTGATGACCTCTGAGAATTCCTCAGGCAGGATTCCCGTCCGGATGAAGTGCTTGCGGAAGAACGCGATGACGCCAGAATGCTTCGAGTATGCGAGATCCTGAGAAGCGAGGGCTGCGGACATCGCGTGGAATACCGCGTAGTACGCACCGCTGGCAGCTCTGGACCAATCCGCATCCCGCGCATCGCGCTCAGCGGCTCGCAGGAACGCCTCTGCCTTCCTCATCATCATCTGGACGAGACGTCGCGGGCTAGCGGAACGCATTCAGATGTACACACCCTCGCGGCAGGCATTGATTACGAACGGCTCGCAAGTGAAGCCCTCCAACTCGTCTTGTCCGACCAACCAGTAGGAAATGAGCACCGTGTGGTCCATTCCAACCTGCGACTCAACCCTTCGTATGGTCTCCTGCATCTCGTCCGTCACCTCGTCGTAGACCATGATGAGGTCGTAGTCGGAGGTGGGGTCGTGATCGCCCCGGGCTCGCGAACCGAACAGCAGGACCTCTTGGGGAGCTTTGCCAACGGCCTCGCGCACCCGCGATAGGAACTCGCGAAGCACAAGGTCGTCGCGCGGGCTGTAGGTCTCCGTTGCCACTTTGTTCAGCTCCTGTCGATGAGTCGTGCGCCAATGGAACCCAAGCTATGATTCGGCGGGATAGAGGCATCGTCCTGCCACCGCACGCATTTCCTGCGGACATCCTCGTCAGACGTGCGCCCTCTGAAAGAACGCTTCCCTGCAGCGTTCGTTCGCAAACCCATAACCTGCAGGCCCCCATCGCAGGCTCTTCCTCAATGTGTGTGGGTAGTGACCTCGAACTGGTCTTGTCCAGGATCTCGTATCAGGGCGTAACGAAGCCGTTGCCGTTGCGTCCGCAGGACGCCCGGCGCGAAGCGCCCCTCAGCCGGATGCTTCAGCGTCCGGTTCAGGGCCGGTAGTCACGGCCGTTTCCGTCCGCCAGGACGGGTGGCGGCGCAGCCGCCCGAAGCCGTGTCCTGCCGGCGCAGGCGGCAATGGGGCCTGCGGACGACTCGGTATGGGCGGCGCGGTGCCCCGGACGCTGAAGCATCCGGCTGAGGGGCCCGCCTGCGGTGGGGCCGGGCGTCCTGCGGACGCGACGGCACGGATAGTGACCACGCGCCCGAGACGGTCTACTCAGCCACCGTCAAGCTACCCACACACATTGAGGAAGAGCCCCATCGCAGGACATTGCCCGCCGACGGCGAACGCACCACACCTGTGCCGTCGGCGCACTCACCACCAGGCCGGAAATGCCCGGTTACAATAAGGAGTCAATACGATGTCCTGCAAACTGAAGATCGGCGTCATGCTATATCACTACGGAGACCCTCAAGAGCCTATCCAGAAGGTCAAGAGCCTCGGCCTGCAGTCCTGCCAGGTCGGCTGGGGGCCCGGGCAGACGCTCGAGGCGGGGCAGGCGCTGAAGGCCGCCGCGGACGCCGCCGGGATCGAGATCAACACGCTTTGGGCGGGGCTGCCCGGCCCGGCCATCTGGAACTTCAGCGGCGGCCCGCACACCATCGGCCTCGTCCCGGTGCAATGGCGGGCGGCGCGGGTCGCAACCCTGCAACAAGCCGCCGAGATCGCCGGCAAGATCGGCGTGCAGTCCATCACCACACACGCCGGGTTCATCCCCGAAAACCCGGGCGACCCGCAGTACCGCGACACCGTGTACGCATTGCAGGAGGTCTGCCAGGCCTGCGCGGCGGCCGGTGTGGAGTTCTGGTTCGAGACCGGCCAGGAGACGCCGATCACCCTCCTGCGCACCATCGAGGACATCGGCACCGGCAACGCGTTCATCAACCTCGACCCCGCGAACATCCTCATGTACGGCAGAGGCAACCCGGTGGACGCATTGGATGTCTTCGGCAAGTATGTCCACGGCGTGCACGCCAAGGACGGCGAGTACCCCACCGAGGGCAAGGAGCTCGGCCACGAGAAGCCGATGGGCGAGGGGCGAGTGAACTTCCCGGCCCTGGTGCCGAAGCTCAAGTCGATGGGCTTCTGCGGCACATTGACCATCGAGCGCGAGATCAGCGGCGATGAGCAAGTGGCAGACATCAAGCGCGCGGTGTCGATCCTCGAGCCGCTTTGCTGAACAGGGATATGAATGCCGAGGCGGGGGGCGCCGGGAGGACCTCCCGCCTCGGCCATAGACGCCGCGTGACCGCTGAGAGGAGTTCGCCGTAGTGTACGCGCCGGAGTACGGGTTTCGCCCCCCTCTACGCGGGAACCGGACGCATCGGGTGACGGCCTTCCTGATGGACATCGGGCTGGGCCTGAGTCTGGGGATGTATTACACGGTGGTATCTTTCAGTCGGGTAGTTGTTCCTTTGCCCGGCTTCGTGGCGCTGGGGGCGCCGTTTCTATACTACAACATGCTGCACGGCCTCCCGAACACGGTTACGCAGGCGTGGCTGTGGATGGCGTGCTTTCCTGTGGTCGGGTTGATGTGGCGGGGGGCGCTTTGGGTAACGGCAAGCCTCCTGCGGCTGCCTGTGCGGCCGAACGACATCGCGCGCGCGACTGGCCGGTGCGCGTGGCCGCTGCTCCTCCCCGCGCTGGCGATGATGCTCGCCCTGGGATGGACGAAACGTTATGGCTTCCAGTGGGACGCCTTCGTCGAGGTATGCCTGCGCCGGCGAAGCGTCAGCGATCCCGGCTGGCCCACGCCGGTGTTCGTGCCGCTGGCGATCCTCGCGATGGGTCTGGAATTGAGGTCGATCTGGCGGCTGGTGAGCTACGTCCCGGCGCGGCGCAAATGGGGGCTGGTCGCCGGGGCCGTTTTCCTGACCCTCATCGCGATCGCGGCGGTGGGGCAGACGGTGCACTGGCTGGGGGTTATGCCGGTGAAGGGCAACAGGCCCTGAACGGGGCGGCGCGACGGACTACGCAGGCGGGCCTGCCGTCGCCGCACCGCTGCCGTTGACATCGCAGACGGCGAGGTAGTGGGAAAGCGTTGCGAGGCTGACGGCGAGGTTTTCGCTGAACACGCGCACGGTCTCCGGCACGCGCAGGTGAACGGGTGAGAAGTTCCAGATAGCGAGCGTCCCCCCGGCAACCAGCGCGTCGGCGACATCCTGGGCGGCCTCGCCGGGGACGGTGATGATCGCCAGACGGATGTTGAGCCGAGAGATGATGTAAGTCAGGTCGCGAACGTGATACACGCGCCGCCCGGCGATGAGGGTGCCGATCTTGGTGGCGTCGGTATCGAACACCGCCGAGATGTTCAGGCCGAACTCCGCGAACCCCCCGTAGTTGAGCAGCGCCCGCCCAAGATTGCCGGCCCCGATGAGGACCGCCTCATTGACGCGGCTGAGGCCGAGGAACTGCTCCAGGAACAGCAGCAGCGAGCGCCCGTGGAAGCCGCGCTTGGGCTTGCCCCCGAAACCCGTCGCCGCGATGTCCTTGCGAACCTGGGTCTCCTCGAGATCGAGCGCCGCCGCGATCTGCGCGCTGGTGATATGATCGTTGTCCCCCACGTACATGTGCCGGAGAAGCTGGTAATAGCGAGGCAGCCGCCGAAGGCTCGGCATAGGGATCGAGCGCAGGGCATCCGGCGAGGGAGTTATCGGCGGCCCGGCGACGGCCGGCCCGGAGCGTTGGGCCATGTGAAGACGCGGACCTCCTCGAAGCGGGGGAAGTTGTGAATTGCTTCACGACTTATTTTAGGGGCAAGGGGCCGAGAAGTCAAGGCTGGACAGGCTGGCCGCAGGAGCATCGTTTTTAGTCAGGGGCCTTCAAAGGGTCGAGGCACGGGCCGTTT
>CAYWBK010000015.1:0-29792 GCA_964455745.1 uncultured Armatimonadia bacterium
CCAGGACGGGCGGCGCGAAGCGCCCGACAGAAGGCCCAGCCTGCTGGCGTCCCCGGACGACTTGGGCGGCTGCGCCGCCACCCGTCCTGGCGGACGGAAACGGCCCTGATTGCCAGCCCGGAACCGAGCGCTAAAGCGCCCGGCTGAGGGGCGCTTCGCGCCGGGCGTCCTGGCGGACGCAACGGCAACGGCTTATCCAGAGCAGTCGGCTACCGCCCTCGCCAGGACCAGTTCATGGCATCGACCCACACACATTGAGGAAGAGCCCAGCCGAAACGCTTCCACTCTTACGATGGAAACGTCATCAGCGGCGCCGGCGGGTCGCACAGGATGACCTGCCCGCCCGGCTGAATCGCCCTCTTCCAGGTGAACTCCTGTCCCGCGCGGTGCGAGGTCAGTTCCACGGAGGTGTTCGTTACCCGCAGGTCGCAGATCAACCCGCGATAGCTCAGATTGCGGATCACGAGCCACGGCAGCGCCTTCGGAAGACGCGGAGCAATGATGAGTCCGTCCGCGGTGGCTTGCACGCCTGCAAGGCCATACAGGAACCACGTCGGGACGAGGCCGCTTTCCGGGAATGGGATGTCGAGGCCAACGGCTCCGGCATTCGCCTGCTGTGGGATTTCGCCCCGGAACAACGGCGGGCCTCCACAAAGGCGATCCGGTTCCCGGTATCGCCCCAGAATCGCCTGCCAGCGCCCCCAGGCGTTGTCCGGCCCGATGAGACGCGAGCGAGCCATGAGATCGAAGAACGAAGTGTACAGGATCGCCCCGCCGTCCTGGCACTGAACCTCGCCGTAAGGCGTGCCGCGCCAGCCGAAGTGCCACCACGGCTCGACGCCGTCGGCGTTGGGGTCTTTCACGCCCTTCTCATCCCACATCGGGTTGTGAATGGTGGTCGAGCGTGGCGCGAAAATCCAGCGCGAGTAGATGTCGGCCTTCCCCGTGCTGCTCTTCCCGTGCTCCATCCAGTCGTAGATGCGTCGCGCCTGCTCCGGCGACGCCAGGCCGTAGGCCATCGCCTCCAGATTCACGAAGGTGAAGCCGTAGTCGTGGCGCTTCCCGTCGATGTCGACGCAGCCGATGTATCGCCCCTTGCTCTCGTCCCAGAAGGTCTGATTGTAGGCCTCCCGCGCTTTGGGCGTCAGCGCTCGGTAAAACTCCGGCGTCCGCGCATTCGGGTCGGGCTTGAGGTCGGGGATCGTCCTCAGAAGCGTCTCGATCTGGGCCATCGCCTCCAAAGACGCGTAATAGACAACGTTCACGTAGGCGTCGAGGTGCCCGAAGGGGAGAATGTCCCAGTAGTTGTCGCCGACGCCTTTGTGCCGCCCCGTCACATCTTTGCTCACCGTCACGATCAAACCCTTGTCCCCCTGCAAAGTGGTGAGCTGGTAGTTCATCGCCCTGCGGACGCGCTCGGCCTGGCCTCGCAGGAATGCCGTATCGTGCGTCCAGCACGCTTGTCGCCAGCACGCAAGGATGAAGCGCGCGTTGGTGTCGAGGTGCCGGGTGTCGTAGACGCGGTTGTCCGGGAACGGCCAACCTCTGTCCCCGCCCCACGTGTAGACATACCCCTCGTTGTCGATGACCGTACCCGTGATGCCGGCGACTTCGCCGTCGTGCAGTGGCCCGGCGAACCAATCGCGGATGAGCGCCGACCACTCCAGCCATGCAGCCGGCCCCACGGGCGCGGGGTAGCTGAACCCGCGCTCGTAGAAGAAGCGGTTCACATCGCGAGTGAGCGTCGCGTCCGGCGTGTCGAAGGCCGGCCACTCAGCGGGCACTGTGCCCCCCTGCGGAGACACCGTGAAGGCGAAGGCTTCGGTCTTGTGACCGCCATCAGCCTGCCGAAGGTTCGTGCCGAACTGGAAGCCGGCTGTGTCTGGTTTCATGCTCCACGACAGGCTCAGGTTGTCCGCGCTGAACTGCAGGTCGTAGCCCCGCGTGCCTGTGGCATGGATCCAGGCGCACGGCCCGAAACTCAGGCCGGGGTCTGTCGCGCGCTTGAACTGCTCGGTGGGAAGGTAGCGCTGGTTATCGGTGAAGAAGCGGGAAAATGGCACTGATTTCGCGGACACGTCATAGCCGGTGTTGTTCCAGGGCGTCTGCATCACAAGCTGCGCCGGCCCGGCATCCGCCGGCGGTGATGCGATGTCCAGCGTCAGTCCAAGCTTCGGTCCGGCAAGGGAGATCGCAAAAGTGGCTTTCCCCAGGGGCGTGAAATGTCGAACGGTCAGCGCGCGGTGCCGGCCCGCAACCGGCTGCCCGTCCACGAACGCCTGTCCTCCCTTGTAGATGTCCTTGTCGGCCCCCCACCAGCCGATCTGCCCCGAGGGATTGACCAATTCCACGTAGTACGTGCCGGCGGGCTGGGGGGCGAAGTCGAGGCTCTGCGACGAGTTGTCCACCACGTTCTCCAAGCGCTTGGAGGCGATGATCTCCCCGGTCGGGCCGTCGCGGCGCAGGCGTAAGGTGGCCGCCGAGGTCTTGGTGTTCCAGGTGGGAAGGGGCGCGGTGATCGAGTCCAGCGTGCCCTCGGTGATGGCGAACGACTGCCCCAGACTGTGACCCGCCAGGAGCATCTCCGGCACGCCGCCATTGGAGATGACGAGGTCGCTGGTCCGGCCCGCGTCGAGGCCGCTCACGACGACCTCGAAGCCCCGTCGCTCCCAGCGGCAGTCGGCAGCCGGGTGCACATCAGGGAATTCCAGCCGACGGATGAGGTTCGCCCCGTAGGCTCCCTTGCCGGCCGGATCGAACTGGAGGTCGGTGATAGCCGAGCGCTCGCCCGTGAGGCTGATGTAGCCGTTCGAGAGCGGAAACGGGCCGGTGTCGGCGTACGATAGGCCTGAAGCCAGACTTAGGCCGAGGATCAGCAGGGCGTGGCGCAGCATGTGGAGGCCTCGTTTCTCGTTTACTCGCAGCTTACATCATCATACCAGACCGTGGCGGTACTGTTGGTGTTGTATAGATAGAACATGGTACGATTCACGTCATCGCCGACCGTGAAGGTTACCTCGTACTCGTTCCATTGGTCGTCCGGCAGGTCGGTGAGCTTCTTCAGATGCTCGTAGCGTTCCGCGCCGGCCTTCGGGAACATCACAATGCACGGGCCGACAGTGCCCTCACCGGCAGTCCGTCTCATCTTGCATCGGGCGGTGTAGGTCCGACCGGTCTCGCAGGGCATCACCTGGTCGGCTTCCACGAACGCATCCGGCTTGCCGGTGAGCTTCAGGGCTGTCTTGCCGCTCGCCGGCCCTGCCGCGTCGCCGGCGGCCTGGGCTGCATTCTGGTAGCTCCACTCCGTCGGTCGGCCTGCGCCGTCGAGGCGCTCGAAGCCCCCGTTGAGTACCATCGGCCTCACCGACACCGCCTGGTGGTCGCTTTGCCCCGCGCACTTGATGTCCACCGCCAGATCGACCGCCCCTGCAATCGAAGTCCCGCCCGGTAGCGTCAGGTCGATACTCGTCTGCGCGCCCGCTGCAATCGACAGCGCTTCGGTCTGCGGCTGTGCCCAAAGCGCCCCGCTGACCGTCACCTCACCCGATTGCGTTGCCCGCGAGATGTTGCGCACACGCAGGACGACCTTGCCCGGCTGAAGCGCGGCGGAGGCCTCGAACGGGCTGGTGCAGAGTATCTCCACCGGGCGGCGGACCGCGAAACCGGTCCCCTCGAAGCGGATGTGATCGGCGGCACAACCTCGCGGCGTGGAGGATGGCAACGCGCACGGGATATGCAGCTCGACCGTGGACAGCGACGGCGCGGTGACGGACACCGTCGGCAGAGCGACACCGAAGGGTTTGCCCTCCAGCCACAGCTTCCCGTGCAGGTCCTGCCCCGTCGGGTTCGTGAGGTTGACTGTCAGGACGCCCCGGTCGCCGGCTGCGATGCTGGTGACGGGGACGCACACTAACGGCTCGCACTTCGAGGCGATGATGACGCTGGAAGCCCGGCTGACGGGCGCGGTGAAAGCGACGCCGCCGGCGATCTCGCGCAGGCTCACCTTCCCCTCGTTCCCCTCCAAATCGAAGAAGCAGCCTGCGAGGCCCGCGGCCGGGGCCACCTTGACCGTCACCACGGCGTCCTCAATGTGCGCCGGGTTTGCGATGTTGATGATGCGCACGTTGTTTTGGGCGTCCTCGAGCACGTTGATTTTGGCGCGAACCGCCGAATTCCCGACGCTCAGGCCGACATTGTCCATGAACCTGGCCCGGTATAGAAGCTGCTTCACGCGTTGTCGAAGCGCCACATAGGGGCCGGCGGGACTGACGCCGAAGGTGTCATATCGGTTCCCGAGCACATGGACATCCAGGAAGCAGTCGTCCGACGACTTGTCGTACATGCCGTTGGCTTCACCGTTGTACAGGATGTACTCGGGGAAGGTGTAATGGAAGACCTCCGGGGCGAACCGGCGATTTGCGCCCCACATACCGTCCTTGCGCGCGCAAGCAGGAGAGATCAGGTTGATGTCGGCATACTGTCCGATCGCGTCTCCGCAGCCCTCCGTCGCGAACGTCCATCCCGGGTCGCGCTGCCGTCCGCCCTCCACCATCGCCTTCATGTCGCGAGTGAGCGAGGCTCCCCAGATGCCGTGGTGCTCGTGGCCGTGGTTCTCGGCGAAGCAGATGCGCTCGCTCGCCGCGTTGGTCTCATCGAGATAGATGCCGTTCGCGCCGTAGTTCGCGCCATACTGATCGACGGTCCAATACTTCAGATGCTCGTTCGCCCAGGCGTCGGTAAACGGGCAGAGGACCGTCCGCCGCCACGGAACGCCGTATTTCGCCTTCTCGGCAGCGGTCAGGTCGGAATCCCCGGAGAACTCCCCCGAGTACGACCGGATCGCGTAGTTACGCCACTCGTTCCAGTCCCAGGTCGGCACGCCCGCCGGGATCATCGCTCGCGGCGTGGTGCCGAGCATGTCGCCCTCCCCGTAGTCCACCCGCCAGAATTGGCTGGAGACGTAGAACGTGATGTGCCCTCCCCAGCGCTGGACCTCGCGGATTGCCGCCTTGAACTCGTCGAGGTTGCCCAGCACCGGGTTCGGGTAAGGCAGCGCATCGCAGTTTACCCCGCCGGTCATTTGCCCCCAGACCTGGATGTAGTTCGTGCCCAATTGGCGCATCGGCTTGAGGAACTCCGGCAGTCGGCGGAAGGGGATATGGGGGCCATCGGCGCTGACCACGAGACCCAGCCAGCCGTCTGCCTCGCGCACCCACTCGGGCGGGTTCGGCTCTTTCATCCAGGTGCGGGCCCAGGATCGGTAGGCGTCCGCGGCCGTGTGCCAGTCGCCCGAGTGCAGGCCGATGACCGCCGGAGGCGACGCCCAGCGTGAGCCGGGGCGCACGTGGGCGTACTTCGTGACGCTGAAGGTCAGCGCGTCGGCTCCCGCCTGAGGCACGGCCCGAAGAACGCAGCCCATCAACGCCTGGTCGTGGCTGGACAGGTACAGCCCATGGCTGGACAAGTACAGCCCATGCTCCGGCCGCTTCTCGTACAGGTCGAGCCAGGCCATCGCGCCCCCGCACGGGTAGCCGATCTGATCGCCGCCGGTGCGCACGGGATCGGAGGTCTCGATGCCACCCTGCCAGTTCGGGGTGATGAGAAAGTCATCCTCGCTGCGGTCGCCGAGACGCACCCCGGGGACACGCGGGCATTCGACCTCGACGATGTCCAGGTCGGACCGGTTGTCGACATCCACCGACCACGCCAGTTCGCCGCCGTTCAGCGTGGCTGATAGGCGCGCTGAGGCGTCCCCGCTGAAGCGATACGTCATCATAAGCCCGCCGGGCGTCTCTTCGAGGGACGTGAGTTTCATCGCCTCGGGCGCGATGGCGACGGGCTTGGCCGCGCCCTTCGGCAGATAACGCAGCTCGAACGGTGGCGCAGTGTCCGCACCGGCGATGCAGTCTACGCCCGCGGTCTTGTCGAATAGCCCGGTAAGAGCGCCGGTCCCCCGCATGAAAGTGGCGCGGGCCTGGTCGTCCTCGATGCTGACGAAGGCTTTCGGATCGACCGTGTAGTCGATCTGGGGCGCGGACAGTGACGGCGCGGCTCCATTGGCCGCCCGGCGGATGTCGGCCCGCAGCCGCAGCTTCAGGGGAGCGCCGGGCTTGGCGTCGATGGCCCCAGGCCCGATCGCGCCGAAATGCGCCCCGCCGTCGGTCGACAGGCCCAGCTTCACCTCGCCACCCGCTGCATCATACGCCCATTTGACCCCGTCGATCCGCTGCAGACCGGGCACGACGAGTGTCGGCGAGAGCGCCCAGCCCTCCTTGGCCGGCGTCAGGCGCGTGGCGGCGGAGCCGAGGCCCTCCGGCGCCGCCCCACCCTCGGGCGTGAGCATGATCTTGTCCAGGCGTGCGCCGCCGTGCCAGTTGTGGATCCACAGGAGATGCACGCCGGGCTTCAGGTCGTAGGTAGGCCCCTTCACCCACACCCATCGCCCCGCATTGCTCCCGTCGCAATCCGTCACCCACTGCTCCTCGCCGAAGTCCATGGACTCGCTATGCACCCATCCGCCGCCCTGGGGGAAGAACGCCCGCGACCAACGTTGATACCTGCCTGCGCGGGTGACGTTGATGGGGAAGAGGGCGCGATCGACCTTCACGATGTACTTGCCGCGCGAACACTCAGCATCGCCCACTCCCAGCGGCGGATCGGCGATCAGGCCGACAGCATCCTCAGCCTCGATGGAGATGTCGACATGGTCGGCCATATCGAACCAGTCACCCAGCGTGACATGCCCGTCGGCGACATGGCAAGCCGCAAGCTGGAGCGACTCGAGGCTGAAGTCACGGGTGGCGGCGTGGCAGACGCTCGTCGGAAGCAAGGCGCAGACGGCCAACGCCAGTAGACGATGGAAAGACATGTATGGGACGGCCTCCTATAGAAAAGCGCAATGGACAAACTGCTCCGGACCACCCTTGTCATTTCTCCGAAGGGTGCCAGCACCCAGCGAGAAGCGCCTCTCGCTGGCCCGAGCGACGGTGAACGCCCGCACAGCAGTCAGGCTCGCAGCCGGATCGGCATACGGGGCGCAAGCACGGGACCGTGTTCGTGCAGTTCCGTGACAGCCAGCACCACGCGAGCAATGGGAAAAGGCACTTGGCGGACCGTCTATACCCGACAGATGCGCCGCCAGCATTACCCGCCATTCTACTCGTACATCGAACCGGCTGGACGGTCCTTCTTCTCCACCGCAAAGTAGTGTTCGCACAGGAGTGCTGCGCGCCGGTCTGCCGACGCCCACAGCCAGTATCGACGTCGCGTCAGAACTCCCGATATATGCTGACTACCGCCATCGACACGCACGGGAACTGCACAGTGCTGATTAGCTGGCGTATGCCGCCTGAGAGGGCTGTGGCCCCGTCCAGACCATCCTCCATCTCGTTGCCTGTCAGAAACGGCAATGCCATGGCGTCGGCCTCGTCCGGCGACGGCGCATTGACCTGCCCAACTACGGTCCAATTCCCCGTCAGGTTCCAGCCGTGGCTCTGCAGTGTAGCCTCGGCCCCGTCCGTGAAACCTTCGCGCGGTGCGCTCCCAACCAGGAGGCGCTCGGGGTGCTCCATAGAAGGTCGCACTTTGATGCGAACCGCGTCGCCCCAGATCCGCTGCACCAACTCCCCGATGCTTTCGAACTGCTTCTGCGAGAGGCCGAAGTCCAGCTTCTGGCCCCCGGTGCCCCCAGCGGCATGGTTGCCCAGTGCCAGTTTCTGAATCTTCGAGACCAGGTTGGCCAGTTGTGGGAATTCACGAAGCAGTTGTACGATGGCTGCATAGTCGGTCAGGCGGACATGTCCCCGAACGCGGATCAACTGCCCATCGGGCAGCGAAGCCCGGTGCCAGTTGGTTGCGACAAAGTCAGCGTCTACGTCGCGCAACTTACCCGCTTTGTCTAGGCGCGCCTCAAGCAAGCTGTACATGTGGTGATGTAAGCTGCGTGTTTCGCTGTGGCTGCGGTGGTAGCGATAGTCTGCTTCGGCCTTCCCACGCGTCAGAAGGGGTATCTGTCCCTCGACCGAACCGCCAATGGAGGCCTCATTGCCCGTCTCAAAGGCCGCAGTCTCGGGGATGCCCTCGAGCATCTGGGCGGCGAATGAACGCACCCTTTCCGTATCGAGATAGATGAAGTCTCTGATCGTTCGCTGTGCCATTCGGGTCGCATCCTCCCGGGGTCGATCTGGGAAGCGTGGAACGCCCTCGCGGGCGGGACGCCCGCGCCACGCGGAACCGCCGCACCTTGTCTACATCCGCCGGTACACCAACAACGCTGACCCCGGTTTGTCGCCGATCTCGACGGTCAGCCCGTTCTCCATCAGCAATCCGCCGCTTTCCGCATACACCTGCCCGGTGTCCTTTGACTCGACCTCGTAGGTCGCATTCGGGTCGAGGCCCTGCAGCACCGCCCGCATCTGCGTGAAGGGGCTGTCCTGCCGGCGCATCGCGAGGATCATCCCCTCGCCCAGGTCGGGGCGGTCGAACTGCCACGCCGCCCAGGTGTCGGTGGCGAGGCTCCAGGACAAGAGCGGGTAGAAGTCCCCGTAGAAGTATTCGCGCACCGCAACTTGCTCTTCGACGCGCTTGCGCATCCAGTCCACCGGGAAGTACTTCTGCGGCTCTTGCTCGTAGATGCTGGTGCAGATCGTGATCCCCGGCCCCAGCGCGCTGCGGAAAGCGTAGTCGCTTACGCGGTCACAGGAGCCGGTGCTCAGCGGCAACCACAGACCGAGGCCGTGCGTCTGGTTCTGCTGGGAGAGCGGGTCGAACTCGGGGTAGCACTGGAAGTCGCTGCGCCACAGCGGAATGCTGCGCATGGTCATTTCCAGGTCGATGCGCCGGCCGCCCGAGGAGCAGTTGTCGATGAGCAGGCCGGGATTGCGCTCCAGCAGGTCGTCCCAGAAGCGATACAGGCCCTCGATGTGGCGAATCTCGCTCATGCCGACGCGGTCCGGGGCGTCGTTGGCCTCCCAGAAGGGCGCAATCTCCATGTTGAAGTCCTGCCGGTAGCAGGTGACGCCGCCCTCGGCGATCAGGTCGGACACGAGATCGGTGAGGAATTGGCACGCTTCCGGGTTGCCGAGATCGTACAGGCAATTGTCGCCGACCGGCCCGAGCAGCCACTCGGGGTGCTCGCGCGTGAAGTAGGTCTCCTTGAACACGCGCTCCGGCTCCAGCCACAGGACGAAGCCCAGTCCAAGGTCTTTGAGTGTGTCACCGATAGGCTTCAGGCCCTCCGGGTACGTGGTCTTGTTGGGCCACCAGTTCCCGACGTGTTTGCCCCAGTCGCTGTTGAAGACCGTGGAGTTCTCGAGGAACGCGCCGTCCCCGTGCCAGCCCGCATCGATCCAGAAAGTGTCGATCGGGATGTCGTTGTCGCGCCACCAGTGTGCTTTGGCGATCTGATTCTGCGCGTAGTTTTCGCCCCAGACGGCCGAGCTGATTGGCGTCTTCGCAAGCTCCCCATTCGGACGCGGCGTATAGTGCCGCAGGATCAGCGCGCGCAGCATGTTGTGGCCGTGGAGCCGCTCGCCCTGCCAGAACAGCAGCAGAATGCGCGGCGTGCGGATTTCCTCGCCCGGCTGCAGCTTCAGGTGGGTCTTTTCCATCCCCGCCCGGACCCGGACAGCCCCCTCGGCGTCGCGCTCGAAGATCGCCTTCCATCCACCGGTCCAGCCGATGGCGATGATGACCCCATGCGGTTGTCCATCCGCATTCGCACCCAGGTCGAGATTGAAGAAAGGCAGCACTCCGTTCGACGAGCGCCCGAGCACAGGCGACAACTCAACTCGGCCCTCGAGGCCAAGCGGCGTGGCCAGCGGCTCGAAGTCGTTGATCTTACACTCGCTGCCCTTCGCGTGATGGAGGGTGCACGTCGCCTCCTTAGCCGCGCTGAACACGGTGTCGAGGGCGAAGATGTCCGACAGGATCGGCGTATCGCTATCTCCACTATTGGCGAGATGGGCCACCCAGTCGACTGCCGGGAAGTCGGTGAACTCGCGCACTTCACACCGCAGCGACAGGCCCGCGCCAGGCTGCAAGAGGTTCAGCGCGTGGAGGAGGGCCTGGGCGTCATCGCCGGCGGTCTCGGTGATCTGGGTGGACCACTCCTCGAATCCGGACGACGGCTGCTCGCCCAGTAGGAAGGACAACGGCAATCGCCCCGGTTCGCGCCCCGCGGCGAGGAACGTCTCGCGGTACCAGTTCATGGCTGTCTGCAGTTCTGCTTCAATCGGAACGGATGACATAATGACCTCCGGCTATCGTTGTCTGGTAGATGATATTCGATGGATGGCATAAGGGCAGGACCGCTGAACGGCCCTAACACCTTGGGGGATTGCATCCCCCAAACCCCCGTGACTTTGGACGTCAGAGGCCTTCAGGGACGCGGGGGTCTGGGGGACGCAGTCCCCCAGGACGTAAGGGCCGTTCCTATCTAAAGCCTTCCTGCCGTTCAGAAGAGCTTTATTTCGCCGCAGGCTCGAAGGTCGCCGCCCCATCGGCGCCGACCTTCAGCGTGCCTACGGTGACTCTCCGGTCAATATCGCCGTGGCTGGGGATCAGCCGCTCGTCCGGCTGAGCGATCCGCTCCGGCACCCACAGCCCCACCTTCACTTCATACGTGTTGCCGCGCGCGCCATCCGGCACGGTAAACTCGAAGGGCAGCGTCACCGTGCCTACCTTGCTCAGGTCGCCCACCGGCGCGCCCGGCTCCGGTTGGCCCTGGAATTCCAGGGTCCCGTCGCGTTCGAAATGGCAGAAAGGCGACGCGCCCTGCGGGAGGGGCATCTCGACCATCCACGTCGCCGGCAGCACCCACTTGCCGTCCTTCTGGGCCAACTCCCCGATGCGCACGTCATAGTCGCCGCTCACCCTGAGTGTGCCGATGCGGTAGCGCATCTGGCCGTCGCTGCCTGCCAGTGGCAGCGGCACTTGCGGCGTGCCGGTGCGCGTCCCGACGGAGACCAGCACCTCGTAAGCGCCCGGCTTGAGGTTGAACGGGAGCGCGAAAGACGTCGATTGCTTGCGGATTTCAGCCTTGTCGGGCGGCCCGACCGGCAGCGTCCGCATGTCGAACGATTCGTCCACGAAAACGCCCGCGATGCCGCCTTTCGCATCCTTCAGCGTCAGCGCCGGACACCCGCCCGGGTAACACGGCGCGACCCCGGCATTTCGCCACTGCATGTTCACCTGGAACGCGGCCTGCTCGCGCAGTTGCGTCGGCCACGAGGCCTCGACAAGCTGCAGCCGATACCCCAGCCGCCGGTTCATGCGGTCGATGAGGCCGCGCTGCTCGGCGAGGAACTCCCGCGGCCACCAGTGGATCGACACATAGCTCGCGTGGTAGTCCTCCACCGCCTGCAGGTACAGATGCCCGTCGCCCCAGTTTCCGCGGTCGCGCGAGCCGCCGTAGTGCTCGCTTTCGAGGATCACCGGCAGCTTCTCCCAGAATCCGGGAGCCATTCCGGCGCTGAAGTACGCGTTCTTTCCCCCCTGCACGAGGATGCTGTCATCGCGAAGCGTCAGCCCGTGGTCGCGGGCGTAGTTGATGACCTCGATCCCGCGGTCCTGACTGGCGAGGTCGTCGTTGGCTGCCAGGAGAGTGTGCTTGAAGTGTTTCAGGTGCAGATCGATGTGTCTTCTTATTGTAGCCGCATCGTATGGCAAGAGCGTACTGGAGTACGTGTGCCCTTCGCCCCACACCCCGAAGGAACCCATGTCATAGAAGGCGACCTCCGGGTTGCCGTCGTACCGGGCCGCCGCGGCGGCGAGGAAGTGATCGAGCTTGTCGAGGAATATGGGGTCGTTGTAGTCCGGCTCCCAGTACGGCCCGTCGTCTTTCACGCCCTTGCCCGGCTCGAAGTTGTGCCCCTTCGCGCCGGCCTTCTGCACCCACTCCGGCGTCGCATAGCGCGTCCACGATTCCGAGCAGGTAAACCGAAACGCGACCTTCTTGCCCTTAGCGATCCAGCGCTGCGCCGGCCCATCGACGACGGCCCAGTTGAACCGCCCCTCCTCCGGCTCGATGTACGACCACGGAATGCGCAGATACACGACCGTGAGGCCGGGGAACTCATCGACGGTGTCGGAGGGCTCCAGCTTGGAGCCATAGTTTGTCGGCGAATTGTCGTAGAAATGGAACACCCACCCCATCCCCGGCCCGGCACAAGCCAGGCCCGTATCCTGCGGGCGGATGGTGGTGCGGGGGGCGTCGGCGGCGGAAGCCGAGGACGCAATCAGCGTTACCATCAACCCAAACGCAGTGGCAAGAGCATACATGGACAGGTCACACCCCTTCATTCTTTCCCGGCCGGTTTCTCGGCATAGCCGATCATCATCTCCTGCTCGGCTGGGGCACCGGCTTCCAACCATCCACGCAGGCGCGCGGGACCATACGCGTCCGGGTTCACCCAGGCTATCGCGCGTAGAGGCCCGTAGCGTCCGGCGGCGCAATCGTATAACTTCTTGGACTCGCGTTCGAGCGACACAATGGTCTTGTCCGTAGCCGCTGCGGCCTCCAGTAGGTGAGCGTCCTTCAGCATCGCGTCCAGTTGCTTGTCGCCGACAGCGGCGCGTGTTAGCGCGGCCCTTAGGGGAACGTCCGCAGCGGGCGCAACCCAACACCATTGCTTGTGGGCGCACATCGACTTCATCCACTTGCGCGCGAACTTGGTCGGGTGGCGGTGCCACTCAGCACTCAACTCCGGCGTCATGACCATTGTGTGGCGGATTGCCAGCACTGCCTGAAGCAACTCTCTGCAAGTGCCCACCGAAGCCGAACTCGTCTCACGCAACTCCCCCGCATTGCTCAGCACGCAGGCATCAATGACCAGCCGCTTCGACGATTCAGTCCGCATTCGCTTGTTCCCTCAGCCGCGCTTCCGCCGCATCCAGGTAGCGGCTCTCCGCGCGCAACTCAACTTCACCGAAGTCCTCGGGCCAGTCACCGAATGCACCGTCTTCATCCAGTTCCGCAGGCGTGACCTTGGTCACACCATCCTTGCCCCTTTCGAACCAGTGGAGGATCACATCCTCCGGCGGCAGTTTCGCCTCCGCCACGAGCGTCTGGATAGCCAGCAGCAGGAGCGCGCTGTGCGTCTCGGCCACGACGCGAACCCCGCGCTTGGCCGCCTCGGCGAGTATCCCTGCGAGCGCGACCTGGGCCTTCGGGTGAAGGTGCAGTTCAGGCTGTTCGAGGTACACCAGGCGCCCTGGTTCGGCGGCCAGCAAAGCCACCAGCACAGGCAGGACCTGCGAGACTCCGAAGCCCACGTCGGCGATGTTGACGAGGTCGTCTGCGCCGCTGCGTCCTCGATGTGGGAGCCTCCCGACCAGTACCTCGATCTGTGTGCTCAGTATTCGTCTCGTCTTGACAGTCCAGGTCAGGCCGAGTGACTCCAAGTGTGTGCCGATTACCGACGCACGGCCATCACCCTTCTCCTGCCAGTCATCGATGATGCTGGCAGTGTAAGGGTCGAACGGGCCAGGAAACTGTGGACCATTCCCCGTGAAAGGGTAGGCTCTCCCGGGAAGACCGCGAAGGCCGGGAATGTGCAGCAGTGCGATGAGCGCCTTGCTGAACTGAAGCGCGTCGCCGCTGCTGGTGATGACCGCCATACCGCGTCCCGCGCCGCCCACTGGTTTGTCATAATCTTCGGATACAACCGCTTCCAGGAAGAAACGGTTGGGCTCAACGTGCCAGTTCGCGATGTGCCGAGACGGAGGCGTTTGGGGCAGTTCAGGATTGGAGGACCACGCGGCCAGCGCCTCGATCTCTGGCCGTTCCATTACTGGATGCCAGATGCATTTCCCCGTGCGGTCGCTTCTGCTGTAGGTGACCTCACTTGTATAGACTTGTGGCTCGCCATCGCTACGAGACCTCGAAGCGAAGCTCACCCCGAAGCTCGCAGTGACCGGCACCGTCAAGTCGGTCACTCTCTCCATGCCGACGCTCATGCCTTGTTGCTCGCGGTCGTCCGACGGCCGCGAAAGAAACTGAGTCGGCGAGGTGAACCTAACGTGGCTTCCATCAAGTAGCAGCGGCCCGGGATCATACGGTGCCTCCAGCGTCTGCTTCAGCAGCAGTATCGGCTGCATGATGCTTGATTTGCCGGAGCTGTTCGCCCCTGCCAGGATCGTCAGCGGGCGTATCTCCACCGACGTCTCATTCGCCAGCGACTTGAAGCCCTGCACCGTGATGCGGGTGATCCCCTGTGCCGGCGGGGTGCTTGGCTTGGCGGCATCTTTGGGTGCGGACATGATCTGCCCCTTCCTCTCGCGCGTCGTGTCGTGACCTGCGACCGGCTCTATCTTTGCGCCAGCCGTAATTGTACCACCTCATGCAGCCCCACATGCGGCACCGCGACCTCCCACGATCCGCCGCGCCTTATCACCGGCAGCGCCGCCTTGTGCAGCGACAGTTCAACTGTCTGCACCGGCAGCTTCGAGGTAATCGTCACTGCGGGGCCCTCGTCGGCCAGCCACTGCTTGCGCGTGCCGTCGAGGTTGTGCAGGTGGACCGCTATGCTGCCGTCGGCCAGGCGGAAGAGGCCGGCGCGTATGCGAGCGTCGGCCTTCACCGCGATCGGCGGCGGGGCCAATCGGCTTACCAGCCGGATCAGTTCAGGTAGCGGCGTCGGGGCTCGGACCGGGCCCTCGGGCAGGCCTTCGAAGTCTTCGGAGAATGCCGTCGTCGTCTTCCCATCCGGGGCGAGAGCCTCGATGAGGATGTTGTCGGCTGCGAAGATGCCCTCGCCTACGTTCCCGTACAGCACCGCCCAGTCGCAGGCGTTGAAGCGGCCCTCCTGGCTGGGAAGGTCGCGGAACGTCTGCGCGCTGCCGTCGGGGAGGGTGACGGTCAGGTCGAAGGTGGACGGCTTGCCGGGCTGGGTGAAGCGGAACTGGGCGCTCAGATGCACCCACTGGTTCAGCGGGATGCGGCATACGGGCCGGCCGCCGGCGGTCATTTGTCCGCCACCACCGACGATGATCTGCGGTCCGAGGATCGGCCCGATGAACGAGCGGGCTTCAAAGATGACGTCGGTGCGCCCCTCGGTCAGAAGGTCGCAGCTCATCCGCCCGCCGGTTGCCGCCGGAAGCTCGAACCGCGTCGGCCTCATTTCCATGTCAGGCATGAACGAGGGCGAGGCTTTCAGGCTGTCCGTGAAGCGCAACACGCGCTTGCCAAGGACGACCTGCGGACCGCCCGCTGCGACGCCGCCCGAGCCTGGTGCCACGATGTCCATCCTGGTCTGGCTGTCGACTGAGTCCGTCCACTTGCGCCCTGCCCCCGGACGGCCCCAGTCGGCGCTGGTGACGATGACCTGACCGCCGCCGAACGAGCGCACCGCTGCCGCCGGGGTGGCGTCCTCGCGGGTATAAAGCGGCTTCCACGCCGCGCCCGACAGCTTCAGCGGAGCGGCGAGGAAGTTGCTGGCCAGACCAGGCTTGCCGCCGGGGGCGCTGAAGTTCCCGGGGCGCATTCTCTCCCACTCGATGCCCGGCAGCGCGCCGAACTGGAAGCTGAGGGCTTGGCCGAGCGCGCTGTGGGCCGGTTCGCCCCACTCGTTCAGTTCGCCGGTGGCCGGACCGACCACAACGAGGCCGCCGTTCCGGGCGAAGCCAAGCACTGCGCTCGCCTGTTTCGCCGACAGGGCCTGTGACAGCGGCAGCAGCAGGACCTTGTACCCCCGCAGGCCCTCGGGCGTGAGGCTCTTGTCGTAGACATAGTCCGGGGGGAGATGCTGCGCCATGCACTCCTGCGTCCAGGCTGACAGAAGCTCCCAGAACGCGGCGGTCCCGGCCTCCTCCTGCGCCCGCGACAGGTAGAACGTCTCCGCCTGCTGCGAGACGTGGATCGCCACATGCTTCACTGCATCCCCCGACAGGTAGGGCCGCAGGCCGTTGACGATGGGGGAGACGAGTCGCCCGGTGTTGTTGAGGCCTGGACCGCCGCCGCCGTACACCGGCATTCCGCCCGCTGTGTAGCAGGTCAGCGCGTGCTGGACGAGTTCCTCGGTTTCCGGGGCGGCCTCCGGGTTCGGCCCCACGGTGAACGGCCGCCAGACCTCCGATTGCGGCCGGCCATACGCCCGGCACAGGCGTATCGTCAGGTCCGTGGGGGCCTCGCCGGAGGCCTCCGACCCCGAGATGATGTCGGCCCCGTAGGGGTTGAGGGGGATGGCGCTCGGATACGTGATTCCGGGACGGTGATAGTGGTTGATGACCACCGCCGCGTTGGGATGCTTCGCCCGGATCCCGGCGGCCAGGCGTTTGATGTACGCCCCGAACGTCTCGTACCGCCAGTTGATGTAGACGCGCCACGTCGGATCGGACCAGTCGAGCTTGCGCGGCAGGTCCCGGCCTGTCTCGGCCTTGAACTTCGCCTGGCAGTATTTGCACGCGCAGGTCAGGCGGAAAGGCCGCCCCCAGATCAAAGACCACGCGGCCCCGTCGAACCAGATTCCGTCCAGGCCGGTCTTGTCGATGGCCTCGTTGCAGTAGTCGATGAGCGCCTGCCCATAAGGCCCGTTGATGCAGACTTCCATGCCCTGCATGGCACTGGGCGGGTCCCCCAGCACGAACTGCTGCCGCCAATCCGGCAGTTTGTCAAAAGCCGGCTTGCAGAAGATCAGCGGGTACCACGACAGGCACGCCATCCCCGCGCCGTGGATGTCCTTCACCCAATCGCGGAGGATCCGCTCGTTCTCCACGTCCTGCGGCCCGATCGTGGGCAGCGCCTTATTGGGGATCAGCGGCTCGCCCATGACCCACGCGATGTCGATCCACCGCGCCTGGAACCCCGCGGCGGCGAGATCGCGTTCGTACCTGGCGCGCGGGCCCGGGTCCTTCACATCCTGCGGATTCGGCCGCATCTCAAGGCGCAAGCCCGCCTTGCCATAGGGCGTCTCTTCGACCGGAGCCGCAAGCGCACACAGCGCGTACACCAGCAAACTGAGCGCAATCGGCACGGCAAAGGTCCATCTCATGCGAGCGTCCTCCGGGGAGACAGGTTGGTCGTGTGACGTTCCCTCCCGGCCCACGCCGGACCTGCAAGATGCGGGCTCGGACCGCACGCCCATCGAACACGAGAGCGCCTCCGGGCCGAATGGTCACCGGAGGCGCTTTGCTGTTCCTATTCGATCAGGCACACTACTCGTAGACATACGGACACCCCCCGGCCTTCGTCGTGGGCGTCGTCTACTCGCCCGCGATTGGCAGCGCTCCCGGGGAGGCTGGTGTGGTCGGACGTCGTCGTGATTTAGGCGGCATTCGCCGCATTGACCCGCCCGGCGACGGGCATGATCCAAGGCTTCGCCATCGACTGTGCAGGTGCATCCGGGGGCGCGCATTTGCATGTCGATAGATATGGTTCACGCGTGCGACCCAGGTTTCGACCGACCGAACGTCAGCGGACACGCCGAGGCAATGAGTGGCGGCCTTGCCGTTCGCCCTGTAAGATACGCTTACGCTGACGCCTTCCGGACAGGATGTCGTGCGGAAGCCCCTGACCGCCTTCCCCGGTATGCAGAATCCCGAAAGCCGGTCAGGGCCGTCGCCCTCGTATAGCAGGATGTCACCACTGTTAGGCGTCACGACCACGGAGAGTTCGGCGTCCTCAAGGTCAATCGAGAACCCGGCATCTCTCGTGGTGACCAGTTGGTGGATGCGCTTCATCTCATCTCTGCCTTCCAGAGGTCGCATCTGGTTCCGAACCGAAAACCTCGGCCTCAACCTGCGCGAGTCTCTTGGGGGCGCTGCAGGTCAGGAACTCCGGGGAGCCCATGACGTGATTGACGACCCGAAGCGCCCACGACGAGCAGTTGTCAGACGAATCGTCCTGGGCGTTCCATGAGTAGCGGCCCTCCGCCACACTGTCGCGTCCAAGAGGGATGTGGCAGCGCTTCTCGAGTCTGGCTTGCTGTCCCCCGGTAATGGGCCAACTCTTGGCGAGGCAATTGCTTCCGTGGCGTCGCTCCATCTGCACGGCGCGATAGTCCACCACTTGGCGTCCGGGCACAGAGTTGTGGTGCAGGAAGCGAACGATATCACCTCGGCTCGTGCAGCCTTCAGGCAGTTTGGTGAGGTCAGGCCAGTATCCGCGGTAGCACCGGGGATCACGGCTGCCTGCGCCCCAGCGAAGCCAGACGTGCCCCGCACCCTGCTCGCGATCGTGCCTCCGTGGAAGCAACCCCAGCGATATGGCACGACCGCTGGCGCCGTCCTCCCGAACGCCCCCAGTTTCGGGGAATCCGCTCATCCCGTCTGCCTTTGCTGCTGTGATCCACCGTGCCTCTCCCGCTCAGGGCGGGGTCGCAGTCAGGAAGAACGTAATTCTACCACGCGATCTCGGGCACGTCCACGGGCACGTTGCCGTTGCGCATCGAGTATGCCGCGCAGCAGCCGGCGGCGACGCTCATCCGGCCTGCTATCGGGGTTGCCAGCGGCTCTTTGCCTTCGAGGACCATGTCGAGGAAGTCCTCGCAGATGACCGGGTCCGCGCCGCCGTGGCCGCCCACTGCCGGGCGGATATCGTAGGTACGGTCGGCCAACTCCTTCCAGCTATTCGATCGCCGCATTTTCACGATCACGCGGTCCATATCCAGGTTCTCCACCCGGCCCTCGGTGCCGATGATCGTGCAATTACGGTAGTACTCCGGGGTGAAGTGGCATTGCAGGTACGAAGCCTTGATGCCGCCATCCAGTTCCATCAGCATCTGGCTGTTGTCCTCCACGTCGATCTCCTGGCGGAAGCAGCACTGGTCGCGGTTGCAGTCGGCCACCTCGTGACAGGTGTGCCGCTCGGGGCACTCGGGGCAGCGGAGGTCGTTGGGCTTGTCCCCGCCGAACATGTCGAGGCTTCCGAAGGCCGACACCCGCTTGGTGTACTGGCCGGTCAGCCAGTGGATCATGTCGAGGTCGTGGCTGCCTTTCTGCAAGAGCAGCGAGTAGCTGCCCTTGCGAGTCGCGTGCCAGTCCTGGTAGTAGAAGGTGCGACCGAGGCCCACGAAGTGCCGATACCAGACCGCCTTCATCTCGCCGATGGCCCCGCTGTCGATGATCTCCTTCATCGCGCGGTAGACGTTCATGTACCGCATGTTGAAGCCGACCATCAGCTTCTTGCCCGAGGCCTTCCAGGCGCGCAGGATGCGGTCGCAGCCCTCGATGCTGATCGACAGCGGCTTCTCGCAAAAGACGTGCTTGCCGGCCTCGAGCGCCGCGCTGGCGTGTTCCTCGTGCATGAAGTCGGGCGAGGTGACCGCGACGGCGTCGATGTCATCGCGCTCCAGCAGGCGGCGGTAGTCGGTGGTGGTGAACGCATCGTCGCCCATGCGCTGCTTGAAGTCAGCCAGGTAGGCCTCGTTCACGTCAGCCCCGCCGACGACTTCCGATCTCTCGTTGTTGTGCCAGTTGTTGGCGATGCCCCCGCGACCCCCGACGCCGATTACGCCCATGCGCAGTTTGTCCATCGAGTTGCCTCTTCCTGAAGTTGGGGCCTGTGCGGCCCCTGAGTGCATTGCCGGCGTTCTATTCGCCGGGCGGAAGGACCTACCGCTTTCGATCTCGGTCTCGTTCGTTCTTCTGCGCGGCCTGGAAAGCCGCCTCCAAGGCGGTCGGCGGCTTTGGCGGCTCCTGCGCCTTCGGAGCCGGCTTCCCCCGCTGGTCCTTCGAGCGCGGGCCGGGCCGGCCACCCGGCTGCCGGGGCTTCTGCGACGGCTTCGCGTCGGTCTGTGGCCTGGGCGCGCCGCTGGGCCGGGGAGCTTCGCCGGTGCGCATGCTCAGTGCGATCCGCTTGCGCTGCAGGTCCACCTCCAGCACGCTGACCGACACCTTCTGCCCGACCTTGACGACATCGGCGGGGTTTTTCACAAAGTGGTCGGCGAGCTGGCTCACGTGCACGAGACCGTCCTGATGAACGCCCACGTCCACGAACACGCCGAAGTTGGTGACGTTGGTGACGATGCCGGGCAGCCTCATGCCGGGCTGCAGGTCCGCCATCTTCTCGACGCCTTCCGCGAACTGGAATGCCTCGAACTGCTCGCGCGGATCGCGTCCGGGCTTCGCCAATTCGCCCTTGATGTCGCTCAGCGTCGGCAGGCCGACCTGGTCGCTGACGTAGCGGTCGAGGTCGATCTTCTCACGCAGTCCGGCGTCGCGCATGAGATCGGCGACTGCGCAACCGAGGTCCTTCGCCATCGCGTCGACAACCGGATAGCTCTCCGGGTGCACTGCGCTGGCATCGAGGGGGTTGGCGCCGTCGCGAATGCGCAGGAAGCCCGCGGCCTGCTCGAAGGCCTTCGGCCCCAGGCGCGGCACCTTCAGCAGGTCCTCGCGCGAGGTGAACGGCCCGTGCTCGTTGCGGAAAGCGACGATCCCCTCGGCGAGCTTTGGCCCCAGGCCTGACACGTAGGTCAGGAGCTGCTTACTGGCCGTGTTGACTTCCACCCCGACCGCATTCACGCAACTGACGACCACATCGTCGAGCGTGCCCTTCAGGGCGGTCTGGTCGACGTCATGTTGGTACTGGCCGACGCCGATGGACTTCGGGTCGATCTTCACCAACTCGGCCAGCGGGTCCATGAGACGCCTGCCGATGGACACCGAGCCGCGCACGGTCACGTCCTGGTCGGGGAACTCCTCGCGCGCCACTTCCGATGCGGAGTAGATCGACGCCCCGCTCTCATTGACCATCACCACGGGAATCTGGGGCGGCAGGCCGATGCTCTGCAGGAACGCCTCGGTCTCTCGTCCAGCCGTGCCGTTGCCGACCGCGATGACCTCGATCCCCAACCGCACGCACAGGTCTTTGATCTTCGCCGTGGCATCGGCGATCTGGCGTTCCGACTGGTGAGGGTAGATGGTGTCATGGTGAATGAGCTTGCCCTGGCGGTCCAGGCACACGACCTTACAGCCGGTGCGGAAGCCCGGGTCTAGGGCGAGGACCATCCTCTGTCCGAGAACCGGCGCGAGGAGAAGCTGACGCAGGTTGTCGGCGAAGACGCGAATCGCCTCCTCATCGGCCCGCTTTTTCGCGGCGAGGCGCGTCTCGGTCTCCATCGCCAGCGAAAGCAGGCGCTTGTAGCCGTCCTGAACAGCCATGCGTACTTGCTCAGCGGCATCATTCTCGGCCTTCACGAACATCGGCTCAAGCAGGCGGAGCGCTTCCTCCTCCTCGGGGAGGATCCTCATGGTGAGGAAGCCCTCATTCTCCCCGCGTCTCATGGCCAGAATGCGGTGCGAGGGGGCGGTCGCGATCGGCTCATCCCACTCGAAGTAGTCGCGGAACTTCGCGCCCTCGTCTTCCTTGCCGGACATCACCTTGGAGCGGATCGTGGCTTTCTGGGCGAACAGGTCGCGCATCGTCGCCCGTGCTTGCTGGTCCTCGTTGACAGTCTCGGCGATGATGTCACGCGCGCCGGCGAGGGCATCCTCGACCGACTCCACGCCCTTCTCCGCGTCTATGAACGCCGCCGCCTCGGCGGAGACGTCGAAGGCTTCCTGCTGCAGGAGTCTGAGCGCCAGCGGCTCGAGGCCCTTTTCCCTGGCGATGGTCGCCCGGGTGCGGCGCTTGGGCCGGAAGGGCAGGTAGATGTCCTCGAGCACCGACATCGTCTCGGCAGCCATCAGTTCGGCCTTCAGCTCGTCCGTCAACAGCTCGCGTTCGGTAAGAGATTGGATGATGGCGTCGCGGCGGTCGTCGAGCTCGGCCAACTGGGCGAGGCGGTCGCGGATGGCGGTGATGGCAACTTCATCGAGGCTCCCGGTGGCTTCCTTGCGGTAGCGGGAGATAAATGGCACCGTGCCCCCCTCCTCCAGCAGGAGTGCAGTGGCCCGGATTTGGCTCGATCCGATGGATAGTTCGTTGGTCAATCGTGCGATGTGGGCTTCGTTCATATAGCTCCTCTTGTGGCGGTTGCGGGTGTTCTGGGAACAGCCGGACGCCCGGCGGCGGCTCGGGCGTCCTCAGGTATGATAGCGTACCGGCGGCGCGACGGCAAGGCTGCCGTGCGCAGAGGCGTAGCAGGCGCGCCTGGGTGGCGAGAGAACGGCATTGGGAACAGGATGGGCAGGATTGATAGGATGGCAGCAGAGCCACCTCGGCCCCCTACTCCCGCGGAAGGCCCCAGAAGGAGCCGCGTCGAATTCGGGCCTGCAGTCTTGTCATCCCCAATTCCATCATGCCTGAACTACCCGCAGCCAACCGCTCCTCGCGCCGCTTCGGTCTCATTTGCGGCATCATCGCCTCGACCCTCTGGGCCAGCGTCTGGGTCTGCGTGCGCTATCTCGTGAGCGTTCGCGGACTCGATCCCATCTTCACCGCCGCGATTCGGTTCGGCATCGGCGGCGCGGCGGCCGTGCTGTTCATGCTGGCCACCGGTCGCGGTCGAGACCTGCTTGCGGCGCGCTCTCAACTCGGCCCGCTGGCGGCGCTGGGCGGCATCGGCATTTTCGGGATGGGCATCTTTGTCTTCTTCTCCGGACGCTACACGGCCTCGATCAACAGTTCCCTTATTATGAACTCGAATGCCATCTTCATTGGCGTGCTGGCCTTCATGGTGGGGGAGAGGGTCTCCTGGCTGCGGTTCGTAGGCCTGCTGACCGGGCTGATTGGCTGCGCGGTGATCCTGCTGGGGCAAAGGGGAGAGGCGACGGTCGGCTCGAACGATCTCCTCGGCGGCGCGCTGGCGCTCGGCGGCGCGGTCTGCTGGGCCAGCTACACCGTGTTCGGCAAGAGGCCGGTTCGCAAGGTAGGGGGCATCGCCGGAGCGACGGTGACGCTCGTGGTCGGCGCGGCATTGCTCGCGATCCTGGCCGTGGTCCGCCACGGAGTATCCCCGCTGGATGGCCCGGAGATCGCGGTGCTGTGCTTCCTGGGCATCTTCCCGACCGCGGGCGCGATGCTGCTGTGGTATCGAGCCCTCGATCTCATCGACGCCAGCGCCCTCGGCCCGACGCAGTACATCGCCCCGGTGTTTAGCACGCTTCTCGGCTGGTGGCTCCTGCACGAGCCGGTTGGCCCCGCTTTCCTGGCCGGAACGGCGATTGTGATGGTGGCCCTGCATCTTTCGACGAAGGAGTGAAGGCTGGATGCTGGATACTGGGTTCTGGATACTGGTGACGGCAACGGCGACCTCACCCCCGCCCCTCTCCACGCGTGGAGAGGGGAGAACGGCAACGGCGCTGTCATCCCCTGAACCCCGCGCTATGGGAAGTATCCTCTCAGACTGAGAACGCTGCCCCGGAAAGGGAGTGGGCGCGACAATCTTGTCGCGCGTGGGGCGGGTGTCTCGCCCGCCATCGCCGTCATTCTCATCGTTTCAGAGTGCCGGAACCCGGCATGAGAGCTCACTCGAAAATGCCGGGCCGCCACGCCTATTGCGCTTCGATCCTCGGCTCGCCCCATCTTGCCCAGTCGCACGTCGCATCGCCCATCGCGTCCACGATCAGACTGAGCACGACGGTCTCGCCTGCGTAAGCCTTCAGGTCGACGCTTCCGGGGTGCCAGCCGTCGGGACCGATTACCTTCTGTGTCCAAGCGACTTGTCCGTTGATTGCCACGAGGAACGCAACCCCGTTGGTGCCTTTGGCGCCGTCCTGGATCGCGGTGGAAAAGCGCAATTGGGCCGGTTTGCTCGCCGGGAGCGTCAGCAAGTAGTCGATGGTGGTCGATCCAGCGATGGGCGGGTGCGTGATGAGTGCGGGCCTGGCCTCCCCGCCCGAGCGCCCCTCGCCGGCGACCGCCGTGAGGTAGGCGGGCCGGTCTGGCCCCGGAATAGGCAAGCCGTCGACCATTGGCGTCCACGTGAACGGCATTGTCCGCAGGTCCAGAGGAAGAGCGACCGGCTGCGGCTTTCGGAAGAAGAGGCAGGTTGCGCCGGGCACTTGCGTCTCGACGCGGTGCCGACACAGCTTCCCTGCCGTGTCCACGAACGTGAACGCAGCCTGCGCTGCCGGGCCAGCGGCGGCAACCCCCTTCGCCGGTGCCAGCAACCCGATGCTGACCAGTCGCGGCGAGGGTTCGGTGATGACCTTCGGCTCACCCCAGATGGCCCACGGGAACGAACCTCTCCCCTCCGGCCCCTTCGTGACCGAAAGCCTGAGTTTCACCTCTCGGCCCGCGTACGGCGAGAGGTCGGCGCGGCAGGGCAGCCACTCGCAGCGCTTCCAGTTCTTGCGCAGCAGCGTTTGACCGTCAACTGCCACGGTGAATGTCACGCCATCGGCTTTCTCAGCGCCGTCACGCAATCCGAACGAGAATGACAGTGCAGGCTTCCCGTCGCCCGGCACCTTGACGGTCCACTCGGCGAACACGTCCCCGGTGACACCGTGCTGCACATCCCACGGTGGATGCGCGAACAGCCCGTCCTTCGTTTGGCCGCCGCACGACGCAACGGTTTCAAGGAACTGAGCGCCGCTGCCCAGGGGCTGCTCGCGCCCGTCTACCACGATACCGACGCGGGCCTCTGCAAAATGCCGCTTCAGGTCGATGATCGGCGGCTTGGTGGCCAGATCGAAGAGCATGAAGTCCTCGGTGCATCGCAGGCCGCGTGCGATGACGCCTTCGGGCAGGCGGAGCAGGTGGGGCGTGTCGCTCCTGGGCGGTTCGGGCATGCAGAGGTAGGTCCGATCGGGGTCGAGACCGTACAGGCCGTTCCCATCGAACGCGACCCACGGGCCGATGTTGCCCTCGCCCTGGAACGTCGTGCGGCCGCGCAGGTAGCGATAGATGGTGCGATGCGCGCCCTTCCCATCGGCGAACCAGGCATAGGAACCGCCGAAGCCGTCTCGCTCGTACACGAGCTTCGCGCCCTCGCGGCCGCGCCACACGCATTTCGTCTCCGGCGCAGATGGGGTGTCGAAGTCGGGCTGCAGGTCGTAGTGATCGACGAGCCGCATCTCCTCCAGCCGCGCGCGAAGATCGGGCTGCGGGTGCTCCAGCGCGGCAAGCGTGGGGGACGAGAGGGTAGGCGTCACGCCCCAACTCTCGTAGGCGCGGGTCCAACCTCGGTAAAGCGGTGATGAATCCGGCGGCGTGTACCCCAGATACCCGTACCAGCGCGTGAATGGCGACAGAAGATAGGCGGAGATCGGATGGGAGCAGTCGACGCCTGAGTCATCCGCGATGCGATTCGGCCCGCCTGGCGCCACGTTGACGGCGAAAAGGCCGTGAGTTTGCGCAAACGCCTCGTGCCTGCAGGTGACCTCGTTGAGCCCCTCGCCGCCGAGTCCGACCTCGGGAAGTGCCGCGAGCAGGTCGCGGTGGAAAGCCACGTTGCCCTGGATCGTGTTCAAACCATCGACGCGCTCTGTCACATTGGGCATGACCAGCGTCACATCGAGATGGAAGGCGTCTACGCCGTAGCGTCTCACGGCCTCCTGGCAGCGTTGCACGTACAACTCGCGCCAGGCCTTCGCACCCGGATGCAGCATCGCGATGTGCGGCACCGGGTCTGAGAACGGCCAGGTGTAGGTGATTAGCTCGCCGGTGAACAGGTCCCTGAGATGATAGGGTTTGAGAGGCCCGTAGTCCGGGTTGTCTGTGCTGGCGCCGTAGTAGCAGGTATGCGGCATCACCCGGTAGCCGAGCTGGTGAGCGAAATTCACCAACTCTTTGAAACCATCCTGCGCTGTGTAGTCGGGATAGTTGAGATCGTAGCCGTCGCGCCGCCAGTTGGGAGTGTAAAGCAGCGTCTTGGCGGGCGTCACCCATTGCATCAGTTTCGTGAGGACCGCGCGCGTCGCGTCCTGTTCGCCCCGCGTCGGGCCGGTCGGCAGGATGATGACCGAGCGGATCTTGTCAGCCCAGGCAGGCTGTCGCTTCGCCGTCGGTGTCAGGCCCGCCGTGCGCGCCATCCAGTCGCGGAACTGCCGGGCAGGCACCCGCCAGTCCCCCTGATAGAACCCGACGCGCCAGGTGACGGACTCCACCGTCTTGCGGCTCTCGAGCGGCCCCTCGTTGTAGGTGCGGAAGCCGAGATCGAACAGCCCCGCCCGGTGACGGATCGAGACGCCTTTGAACCGGTCGTCGGGGTCATCGGCGTGGATCCACATGCCGCCTCGTGCGCCCTGCACGATCAGCATCTGCGCTTCCCAGGTGGTAGGCCAGTCGAAGACCCCCTCCCGGAAAGGTGCGCTTCTCCCCAACTGGACCCCCGACCACGCGGGCACGATGAGCGTCACCTTCGCATCACTCAGCCCCCCGATCCCCCACTGGCACCCCCACACTTTCGGCGTGCTGCTCTGGCCCGTCTGGCGGATGGTGAAGTCGCCCGTCGCCGGAGCCGCCTCGGCCACGGTTGTCAGCACACTGCCGTCGCCCCACCGCACTTCGGACCGGACTTCGCTCGGCTTGCCGCTTGTCGGCGTCTGCTGAACAGCGGTTTCGAGCCACTGCGTCTGGTCGGCCGGGCGCAGTATCCCGGTCGCTTGGTCGCCGGCTCTGCCGATGGTATACGTTTCGCCGGTCAGGCGGTTCTGCGCGCTGACCAGGACCCCGTTCTCGAAGGCTACGGTGCCCGACGGCGTCTCGAGCCGCTGCGCGGGCTGCGCAAGGGCAGGCTCACGCCAGACTGAGATGAGGGTGCAGAAGAGTGCAAGTGCAGCAGGGAACGCCCGCGCAGTGCGCATGGTCGCCTCCGGAGTGGGGTTTGTGTCGCGAGTCACTTTCGCCAACCCCGTGGTCATCCCTCTGTGAGGACACTCTGGCAACACGGAGCAAGGCTGTGTCAGCAGGAGACTGCCGCCGCGCGCGACGTGCGAGGGCGATCGCGTCGTCAGGCCGATACCGCAGGTCTCATCGGGTGTCTTCGACCACTCCAGTATCTCTTTCCCCCAGCGCCTCAGCAAAGATGCAGTAGAAGCCGAGGTGCTAGTAGTACAACCGTAGGTGGGGTGCCTGTCCGGTCCAGCCGTCTGGCCCGAAGGGCCAATAGCCGCTAGCCAGGGCCGCGAGGCCCTGGAACCCGGCGATGATATACCCCAAAGCCCCAAAGGGGCGACAGCCGATGGGTGCAGACGCGTCAGCCACGGCGTCTGTCGCCCTTTCAGGGCTCCACTGCAGAACGCCCTGAGCCCCCCACCCAGGCCCTTTCGGGCCTGGCTAGCGGCTATTGGCCCTTCGGGCCATACACCGGCGCGTCGGCCCGAAGTGCGGTTGTACTACTAAGGCTTTCTCCCGCCTTCAGTCCCCACCTGCCCCGCACAGGGAGGCGCGGGCGTGCGGCCCGCCGAATAGACCCGCACGAATCCTGGTGGAGCGTCGTCTGGCCTCGTTCCCAAATTCTCGTATTCGTGAAACTCCGGCTGGAACCGCCCAAGGAGGTGCGCGCAATGCTGCATCGGCTGCTTGCCGCAATCGCCCTGCTGCTCATCGCGATCACGACACAGGCCCAATCTCGCATCCCGATCATCGTCGCCCAGGGGGCCACGGCGCCGGAGATGACCGCCGCCGGCGACCTCGCCACTTACTTCGGCAAGATCACCGGGCAGCGATTCACCGTCAGCCCGGAGGATCAGCTCACCAAGGCCGCCGAGGCCGTCTACGTCGGCCCGACGGCCTTCGCGAAGGCCAACGGAGTCGATTGCAGCGCGCTCGGCTCTGAGGAGTGGGTGCTCAAGTCGGTCGGCAAGAGCCTCATCGTGGCAGGGGGACGCCCGCGCGGCACCGTGTATGCGGCCAGTCACCTGCTGGAGGACTACTTTGGCGTGCGCTGGTGGAACCCGATGGAGGAGACGGTCCCGGCGCGTCAGGCCATCGTGCTGCCGACCGTGAACGTCCGCAAGCAGCCCGTCATCCGCTATCGCGACATCTACATGATCGAGGAAGCCGACGCCGGCCCGTACTGCGCCCACAATCGGCTGAACCGCAATGGCGACAGAGGCCTGCCTGCCGAGTACGGCGGCGCGATGGACTACGGACCGCCCTACCACGTGCACACCTCCTACATGTACTTTCCGCCCGAGCAGTTCTTCGATCAGCATCCCGACTGGTTCTCCGAGATCGGCGGCAAGCGGATGAAGGGCCAGTATCAGCTTTGCACCACGAACCCTGAACTGCGCAAGGCGATGCTGGAGAAACTGAAGGGGTATATCGCCCAGTCACGCGCCGACGCCGAGAAGGCCGGTAGGCCCGCGCCGGTGGTCTTCGATGTGTCGCAGAACGACTGGGGCGGGTTCTGCGAATGTGCGAACTGCAAGGCCCTCGTAGATCGTGAGGGCAGCGAGGCCGGGCCGTATATTGACCTCGTAAACTACCTCGCCGACGGCATCCGCGACCAGTACCCGGACGTGTACCTCGATACGCTGGCGTACTTCCAGACCCAGAAGGTGCCCAAGACCATCAAGCCGCGCGACAATGTCATCATTCGCCTGTGCGATACCGGCAGCAACTTCGCCAGGCCCATCACCGATCCCGTGAACAAGCCCTTCTGTGGCATTGTGACCGACTGGTCCAAGATCGCCAAGCACTTGCGCATCTGGGAATATGCCGTTCCGTACGGGCCTTATGCGGTGTTGCCGTTCGCCAGCGCCCAGGTCTACGGGCCGAACTTCCGCTTCTACGCCGAGCACAATGTCGAGGGCATCTTCACCGAGCACGAGTTCGGCATCATCGCCGACATGCGCGACATGAAGCTCTGGGTGATGATGAAGATGCTCGAGGACCCGTACCGCGACTATCAGGCGACGCTGCGCGACTTCACCGACGGCTTCTACGGACCTGCCGGGCCGGTCATCCGCGAGTATCTCGCCGCCCTGCAACAGGCCCAGGAACAGGCGAAGAGCTTCATCGGCATGGGCGGCGCGCCGCTGCACTTCCGACACCTCACCCCGGCGTTCATCATCAAGGCGCAGGCGATGTTCGACCGTGCCGAAAAGGCCGTCGGCGGCGATTCGGTGCTTCTCCGGCGGGTCAGGCACGCTCGGTTGTCGCTCGATCGTGCGACGGTCGTCCTCTACAAGTCGCTGTGGCGCAGTTGGTCCGGCCCCGGCAAGCTGCCGCTCGACCGCGAGGCCATCGCCGCGCGAGAGAAAGACACCTGGTTCACCCAGATCGACCTGCGCTTCCCGCCGGACAAGCAGGCCGCCGAGAAGGCGAACGCCGAACGCGAGATCAACGGTCTCCTGGCCGCGCGCATCGACGTGCCACTGCCGCCGCAGTTCCGTGACCTGCCGGCGGGCGCGGTGTTCGACTACACACCTGAGGACTTCCGCAACTGGGCGGACCAGGCGAAGACCGTGCCCGATGCCGCCTCCGATCTCGGCGTCACCGACCGGCTGGAGTTGTCGGACGAGAACATGGTTAAGTACAAGCTGCCGATGCCCTGGGGCCTGTACGATGTGCCACAGGCGAAGGGCGTCACCTCGGCCAGCATCACGCCCGAGAGCATTCCCGGACCGGGCTACCACTGGTATAAGCTGCCTACGGTGCCTGTCCGCGACGGGCATTACGTCTACTTCTTCTGGAGCTGGGTGATCCAGTGCGACATCGCGCCCCAGGGCCAGCCGACCGACCAGTACGACACGTGGGCGCAGATTAAGTTCGAGGGCCCCGCCTTCCCGCACGGTGACGCGACGCAGAAGAATGCGATCTCGGTGGCGAGGATTGTGGTGGTGAGGAAGTAGGGGAATGAATCTCGATGTTGGGTGTTAGGAACAGCACCGACCGGCGTGTTGTCCGCGTTGACGTCATCGGTGCCGGTGGGTACAATCGTGGTATGATAAGAGTGTGCATTGCATATTGGAGGCTGACATGGCACTGGTGATAGAGGCAGTTTACGAGGACGGCGTGCTGA
>CAYWBK010000016.1:0-22917 GCA_964455745.1 uncultured Armatimonadia bacterium
TAACGGCTTGTTCGCACTCTGGAGAGTGCTCCTACAGACTTTTGCAATCGCCTCTGAGGTTTACGATTAGCGAAACCCTACTTCGCCGCCCAGACCATCCCCCGGGTCACCATCTTCAGCACTTGTGGCATCGCCATGACATCGGCGCTGTGTCCCAGCGAGCAGTAGAACACGCGGCCCTTTTCGTAGTTCGTCTGCCAGGTGACCGGCATCACGACATCGCCACGCCCGACCGGGTTGTCGAAGGTCGTGGTCGCGAGCACCCGGATCGCCGGGTCGATGTGCATGTAGTACTGCTCCGAGGTCACCTCGAAGTCATCGATCCCCGCCGTGATCGGGTCGTTTTGGTCGATGATATTGACCGTGTAGGTCACGCTGCCGCCCGGATGGGCGACCCATTGTCCCCCGCACATGAACTGATACTCGGTGTCATTGCGGAAGGCGTCGCACATTCCGCCGTGGACGCCGGCGATGCCGACGCCGCTGCGGACGGCTTCCAGCAGGGGATTGACCTGCTCCGCGGTGATGTTGCCCATCGTCCACTCGGGGACAATCAGGTCGAGGCTCTTGAGCTTATCGGCGTCGAGGAAGGCGTCGAGCGTATCCGCGACCTCGACGGCGAAACCCTCTTTGGTGAGTGCGTCGGCGAGAATATCGGAAACCGGCTTCGGTTCGTGGCCGTCCCAACCGCCCCAGACGATCAATGCTTTCTTCATGTAAGTGTCTCCCTGCGTCCGTGTCACTTTCCGGCATGCCGCAACCGGTATACGGCAATTCCCCGCGTTGGCGCGTGTGTCCTGCACGGCCAGGCTCTTCCTCAATGTGTATGGGTAGCTTGACGGAAGCCTCGTAAGTTCATCTCGATGAGTAAGTGAGTGCCGTCAAGCCCTCAAAGGGGGCGGGCCGCCCATTGCCTGGCTGACGCGAGCGTCAGCCAGGCAATGGGCAGACGCCCCTTCGGGGCTGACGGCAACGGCTCGTCTTGTGCAACGCCCGAATATCGCCTGGCGACGATCACCAGGACCAGTTTGCGGCATCTACCCACACACATTGAGGAAGAGCCGCACGGCCAGGCTTGCCTCCGAGCGCGAGAACAATTACCTAGTTATATTTGTTATGACCTATGTGAGTGGCGTCACGCTGCACAGACGGGCCGCCCCGGACCTCCGGGACCGTCGTGCAGTCGGGGTCAGGGAACCTGATCGAGGCCGATAGACCGCGAGGTGAAGCGGCCCGGCCCGCAGACAAGCGACAGCCCCACGAGGTTGAACATGAACAGACGCGGTTTCACGCTTATCGAACTGCTGGTGGTGATAGCGATCATCGCTATCCTGGCAGCGATCCTTTTCCCCGTGTTCGCACGGGCGCGAGAGAAGGCTCGTCAAACGAGTTGTCTCTCCAACGTCAAGCAGATAGGTCTGGGCATCCTCATGTATGCGCAGGACTACGACGACACGCTTCCCTACAAGTGGTACTTGTACACTCACGTTCCGGTCGATCAGACCCTCAGCACCAACTACCTGACATGGCCTGAGGCCATCCTTTCGTACGTGCGAAATGACCAGATTTTCCAGTGCCCGGACCAAAAGTACGCGCAAACGGACATGCCCTACACCACGTACCCGTTTGCCTACAACTACAATGGCGCTTCCCCGACCAACCCCGCCGACCTGAGCACCGGCGGCTTGGACGGGGCCACGCTGGGCAGCCTCGCGGCTCCGACGAGCACGGTCATGATCTACGACGGCTTCACGATGGACTCGTGGTGGTATCCGGCGGATCAGGCGGCCCTGGTTTCGGGCGTGGCCGGGCCGACTGTCGACTGGCCGAACACCTGGCCGGCGGCAATCACCGCAGTGCGCCGGCATAACGACGGGGCGAACATCTGCTATGCCGACGGGCACGCCAAGTGGGCGAACCGGCTGGATGCGACCAATTTCACAAGGTCGGGGCAGTAACCACCGGCCTGGCGATGACAAAGGGAGCCCCCATTGTTCATCACCAAGTATTACCAGGAACGGGTGTTGCGCAAGACTGCGCCGATGGCTATACTCGGACCAGCCTATGGCTGAGGCCCGCATGGGGGGCTGCTACGGTTAACACACGCGCAACACAGCGCGCGTATGCTGACCTGCAGCGGCCACCTAGTCGGGCCGTTTCGCTAACACCACTCCCGGACCATGTCCAGACTGACGAGGTGCAACATGACGAGACGTGGATTCACGCTCATCGAACTGCTGGTAGTCATCGCGATCATTGCGATACTCGCTGCGATCTTGTTCCCCGTGTTCGCACGGGCCCGAGAGAAGGCTCGCCAGGCGAGTTGCCAGTCCAACCTCAAGCAGATCGGCCTGGGCATCTCGATGTACGCTCAGGACTACGACGAGACGCTGACGCCGGAGTACGAGTACAACCCTTACCCGAACAACCTGCTTTGGTGGGAGGACCTGATCCAGCCGTACACGAAGAACTACCAGATGTTGGTCTGCCCGAGCGAGCCGAACCAGCAGTACAGCTACGCGCGCCCGAACTGGCCCGGTATTCCGAACCCGATCAACTTCTCATACGCAGCCAACGGCAATGGCGGCAACACTGGCCCGGCGCCGATGGCCGCCTGGACCGGCTGTCCGTTGGCCAAGGTTATGGACGTCACCGGCACGATCCTGGTGTGCGAGTCGACCCAGATGGAAATATGGGACTACAACACCACCGATGCCTGGGCGCCGGACGGCATCGGGTACATCGCATCCACCCGCCACAACGACGGCAGCAACTGGCTGTTCGTCGACGGCCACGTCAAGTTCCAGAAGCACAGCACGCAGAGCCAGTGGACGATCGCGTCCGACTAGAGCTGCGACGTTCGCGACTGCTGAAGTGGCATACCCTACGAGGGAGGGGAATGATTCCCCTCCCTCGCCATTTTGTGGTAGAATACTGCAGGTCGCTTGCGGTCTCGCGAGCGGCCTTCGTGTGAGTAACGACACGCAGACGGAACTGAATGACAGACCAGAATCTCACTCGCAACTTCTGCATCGTCGCGCACATCGATCACGGCAAGTCGACGCTCGCCGACCGCTTGCTGGAAACCTGCGGCGCCGTCGATGAGCGCAACATGATGGATCAGCTTCTCGACTCGATGGACCTGGAGCGCGAGCGCGGCATCACCATCAAGGCCTCGGCGGTCCGATTGCACTACACGGCCGAGGACGGCAAGACATACACCCTCAATCTCATCGACACCCCGGGGCACGTCGATTTCTCCTACGAGGTGAGCCGCGCGCTTCATGCCTGCGAGGGCGCGGTGGTGCTCGTCGATGTGTCGCAGGGCGTCGAAGCTCAGACGGTCGCGAACGTGTACCTCGCCATCGACGAGGGCCTCGAGCTGGTGCCGGTGGTCAGCAAGATCGACCTCGAGCAGTTCGACCCGAACCACGCCGCCGAAGAGATGCACGCGATGTTCGGGTTCAAGCCTGAGGAACTCCTGTTCACCAGCGGCAAGAGCGGCATCGGGGTACACGAGCTTCTCGAGGCCATCGTGCAGCGCGTTCCGCCGCCGAAGGGCGACATCGAGGCCCCCTTGCGGGCGCTGATCTTCGATTCCGAATTCGATCAGCACCGGGGCGTTGTCGCTTATGTCCGCGTGTTCGAGGGCAGCGTCAAGCGCGGCGATGCGATCCAGATGATGCACTCGGGCAAGGATTTCATCGTGACCGATGTCGGTTTCTTCACCCCGAAGATGCGCCCGACGGAGATACTGCAGGCAGGCGATGTCGGTTATGTCACCGCGGGCGTGAAGGCTGTTCAGGACAGCCGCGTGGGCGACACCATCACCAATGCCGAGACGCCTGCCGCCGAGCCGCTGCCGGGTTACAAGCAGGCGCAGCCGATGGTCTTCTGCGGTCTGTACCCGGCGGAGAATGCCGATTATGGCAATCTCAAGGACGCGCTGGAAAAGCTGTCGCTCAACGAGGCGGCGCTGATGTACGAGCCGGAGACCTCGGCGGCGCTGGGCTTCGGCTTCCGCTGCGGGTTCCTGGGGCTTCTGCACATGGAAATCGTGCAAGAGCGCCTGGAGCGCGAGTACAATCTCGATCTCGTCGCCACCGCGCCGAGCGTCATCTACCGGGTTCTGAGGACCGACGGGGAGATCATCGAAGTTGACAACCCCGCGAAGTTCCCCGAGCCGCAGGTGATCGCGGCCATCGAGGAGCCAATCGTCAACGCGACGATCATGTGCCCGCAGAAGCACGTGGGCGCGATGATGAAGCTGTCCGAGGAGCGGCGCGGCGAGTATCGACATACCGACTACCTGTACGGCGACCGGGTGGCGATCCATTACCGCCTGCCGCTGGCGGAGATCATCGTCGATTACTTCGATGCTCTGAAGTCCGCCAGCCGTGGTTATGCGACGCTCGATTACGACCTTGGCGGGTACCAGGGGGCCGACCTGGTGAAGGTCGAGGTCATGATTAATACCGATCCGGTGGACGCGCTGGCGATCGTTACGCACCGGCAGTTCGCCGAAGAGCGAGGGCGGCGCATCTGCAGCAAGCTGAAGGCCTCGATCCCGCGGCAGCTCTTCGAGGTGCGCATCCAGGCTTCGATTGGCGGGCGCATTATCGCCTCGACCCGCGTGCAGCCGCTGCGCAAGAACGTGTTGGAGAAGTGCTACGGCGGGGACATTACGCGGAAGCGCAAGCTGTTGGAGAAGCAGAAAGAGGGCAAGAAGCGGATGAAGTCGGTGGGCTCGGTGGATGTGCCGCAGGAGGCGTTCATGAGCATATTGAAGCTGGACTGAGGGTAGGGGGCCAGCGCCGCCACTGCGCTCAAGCACTGTTGGCCTGGACGAGATATATTGACTATTGGGAGACATCGGGTATAATAATAACGTGCTCAGCGTGGTGGGAGAGCCCACCCACGCACGACAGAGTGCCTGTGCACAGCCGGGTAGCCCGCCAGATTGGGCTACCCTTTTTGTTATCCGGGCGACGAGACCGGGGAGGTGTCGGGACGTTGAGCACCTGTGTTCTCTACATAGACGAAGCCGGCAACCCTGACAAACATCAAGTGCCGCTGCTGAACGGCCAGACACCCCTGTTCGTGTTGGGCGGGATAGCACTGCCCCTGGGTGACTGGCGAGACATTGACCGGGACTACCTCAACCTGAAGCGGCAGTATTTCGCGAGCGAAATGGAGGGCACGAAGCAGGAGCGCCCGGAGCACTGGGAGGCAAAGGGTAGTGACCTCACCCAACCTCGCAACCGGACCAGCGCTCGTCGCCATGCTTTTTTGCATGAAACGCTCGATCTGACCCAGCGCTTCGACGCCAAGTTATTCGCAATAGTCTTTCTCAAGAACCCTGCAACTCCGGCGCCGCCGATCAGCCTCTACACAACGGCCGTTCAGCAACTCGCTCAGCGTTTCGCCACCTACGTCGCCGAGCACCCCGCGTTCGAGAACGGCATCATGATCATGGATTCCCGCTGTAAGGGACCGAAGGGTCACGACTTTAGAGTAGGCGCCTCGTACTTGTCCTATGTATTCGGGCACGAAACCGGGCGCTCTCTCACATCGCTTGTAGAGGCTCCCCTGTTTGCCGACTCCCGTTTGACTGCCGGCCTGCAGATCGCCGACAACATCGCGTCACTGGTATATGGCACGCAGTACCATTATCACCTGCATGGGATTCCAGGAGGATATGATTACTCCCACCTGCAGCGGTACTGGCCGCATCTCGCCGCTCTGCAATTCCGCAGCAAGAACCGGTACGAGGGGTACACGGTCTATGGGCTCCGCAAGAACGACTGGCGTTGAGCAGTCTCGCTCATTTTTGGCGACTCTGCAGACATGAAACGGCGAACGGCAGGAGGTATATTTGGCCTTTGCCATTCGCCGTTTGATTCTGCGTTCAGCGTTTTGCGTTCTGAGTTTCCCTGTTTCCCTCTACGGCACGAACTCGACGTTGCTTACCCAGATCGTTCCCTTGCCGTCGTCGGCGTTTGCCGCGCCGTGGCAACCGATAGTGACTGCGCTGATCTGGTCGGTGTCGAAGTGGTTGTTGTCGTCTTTGCTCCAGCCCGCAAGTTTGAACTGCGCGAAGGGGATTGTGACCGTGGTCCAGTCCTCGTGGGGCGGTGGCATGTCGGGCGCGTCCAGAGTGTATTGCGCGCCACTGCGCTCGGATAGGGTTACCAGCAGGCCGGGGCCGATGACACCGGCCGGCAGGGCGGCCTTGTAGGTGAACCGGAGGCTTTGATACCCGTCCAGCTCAGCAGGCGGGACCGCCACCGTTGGGGTCATGTACATGTGCCGGCCCAGCGGGAACTGGAACTCGACCTTCATGCAGGCCTTGCCGTCCGGACCTTCGTTCGGCGTGGTCAGGGTCGATTTGACCGCCGGGTCCTGCCCGACGTTCCACTGCCCCGCTCCGTCGCCGGTGATTCGCAGCGGCGCGGTCGGTCGATACGGCTCGCTTGTGAGCACCGCGCGGCTGATCTGCAATGACCCGGTGGCCGGCCCGTCGATGACAACGCCGATCCACACCTTGCCGATGTTGCCCCAGTCGATGTTCTCGGCAGCGCCCTCGCTGAACGAGGACTTGCGCAGCGAGGCGACCGAGATGCGCCCCTCGTCGAACGTCGGGGAATCGGGAGCATCCGGGCCGACCTTGAACCACGCTGAGCCGCTCTTGTCCCAGAACATCACCGATAGACGCGCGGCCTTGGCGCCCTTGCAGGTCAACTGGTAGCGGAGCGCCACGGCTTTGGCCCCGGCCGGGTTGCCGGCAGGGACGCCCTCGAGGGCGATGAAACGCCGCTCGTCGCCGTCCTTCTGGAAGTCCACCTTCATCGCGGGCTTGCCGGCGTCAGCATTCGCGACCGGCTTCAGTGTTACCCTGGCGCCGTTCACGGGCACGAGCTTGAGGTTACCGATGCCCGCGTCCCCACCGCCGATGGGGACGTTCACCTGCGCGTATGCGGCCGACAAGGCCAGCATGACCATCGCTGTTGCCAGTAGGGCCGACGTTGTTCTCATCGTCATCAACTCCTATTCAGACGTATCGCGAGTGCGTTCGAATCTGCTTGCAGCATTGTTCACGGGGCGGCGGTCGCTGTGGGGTCCCCGTCTGAGCCGCGTTTCACGCGGGGCCCAGACACCCCACAGCTTGGCACATTGGTCGACGTTATCTTTCGCTGTGGGGTCCCCGTCTGAGCCGCGTTTCACGCGGCCCAGACACCCCGCAGCTTGCTGGCATTGAGCCTACTCGCCCTTGTTCTCGATCTGTATGTTGTCCAGATAGTAGACGGTCTTTGCGTCGGCCATGCTGCTGAAGCCCAGCCATGTCAGCGTCTTCCAGTTCGGGTCGCATGGCAGGGCGGCGAACTTCTGCGGCTGTTGGTTGGGCAACGTGACGGTCAAGTCCCAGGTCGCGGTGGACTTGGCGCCTAGCCCGGCCGTCACCGCGAAATGCACCCACTCGCCGGTCGGTATGTTGAGCAGGGGCTTGCCGCCGACGGTCAGCTTGCCGTCCTGCACCCAGAAGCTGGGGCCTACCTTGTACGGGTTCGAGTTGTCGCGCCATTCGTGGTACATGATGACGCCCTCTTCGACTCGTTCGTCGAAGCTGCAGCGCGCCATGCCATCAGTGTAGTTTGGCGTGTAGAAGAAATGCGGGTCGAAGATGTTCTGCAGGCCCGGCGCGTCGGTGATCTTGAGGCTGTGCTTGCCGCCGGCCGAAGTCTCATCGGTGACCGCGATGTCGTCGCCTTTGCCCTCGACGTTGACCTGGGCGTCGGAAGGCCTGCCGCCAACAGGCGTTGTCTCGAAGTCGTCCTTCACGACCAACGGCGGCGGCGGTGGAGGCGGAGGGGCGAACTCCACGGGCTTCTGTGGCAGGCCCTTGGCGAGGTCGACCCACTTTGCGTCTCCATAGACCCCGGCTTTGGTGTAGTCGAAGGGCTTGAACCCAATCAGGCTGGCGGGGCTGTCGGGCCTGAGGCGGAAGTCGAACTTCTCGGCATTGACGAACTTGGGGTCCTCATTCATGGAGCCGGGGTCTTTGCCCAGCTTCGCCCACTCGAGGAAGGTATACTCGTGGATCTTCACCGGCTCGCCGGTGCACCAATACAGGTTGCTGGCGAGCTTCACCTTGTCGTCTCGCAGCGATCCGGCGGTGATGAGATTCCCCGACTTCCAATACACGATGTTATTCGTGTAGCTGAACGAGACGTGATCCGGCTCGACGCGGGAGCGCTGGATCTGGCCGTCCATGCTGAAGGCGAAGATGTTGTTGCGGACGATGTTGTTCGCGCCGTAGTGTTGGTGGTAAGTGCCTGTTTTCGTGTTGTAGACGAGGTTGTTCGCCATCACGATGTCGGAGCTTCCCTCGTCATTGTACAGGCCCCACCCGCCCCGACCGTACAAGTCATACGAGTACACATCGTGGATGACGTTGTTGTCGATCGTGGTGCCGGGGGAGATGCCCAGGGTGTAGACGCCGCCCATGTCGCTCATCACGCCCTGGCCGATGTTGTGGATGCAGTTGAAGTCGATATGGTTGTCCCGCGTGAGGGTCGGCCCGTATCCCCACGACCAGCCGACCGAGACGCCGGTGTAGAACAGATCGGAGATGTCGTTGTGGGTGATCTCGTTGTGGCCGCTGTTGCCGACCCAGATGCCGATGCAGCCGGGGAAGAGACGGCCGCCCGAGTAGATGATGTTGTTATCGAAGCTGATGCGACTGGTCTGGTCCGCCGGGTCCGTGGGGGTGCCGGCGTCGCCGATGCGCAGGCCCCCGGCGCCCAGATCGTGCAGATAAGTGCGCGTCACCTTGCAGTCGCCGCATCCGCGCCGAAACCACACGCCGTAGATACCGATGTGCGTGATTTCGCAGTCCTCGATGGTGATATTCCGCGCCCCGTCGGCTTGGATCAGGCCCTCGATGCTGAACGCGGCCTGTCCGTCACTGTGCCCATCGGGCGGGAGGATGTAGTTGCCGTGCTGGAACGACAGGCCACGGAAGGTGATGTAGTCCACCGGCATTCCGGCGGCGGTCTCGCCCTTGATCTGGATGAATTGCTGCGGGCCGGCGGGAGCGAAGACCTCGGCCGTGGTCATGTCCTCGCCCGGCAGGGGGATGTAGGAGAGGGTCCCGCTGGTGCGGTCGAGGTACCACTCGCCCGGGTCGGTGAGCGCCTCACGGAAGTTCTCGATGACGTAGCGCTGCCGCGGACCCCAGGCGCAAAAGCCCCACGGGAACTGCGCGGTCGCGGCGACGATGCCGGTCGTGGGGTCGGCGAACGCCAAGTGGTGGCGCGAGGTCTCCCAGGAGTGATAGGCGATCAGCGTTACGTCCTTGAGGTCCTTGGGGAACTGCGCGAGGTCCTCGGGCCGAGCCTTGAATGCGCGCCCTCCGAAGTCGGTGAGTTGCCCGGTGGTCGGATCGACGCCGTGCTCGGCCTTACCCTCGGCGTAGAAGTAGAACTTCTTGGGTAGCCTGGCTCGCGTCGCGCGCTTACCGTTCACCCAAAGCTGCTCGAAGTACCACTTCCCGGCTGCGACATCGGGGAGCTGCGCCGTCCAGACGCCGTTTGCGCCCTTCGTAAAGCCGGTGATGCGCCTGCCGCCGTCGAGGACGGGCTTCGCCCCCGGCGCGGCCTCGAAGCTGATCGGGGCCTTCTCGGTTCCGCTGTCTTGCGGTCCGAAGACGAGCATCTCAGTGACCGGATACGTGCCGTCCTCGAACAGCACGCGCACCGCGTCGGACAGGGGCGCTTTCGCCTTCAGCGAGCGGATGGCGTCCCGCGCGCCTTTCAGACTGAGAAGCGGCTGGGCCCTGGTGCCCGGATTGGTGTCGCTTCCCTTCGGCGACACATACAGCGTTGTATCCGCACAGCCTGCCGTGGATACCAGCAGCGGACAGGCGGACAAGAATGCAGCGACCAACAGCAAGTCGAACCTCATACGAGTGCTCCTTCCAACGGCGATCTACTCATGCTTGGGTGCAGTAACGAGCCGTCCAGGTCTTTGAGACGGCCCATATAATGCGAATTCCCAGATGGTCGGCACCTCGACGGCCTCGAGAATGTTCAGGCGGACCACCTGCGCGGTGATCTGTGGGAAGCGCAGATGCAGGTCGCCGAGGGTCGTGCCCTCATGGAACGTCCGCCACTCGTTCCCGTCCTGGTACTGGAGCTGGTACTTGCGCACGCGGTTCCACGGCTCCTCGAGAATGACGACCTGACTGATGGCCATCGGCTTGCCGAGGTCAACCTGCAGCCACCCGGACCGCGAGCCCGGCGCCGCGCCCCAGCGAGTGTCCGTGTCTCCATCGAAGGCTTTGTCGGCAGTGTAGCCTTCGCTCCAGACGCTGGAGGCGGAGGCCTTCCCGTGTAGCGTCAACGCTCCCGGCGGCAATTGCGACTCCGCCGGGATGTCCCCTGCCGAGCCATCGACGGTCAGCGCGATGATCGTGTCGATCTTGTCTCGGTCTTGCGCCGGGAGGTTCACGACGACGGACCGCTGCCCCTGGCGGAAGGTGGGCGTGCCGCCCGTGAGGGCCCGACAGGCGACGATCTTGCCCTCGATCGGCGGGAGGCGAAGCTGCCTTTCGGGCCAGGCCAGCACGTGCAGGTAGATCGTGTCCCCCTTGCGCGCCGCCGCGCCCCACGGCCCCGGTCGCCATGGACCGCCGGTGGTCTCGTAGATGCTCACTCCGTACTTGCCGAGCCACTGGCCCATCTTCATGTAGTTGTCTATTTGCCGCGGGTCGATGCGCCCGTCCGGCATCGGGCCGGTATCGAGCGCGAGGTTCCCGCCCCCGCCGGCACAACGCACCAGGGTGTCGATGCACCACTCGTAGGATTTCACCGGCGCGTCGGAGCCGGTCCACGACCAGCCGGTGCCCTGCGTGATGCACGTCTCCCACGGGTTCTTGATGTCGAAGGCCCCGATGACCTGCTCAGGGGTGCCGAAGTCGCCTGGAACACCGGCCCGATTGTTGATGATGATGCCCGGCTGCAGTTCGTGGATCATCTTGACCAGCCGCTCGGAGTCCCAGTCTTTCGCCGTGCCCTGCAGGCCGTCGAACCACATGCCGTCGATCTTACCGTACTTGGTGAGAAGCTCGCGCACCTGGCCGTGCAGGTACTTGATGAACCTGTCCTGGTGTTCGGTGAGATAGTCGGGATTATGCCAGTCGGGCTGTGAGTAATACCAGATGATCTTGATGCCGGCCTCGTGGCAGGCTTTGGCCAACTCGGCGCACACGTCCCGCCCGAACGGAGTGTTGGTGATCTTGTAATCGCTGTACTGGGTATCGAACATCGAGAAGCCGTCGTGATGGCGGGTGAGAAAGATCATGTACTTCGCGCCCGACTTCTTGATGGCGTCGACCCAGGCCTTCGCGTCGAACTGGGTCGGGTTGAAGCGTTTGTAGAGGTTATCGTAGACATCCATCGGGATGCCGCCCTCGCCGACGCCGATGCCGGGACGCGGTCCGTTGCGCGACCAGCCGATCTCGGAGGCCATCAGGCTGCACGGCCCCCAGCAGATGAACCAGCCGAACCGGGCGTCCTTCCACCACTTCATCCGGGCGGCATACTGCTGCTGCTGCTCGCCCGGGATGGATTGGGCGGAGGCCGCAACAGATGCTGCAAGGCAGACAATGAGACAAACGGACAATGCTACCCATCGCTTCGCCACGTGGACACGGGTCATCGGTTCTCCTCTCCCGCCTGTAGCGCGATGATTGGCAATTCGCGCGCTCTGACGGTCCGGTCGCCCACGGAGAGCAGGGCTCCTTGTTCAAGCAAGTCGCCAAACTGGATGAGGCAGCGATCGATGGCCGTAGCAATGGCCGTCGGCGTCTTATCGCTGGTACGAAATGTAATCACACTGGGCTGCAGTTGGCCCCCCAGAGCCATGAGCTGTAAGAAGTCCAGGTCAACGGTCAGGACCGTGCGACGCTCGCTCCGCGCCTTGGCAAGAATATCAATATCCGATAGGCGGATCAGCCCCTCATCCGCCAGGTGGATGGCGTCATGCCCCAGATTCCTGAGATGACGCACGGTTGCCGGTGAGATACCCATGTCGGCGAGAAAGCGCACAGGCGTTACACCTTCTCCAGAGAGTAGAAGGTCTCATCATGCAGAATGGCCGCAGCATACAGAAGGCATTGCCTAATGTCCTCGCGCTCCAGGTAGGGATACGCCTCCAAGATCTCGTCCTCCGTCATCCCGTTCGCGATGAGGTTCACCACAAGACTCACAGGTACCCTCATCCCGCGCACACATGGCTTCCCACCCATCTTGTCCGGCTCAATCGTGATGCGGTCAAGCACCCTGGCGCACCTCCTCACTTACTTCCCTGTCTCCGGGTTCAGCATCTTGTGCAGCTTCGTGCGCTTGTCGCGACGCTGGGCTCCGGCTGCTTTCTCGAGGTAGTCCGCGCACTGCTGCGGCGTCCAATCGAGTGACAGGAGATTGCCGCAGACCTCGTTGTACGAGGCGTCGAAGGTCTTATACCACGACGACACCTGCGAGGTGAACGTGAATTTCGCAGCGTGGAGGGCATCGACCGCTTCGGCGAGAGCGGGCGGCGGGTTCTCCTCGGCGCCCTTGACGGCGAACAGGGCGCGCTTGCTTTGAACGAAGCCTTTCGCATTTTGCAGCGAGGTCACGAATCGTAGCATGTCCGCGCCGATCTCCGGGTAGTTCGCATGTGCCGGGACGAACCAGTACTCGCCCGAGGCGATGATCGCCGTCGTGTCGCCCACGCTGCCGGCCGGGGAGGGGTAGGGGATGAAGCCGTACTCGAAGCCCTCCGGGGTGCTGCTCTTCATCTCGGTCGCGAGCCATGTGCCGCAGGGGATCATGGCAGCCTTGCCCTGCACGAACTTCATCTGTGATTCCATGTGCGACAGGCCCATGTAGCTGGCGGGGATATAGTCGCGCTTACGCAATTCCTGCACCATCTCCAGGGCCTTGATAACCACGGGATCGGTCCACGCGCCCGGCTCCATATTCTGCAGCGCCAGCCACTTCTCGGTGCCGCCCATGCGCTGGACGAGCGTCTCGAAAAGCGAGGTGATGTAAGTCGGATAGCGCCCCTGGAAGGCGATGGGGTCTATCCCCTCGTTCTTGATCCGCTCGCACAGGGCGAGGAACTCGTCCCAGGTCTTCGGCGTCTGCCAACGGTGCTGGCGGAACTGCTTGCGGTCGCACCAGAAGCCGTAGATGGCGTAGGGCACGTTGAGCGCGTAGCACTCGCCCTCCTGGGTGAAGTCGCGGTAGGCCATCGGCAGAAGAGTGTCGCGCCAGGTGTCGGCGACGCGTGGGGCGGGCGTCTCGCCCGCCGGGTTCGCAGGCGAGACGCCTGCGCCACGCGGAAGGCCTGCGCCACGTGAATCGGCATAGGGCGGCTCGTCGAGGAACTTGTTCAGCGGATAACACTGCTTCGCCGCGATGAGAATCCACACCGGCAAGTTCGCATACACGAGGTCGGGCGGCGTGCCGGCGATGAACCGGGGGCGCAGCTTCTCATCATTGCGCGGATCGCCCCAGATGTTGACTTTCACGTCCGGGTGCAGCTTCTCATAGTCGGCGGCGCATTTCTGCCAGAAGTCGATGCCGTACCCGCCCTGGAAAACGGAGACCTCGATGAGCTTCTTACCGTCCTGGGTGGGCAGGCCCTTGGCGGCCTCCTCCCGGCAGCCGCAGCAGGCGGCGAGTGTGACGGCAATGATGATGGCGAATGAGATGTGACGAATGATGGTCATTAGTGGGTAGTATTCCCTGGTCTGCATAATGCCGGGCTGTTCTGGACGTTGCCGCGAGTCTAAAGGCGGAACCGCATGTCGCCGCTCCTGGAGCTTCTCTGGCAGCTTCATCGCACGGACTCCCGGCGGCGAAGTGCTAAAGGCAGCCTGTTTGCTATTCCCTCTTGCCGCTCGCGTAGCGCGTCAGGACGCCTTGAACGAAGCGGGATGCCTTCCGGGCGTCTAGCCCGTTTGCGCACTCCGCTCTGACCCGTCGGAGACGGGTGCCCAATCTGCGTTTGCGAGTCTCGACATCAAAGACGTTAGGCTGGCTCTGGACCATTCGCACTTCCAGCTCTGTACCATCCAAAGTTGTGGTCCACGCTGTGGCTCCAGCAGTTCCGACTTCCTGCCAGTCACAACGGATCGTCGTTTGCTCGAGAGCCGATCTCAACTCATGCGCTGAACCGTACCGTTTGTTGGGATCGACGTGCATGGCACGATTAACCGTGGTTCGGAGTGCACCGGGCACGAACAGGCGATAGCGCTTGCGATCCGGAAAGCTCCCCCGGACGATAGCCTGTTCACAGGCGAGTTGGCCATCGAAATTGGGGAGGTACTCATCCCCGTTTAGTAGCCTGTAAAGTGTCACCCCAGCAGCATAAATGTCTGAGGACACAGAGGCCTCGGCACCGGCGGCGACCTCAGGCGCCTTGTGGGGCAGGTAGAACACCGGTGGCATCGCACCTCCGGCTTTCATGTGCCGCGCAAGGCCGAAGTCGGACAGCTTTCCCTCGCCTTTTGCCCCAACCAGAATGTTCGCAGGCTTTATGTCACAGTGCACGATCCCCTTGTGGTGCGCGTGCTCAAGTCCGCGTAGGGCGTCGCATAGGAGGCTGACAGCGCGGCACATCGGCATCGGCGCGCCACCTGCCTCATCGGCCGCGCTGCCGCGAGGCTCGTACTGCATCGATATGTAAATGCTTTGGTCGGGCATCCACCCCGCTTCCACGACCCTGACGATGTGGTCATGCTCCAGTTCCTTGAGAATGCGGGCTTCCTCGAAGAAACTGTCCGTCGACAGGATGCAGTCCCGACGTATCAGCTTCACCGCGTAGTCCGCTCCAAGCGCTTCCTCGCGGGCGAGCCATACTTCACCGAATGCACCGCTCCCGAGACGCCGTATTGGATCGAAGCCAGCCGCCATTCGGTTACACCTCCGGGAGAAGCGCTACCGCGGCCACGGCAGCTTCGAGTTCCTCTATCTGCGTTCCGAGGCCGGCCAATCCATCCACGACGTCAGTCACATCACGCGCCTCACCTTCGAAGTTCAGTATCTTCTTGAGTGAACGTTTCACGAAACCCTTGATCTCATCGACCCCCACGCCATGCACTGCGGCCTGTAGGATCGCCTCGGCCTCCACCCTATCGTCGTTGCGGCGTCCTCGGGCTGGGCCTGACTCAGGTTTCTTCCAAGCCGCCGCGTTCGGTTGTTGTTGGGCGACGATTGTCTGGATCTCCTTGAGAAGCCAGGCCAACGCAGCAGGTCGCTCCAGGTTGACCGGAATCTTGACCTTGCCGGCATCAATCACGACAGGCGCGGCCCGTGTACCGCTGACACAGACCCATTGAGCCCAGTCCGGTCCGCAGCGGAAACCAATAACTAGCATTTTTGCACCCCCATCTGTACAAAGCAGGCTTCGTTCTCTATCTCACTCTCAACGTAACCTTCCTCGGCTCCCCGAAGTATCCTCCCCGATCCGTCCACAGGCGCAGCGTCAGTGTCGTCTCGCCCGCCAGTTTGCCCGCCGCCACCACCGGCCCGAACTCGCCGTCCTTGTACCGCGCCACGTCCGCCAGCAGGGGCAGCCGCTGCTCGGGGCCTTCGCCTTTGATGATGAGGCTCACCTTCCCCGCGCCGGTTGCTGCCCAGGCGGCGTCGCCGGTGTTCCCCAGCGAGGCCCGCAATTCCACGCGCGTTCCCGCCGGGGCCGCGATGACCCCATCCGGCCCCACGCGCCGCCACGCCGTCCCATTGATCCGATACTCGATCCAGTTGAACTCACCGTTCACAAAGCGCATCGGCCCGATGCCGGTGTAGGGCATTCCGCCGACGCCGGTTAGCGGGCAATCGGAGGTTGTCTTCCCGTCCCCGGCGGTCGCCAGCGCGACGAGCGAATTGTCGCTGAGGTTCGCGAGGTACTCGTCCGCGTACTTGGCCCAAGTACCGTAGAGGCCGATGGTGTACTGGTCGCGGTCGAAGACGATCGTGTGGCCGACCTTCGCCCTGGGTTTCGGGGAGGCGATCTGCGCCGCCCACTTCTGCACCGCCAGCGCCGCCGGGCGCGGGGCGGCCGAGGGGTCGATGATCCCGAAGTCGCTGTTTTCGTTGACGCGGTAGCCGCCCGGCCACCACCACCCGGCGAGGCCGTTGGCCCCGGTGATGCTGTTCATGTGGCACATGCCATCCCAGACGTTGCGCTGGCTCTCGAGCGCCGCCGGGGAGTAGTCGGGGTGGATCGAGGCCCCGAACTCCGCCCAGTAGACGGGGGCGTTGTTGCCGGCCCAGCGGCAGTAAGCGGTGATGAGGCCGGCTTTCAGGAAGTTCTTCCACTCGCCTTCGGTTCCGTAGCCCTCGGGGGAGATGAAGTCGAGGTGCTTCGCCCCGGAAACCGGGTCGTAGGCCATCACCCGGCATGCCCACTCCTGGCCGGTGCCGCCGTAGCCGACGCGGTGACTGATGAGATGGTTCGGGTCATACTTGCGGACGCCGGAACAGGCGATGTTGTACTTGCGGCTGAGGAAGTCGTCCACGAAGCGCCGGTAGGCGGCGACCATGATCCGCCAGTCGCCGTCTTTGGCGATCTGCTCGTCCGACGGCGCGGTGATCTTGCCCTCTGGTGTTCGCGGGCAGGCGAACTTCCACAGCGCCTCGGCGGCCTGTGCGGACCCGTATTGCTCGTCGATCCACGCGGCCCAGTCGGCATCGTAGGACTTGCGCTCGTTGTAGTCGCCCCATCGTGGCTCCCAGGAGATGTCATAAGAGCACACGGCGTCGGTGTCGGCCAGCCGGCCCGCGGTGACGAAGCTCTTCACCTGGTCATCGTTGTAGGACCGGGGATCGGCGCCGTTCAGGAATACGTTCACCTTGACCCCGTGCGCCTTCGCGCGCATGAGGAAGTCCTGCAGCGCCGGGAGGCAGTCCGGGTCGCCGCCCTGGATGCTGGCGAAGTTCATCCCCAGCGATTCCATCAGCGTCAGGTCGCGCTCCACGAGCACCGGGTCGTAAGTCTGCGGCGTCTCCCAGCCGAGGTTGTACTGGCCGGGTTCGCTCCCGGAGACATACAGCGGCCAGTAGTTCGTGCCGACGGGATTCCAGCGCTTGCCGCCTCTCCAGAAGTCCCCGTCGCGCACCGTGACCAGCTCGCGCTTGTCGATGGAGGGCTTGTCGAGCAGTCGAACCGGCTCGACGATGCGGTCGATGCTCGCGCCGCCGAGGCTCAGGTCGGTGACCAACGTGACGACTTCGCGGGACGCCTTGCTGCACTCCCAGGCCTCGTGGAAGGCCTGGCGCTCGCCCGGCTGAAGCGTCAGTTTGCTGGTCCACGTCTGCACGGTGTTGCCGCGCTGCCCGAGAGCCTTGATCGTGACCGTGCATTCGACCGGCTCGCGCCCGGAGTTGAGCGCCTCCGCGCCGACCGTGGCGTTCTGTTCGGGCCAGTAGGAGGCCTTGTCCGCGCCGGCCTCGGTCAGGTACACGCCCCGGACAAGCGAACGGCATAGTTGCGCGACCGCCGGGCCGAGCGTGTCCATCCCCTTCAGCAGCGCGTCATCTTGCAGGCCGATGTGCGACCAGGTGGCGTGGATGAACGGCGGGGTGAGCGATACGAACGTGGAGGCCGCGCAGCCCCGCGCCGCGCCGGTATCGTCGAGGGCGTCGAGCAGCGGGATCAGCCGTCCGTAGCGGTTGCCGACGAAGCCCAGGCCGCGAGAGCGGACGATGGGGCTGTCCAGGGTTGCCGCGATTCGCGCGCCGCTGAAGTCGTGCATAAGGGCCTGGTCGCCGCGGGCGGTGATACCGGCGCACCGCGGCGTCGCGTAAGTCTTATACCAGGGACACAGCGATTCGAGCATCGGCACATGAACGTCCGGCAGCGCAAACGGCGCTTTGGCGGTCCCCACATCGGCGATCCAATAGGTATGCGGACCGGCGGGAAGGGGCGACGGACCGCCCGCCACCCCGATGGAGAAGATCACCGCGTTCTCCGGCTTGAAGCTGTCGCTTTCGCCGCCACGGCCCTTGACCGGCGGGTCCGGCCAGAATTTGAAGTCGGTGGGGGCGAGGCCGTAGCGCTTCCACTCGGTCGTGAGTTTGACAGTGCCGATCCAGCGCGAGCCGTCTTTCTCTTTCCATTCCAGGATCATCGACGGAGTGGCCGCGTCGCCCCTGGCCCAGAGGGTCGTGAGATTCTGGCCGGGAGCGAAGAAGCCCTCACCCGGCGGCGACTGGAACGTGTCCCAACCCTTGAGATTCGAGAGCGCCAGCTTTACCGCGCTGCCCTCGGCGCCGGGAGGAGCGGCTTCTGCAGTCACCGTCTCCGGCTGCGAGGCGTCGGCGCTGGCTCTGACCCAGCCCTTGAGTGGCTCTGTTGCGGCAAAGGTGAAGATGTGCTTCTCGGGTTTCACATTCGCCATGACCTCGTCGGTCGTGTACCACTTGCCATCGAATTGCGCGAGCCAGGTCTGGAAGATCGGCCCGCCGAGGGCCAGTAGATTGCCGCCGTCGCCCAGATAGCCGAGAAGAGGGGCGCGCAGCGGAACCGGGAAGGCCTGGCAGTGCGGGATGACCAGGAGATCGGTGTTGCCGACAGTCAGGCCGTCCGGGCCGGCGAGCTGAGCCACGGTCGCGCGGCGCACGTCGACGCCCGTTCGGGCGATCTGATCGCACAGCGCCGGCACCAGCTTCTCGTCAAGGCCGGGGCGTGGCTCATCGAGCACCACGACCGCGGGCTTCTGCGCGGCGAGCAGCGCGGGCTTGCGAGCCCCGAAGGCGCTGGCGCTGAAGCTGACGCCGGAGAAGCGGGCCTGCGCGTCCACCGTCGTCAGCGCCGGCCAGCCCATCCGCACGGCGGGGACGGCGGGGTCGAGGGCGAAGGCGGTCTGGAAGCGAACTTGGTCTCCCTCGTAGATGCGGCCATCGATTCGGTCCTTCGTCAGTTCGAGGACGAAGCGGTAGGTCTTGCCCCACTGCCAGGTGGGGAAGTTGCCGGTGTCGGGGCCGATCTGCTGAAGCTTCGTAGTTCCCGTGCTTTGAGCCTGCCAGACACCCCCGTTGTCCTCCAACAGCTCGGCATAGTGCAGATTTGGATCGGCGGCGGACTGCACGAGCGACAGCCGCCAGAAGCTCGCGCCATCGAAATACACCGCAATGCCGGCGGCGGCCCAGGTGCCGTTGCGCAGGGCTTTCTCAGGCATTACCGTGGCCTCGAATCGCTGCGCGCCGAAGGGACTGAAGCCCCCGAGGCGCAGCACGTTGTTGTCCAGGCCGGAGGCCTCGAACGCGCCCTGCTGCACCTGCCAGGTTCCCTGCAGCCACGCGCCTTCAAGTTTCACCGGGCCGTCCGCCTGCGGGCCGAGAGCCCATGTCATGCCCATCGGCTGGCCGAGGACTGCGCACGGCAGGGCGACCAACAAGACCGGGAGAACGGAGAGGACGGAGCGATACCTGGCGGACATGAGGATGCCTCCTGGGAGACCGCTTACACTGCGACAGTGCGCGGCCGGGACTGCCGGTCGATTTCAACGCGCCAGGGCATGTATCCTCCGCGCTTGTCTGCGGGTCGGGGCTGGTCGGAGAGCATCCATTCCAGGTATAATGAAGCCGTCCAGGCCATCGTCGGGGATGGGCGGCAGAGATTGTTCGCGCCGAAGCAGGAAGGCTCTTCCTCAAATGTGTGTGGGTAGATGCGATGAGCTGATTCTGGCGAGGGCGATAGGCGACCGCTCTGGATAAGGTCGTTGCCGTTGCGTCCACAGGACGCCCGGCGCGAAGCGCCCCTCAGCCGGGCGCTTTAGCGCTCGGTCCGGGCCGGCGATCAGTGCCGTTTCCGTCCGCAGGACGGATGGCGGCGCAGCCGCCCAAGTCGTCCGGGGACGCCAGCAGGCTGGGCCTTTTGTCGGGCGCTTCGCGCCGCCCGTCCTGGCGGACGGGGAGGCTTTTACGCGGCGAGAATCCCGGACGCTGAAGCATCCGGCTGAGGGGCCCCGCCTGCGGCGGGGCCGGGCGTCCTGCGGACGCAACGGCACGGATAACGACCCCGTGCCAAGGCGGTCTATTCAGCCACCGTCAAACTACCCATACACATTGAGGAAGAGCCAAGCAGGGAAAACGGGGTTGTTTGTCAAACATATCACCTGCAGGCCCCAAAGAGGAACACAACAGTACAGCCATCAATTCGACAAAGCGAGAGATACATCTTTGAAACCCAGGCTGGCACTCACGCCCGCGCAACTGCGCAAACGCTGTAGCCCGACTGCTCTCGGGTTCAGGACGACCGCCGACCTGCCTGATCTGGCCGGCCCTATCGGTCAGGAAAGGGCGATGGCCGCACTCGACTTCGGCGTCGGGATGAAGAGCGACGGCTACAATGTGTTCGTCCTCGGGCCGACGGGATCGGGGCGCACCTCGATGACGCGGGCGGTCCTCGAACAGACCGCGAAGACCCGCCCGACACCCAGCGACTGGTGCTACGTCTACAACTTCGATGACCCGCGCAAGCCGAAGGCCCTCGAGCTTCCCGCCGGCAGCGCTTGTTGCCTGCGCGATGAGATGGACGAGTTGATCGAGGACCTCGACCGCGAGCTGACCCGGGCGTTCGAGAGCGAGGAGTATACCCAGCGGCGCGACGAGATTCTCAAGGAGTTCCGCGACGAACGCGGGAAGCAACTCCAGGAATTAGAGAAGGAAGTCCAGGCCAGCGGCTTCGCGATCGGGCGCGGCCCGGCGGGGTTCCTCGTGGCCCCGACCAAGGACGGCGAGGTCCTTACCCCGCAGGAGTACGCCGCCTTGAGCGACGAGGAGCGCGAGGCCCTCGACAAGCGCCGGGAGGAACTGCAGGAGAAGCTGGGGGAGATCCTGCGCGAGGGACAGCGCAAGGAGAAGACTACGCGCGAGCAGGTCAAGGCGCTGGACCGGGAAGTCGCCCAGTTCGCCATCGGTCACCTGATCGACGAGATCGTGGGGCGGTACAAGGACTTCCCGCGCGTGGCCGAGCACCTCGAACAGGTGCGCCGCGACCTGATCGAAAACGTTGCGGCCGCGCGGGACGGCGGGGAAGAGGAGGGCGAGCAGAAGCCGCCCCACGGGCCTTTCGGCGGCCAGAGCGGCTCGCCGTACCAACTGCCCCCGTACGAACGCTACAAGGTGAATGTGCTTCTAACATGCTCCGAGGGCGAGGGCGCACCCGTCGTTTTCGAACCGAACCCGACGCTCGACAACCTCACCGGCGAGATCGAGCACTCCACGTCGATGGGGGCCCTCGTCACCAACTTTATGATGATTAAGCCTGGCGCGCTTCACCGCGCCAACGGCGGGTATCTCATCATCGAGGCGGACACCGTCCTGCGCCGCCCCTTCGCCTGGGAGGCCCTCAAGCGGGCGCTCAAGAACAAGGAAGTCAAGGCGGAGACCTTGCAGGACCAGTTGCGCTTCATGTCGATCGTCACCCTGGCCCCCGAGTCGATCCCCCTGAACGTGAAGGTCGTGCTCATCGGCAGCGCCTATATGTACTACCTGCTGTACGCGTACGACGACGACTTCCGCAAACTGTTCAAGGTGAGGGCCGACTTCGGCCAGCTCGTCAACAGCGACGCCGCAACGACGCTCGCCTACGCTCAGTTCGTGGCGACACAGTGCCGCAGAGACGGGTTGCCGCACTTCAAGGCGAACGCCGTCGCCCGCATCGTCGAGTTCGGCATGCGGCAGGTCGAGGACCAGGGCAAACTCACCACCCGGATGGCCGACGTAGCCGATCTCGTCCGGGAGTCGGTCTACTGGGCCGAGCAGGACGGCGTCACGAAGGCCATCGACGCGAAGTACGTGGACAAGGCCATCGAGCAGTCGGTCTGGCGCTCGAACCGCTATGAAGAGCGCCTGGTCGAGCTGATGACCGAGGGCGTGTTCGTCGTCAACGTTGAGGGCGAGGCGATTGGGGAGATCAACGGCCTGTCGATTCTGCAACTAGGCGACTTTACGCTGGGCAAGCCGTCGCGCATCTCAGCCAAGGCCTTCGCCGGTCACGGCGGGGTCATCAACATCGACCGCGAGGCGAAGCTGACCGGTCGCATCCACGACAAAGGCGCTTTGACGCTGGCGGGGTTCCTGGGCGACCGCTTCGCGCAGAAGAACCCGATTAAGTGCTCGATCACGGTCAGCTTCGAGCAGCTTTACGAGGAGGTCGAGGGCGACAGCGCCTCCTCCACAGAGCTTTACTGCATCCTCTCGGCCCTCTCCGGGACGCCGATCAAGCAGGGCTGGGCTGTTACCGGATCGGTCAACCAGATGGGGGAGGTTCAGGCCATCGGCGGCGTGAACCGCAAGATCGAGGGCTTCTTCGGGATCTGCAAGGCGAAGGGACTCACAGGCGACCAGGGGGTCATCATCCCGGAATCCAACGTCAGGCATTTGATGCTCAATGACGAGGTGGTTCAGGCGGTCAAGGACCACCAGTTCCGCATCTGTGCGGTGAAGACCATCGAGGAAGGCATCGAGCTTCTCACCGGCAAGAAGGCCGGCGTTCGCGGCGAAGACGGCGAGTACCCGGAAGGCACGATCTACCGCCTCGTGGCCGACCGGCTGAGCGCCTGGTCTGAAGCCGAGAGGGGCGAGGAGAAGAGGGACAACGGCAACAACGGTGAGGGCGCGGACGGACAGGTTGTCAAAGCGCCTGTGAAGCGCAGGAAGAGCGTGAAATAGCCAGCAACCGCGCAACCCGCACACGATAAAGGCCCGCCTTGTCCATGACGAGACGGGCCTTTGGATTCATTTTGTGGCACTGTCACTCAGAGGATGCCGCGTGGATCGAGCGTCCCGCCCGTTTGCCGTCATTCGCCGTTAGCCGTACCCGCCGTCCGCTCATCATTCATCATTCACAGCTCATCGC
>CAYWBK010000016.1:23017-28751 GCA_964455745.1 uncultured Armatimonadia bacterium
CCGTTAGCCGTACCCGCCGTCCGCTCATCATTCATCATTCACAGCTCATCGCTTCCAAGGGCCGGCCCCCGCCCCTAAATGAACGGTATTGCCGTTTGCCGTCATTCGCCGTTAGCCGTGCTCGTCGTGCTCGCCGTTAGCCGTACCCGCCGTCCGCTCATCATTCATCATTCACAGCTCATCGCTTCAAAGCGGTTGTCGGGCCAGTTCGGCCTGGGCGTCTGCCGCCCAGGAGGCTTTCGGGGCCGCGGTCACGGCTTGGCGGAGGTTCTCCGCTCCCCCAACCCGCCCGAGCTTCACGAGCACCATGCCATAGTGATAGCGCGTCTCCGGCGACACCTTCTCCGGCGACACCGCCTTGTCCAGCAGCGGCAAGGCGCGGTCGTATTGCCCCTCGAGGTAGTAGACCCACCCCAGCGTATCGTAGGTGGTCAGGTTATCCGGGGCCATTGCCCGCGCCATCTCGGCGAGGCGCGCGGCCTTGTCGAGACTGATGTGTCTCATCGCGTACAGCCAGGCGAGGTCGTTGTAGGTCGCCGCATCGGGCACGCCTGTCTGAACGGCGGCTTCGCACGCCTTGATCGCCTGGTCGTACTGTTTCCGCTTGCCGTAGATCGTGCCGATCAGACGATGTGCCGCGATAAGACGGTTGTTGACTGCGACGGCGCGCTTGAGGGCCTTGAGCGCCTCGGTGTCCTGGTTGTGCTGCAGATACATGATGCCTTCGAGCATCTCCGCAGCGCCGGTTTGCGCGTAACGCGACGCCAGCACACGCCGCTGCGCCTCGGCCCCGGCAGCATCGCCCTTGCGGCTCAGCAAGGCGGCGTAGCTCGTCCGCGTGGGGATGTCGCCCGGGTCCAGGCTGACGGCGGCGGCATACTGCTCGGCTGCCTTGTCCAGTTCGTTCGTTTCGTCGTACAGTTCGGCGAGGGCGACACGGAAGCGGGCTTCCTGGGGCGTCTTCGTCGCCGCTGCGATCAGGCTTTCCTCCGCATCCTGCTTCTTCCCGATCTTGGCTAGCAGTTCCGCGCGCGCAAGGATCGGATCGACCGCCTTCGGGGCCAGCGCCACGGCCTGGTCCAGCAGATCGACGGCCTGTTGCGGTTCTCCCTGGGCGTAGGTCAGCGAAGCCAGAGAGAGCAGGGCATCGACGTTGCGAGGGGCGGCACGCACCGCCGCGCGCGCCTCGTTCAGCGCGGCATCAGTGTCGCCCTGGGCGAGATAGGTGCGGCTGAGGGCCACGTGGTACCCCGCGGCCTCAGGCCCCTCCGAAGATGACGACTTCGCGGCCGGCCCCGCGACAAACGGCGGTCCGGCGCCCTGCAGCACCACGATGCCGATGCCCCCGGCAGCCCCGGCAAGCACCAGGCCGACGACCGCATAGGTCCCGATCGCCTTCCAGCGCGCCAACTGCTTCTCGCGCTTCAGGTGCGGGAGAATATACTCGCCGCTAGCGCCGATCGGGGGAAACTCTTGCTGCTCGTTCTCCATGTCTACATCCTGTGTAGTTGTTACGTGCCTATCATTCATTCCCCCAAAGCCGGCCATCTCCTGCATGAGAGACACAGGTTCGTCGGGCGGGGGAGGCCTCAGGCAGCCCTGAAGCGAAGTATACCCTACATGGGAAGCGCCAGCGCGCTCCCGGACCCCCGACCCCTCGCAAGGAGTTTCCCGAAATGGCAATCAGACTCGGGTTCATCGGCACCGGCGGCATCTCGAACCGCCACTTGACCACTGCGCTCAACAGCCCTGACATGGAGATTGTCGGCGTCTGCGACATCGACATGAGCCGCGCCACGCAAGCGGCGGAAACCTACGGCGGCACCCCGTTCGAGAAGTTTACCGACCTGTACGATCAGGTCAAGCCCGACGCCGTCGTCATCTGCACGCCGCCGTTCGGCCACGGCAGCATTGAGGAAGGGGCCGCGGAGCGCGGCATTCCGTTCTTCGTCGAGAAACCCGTGGCTGTGAACATGGCGATGGCCGCCCGTGTGCTCAAGGCGGTGCGCGCCGCCAACCTGACCACTCAGGTCGGGTACATGTTCCGCCTCGCCGAGCCGCTCATCAAGGTGCGGGAACTGCTATCGACCCGCGCGGTCGCGATGGTGCAGGCGCACTACTATATGCCGGGCCTCCCCGGCCCGAAATGGTGGCCGCACATCGACCTCGGCGGCGGTCAGCTCATCGAGCAGACCACCCACATGCTCGACCTCGGCCGATTTCTCGCCGGGGACGTGGTAAGCGTCTCGGGCCGCACCGCAACCGTCCGCGACTGGAAGACAGTCCCGCCGGGATACCAGCCGGAGGGCCTGCTGAAGTATTCCGAGGTGTTCGACATCCCGGACACCACTGCGCTGACGATGCAATATGAGTCCGGGGCATTGGGCACCGTGAGTTGCTCCATTGTCCCGCAGGCGAAGTGGGACGTGGGCTTCAAGGTCGTCGCGGATGGCCTCATCATCACCATCGACGGCGCGAGCGCCTCGTGGAGCGGTGATGAAGAGGGCTCGATGCAGCCGGGCGACGACTGGGCCTCATACGTGCTGCGCGAGTTCACCGACGCCGTCGTTTCGGGCGGGAAGACCTCGGTTCCGTACGAAGAGGGCGTCAAGAGCCTGGCGATCTCGATTGCCGGATACGAGTCGGTCAAGCAGGGCGGGTGCCCGGTGGATTTGGTGGGGATTCTGCCGGAAAAGCTGTGACGGATAGGAGACCGTTGCAGTTCGGGCACAGCATGACCGAGCCGGGCGCGGGCGATGTACGCGCTGGCGATTGATGAGGCTGGGAGGGCCAGAGACGTCCGTTCTGCCCGGCTGACCTACGCGAAGGAGGCTGCAATGGGCGACTTGGTTGAGGATGCTGATCGGCTGCTGGTGCATTCGTACTGGAAGGCAAACGCCAGTGTGTCCGCGGAACTCAATATGCATCAGGTCGCGGTCGACCTCACATGGGAGCTATCCCGGGTGGCAGATGCTTGGCAGTATCTCAGAGGCTGCGGCTTGGTAGAGCCCATTGCCATTGGGGGTGACTACGCGCTGACGGCACCGGGGATCGACGCCGTTGAGCAGAAGGTGAACCCGAATCTGGGCAAAGGGAGGCAGGCGCTTGAGTTCCTCGAGAGAGCCTTCGAGTCGGCACCGCCGCCGCATCGGTGGGTGGCGTGGCAGCAGGTCGGTGAGGAGTTGGACATGCCCCCGGAGGTGGCGCGGGACATCGTCCTTTACCTCCACCAGAAGGGGTTTCTCGGGGCCCACAGCGCGCTGACCCAGGCGGCGGTGGACCTGTTCGTGCGTGCACAGGCAAGGCCCGAGTCGCCGACCGGCAGTATCCCGCCGTCGTCCAGCCTCAACATCCGAGACAGCACATTCGTTGCTTCGAATGTCGGGTCGCCGGGCGGGACGGTGCACACGGGTGACATCACGGTTCGGATAGGCCGCGGTAGCGACCTGGACGACGCGTTTAGCATCCTCGAACAGGCGATCACGGGTTCTGGCGTCGATGATGACACGAAGCACGACGCTCTCAGCGATATTGCTGCGCTGAAGGCGCAGAGCGAGAAGACGGCCCCCAATCCCGGCGTAGCCAAGGCGATTTGGCACTCTCTCGTGGGTTCTGTTCCGACGATCATCGATCAGCTCGTCAAGTCTGGAAGGATCAGCGACATAGTGAATTGGATCCGTGGCGGTTGACGCGATCAACAGTGTACCGGGCGCATGCATCGGTGAGGCGGAGTTGCGCCATTCGCGGGTATCGCCGGAGGAGGAGCCATACGTGATCAGTGAAGACGCTGATGAATTGCTCGTGTCGTCGTACCGCTTGACCAGCGCGAATCTCCGCAGGTACCTGAGCATAGACGAGATGGCCGATCACCTTGGCTGGGACGTCAATAAGGTCGTCGGCGCGGGCAGGTATCTCAGCGGCAAGGGGTTCCTGAAGTGGCAGGCGGTGCGCTTGTACTCGCTCACGCCCTATGGGATCGATGCGGTGGAGCGTCTGCATACGGACCCGGACAAGATGAAGCAGCGGCTCGAGTTCCTGATGCAGAGCTATGGCGATTCGGAGGGTAACCCCAGGAACGTCCTGAACATGTGGCAGGTTGGTGAGCGCTTGGGCTGGAGCAGAGAACTCACTGCGGAGGTCTATGAGTACCTGTCGTCCAAGCGCCTGGTCGCCGGCTTCTCCCACGGGGGCGGCTTCGGGATCACGGACGCGACGGTCGACCTGGTCGAGCGCGCTCGGTCGCGTCCCGATTCCCCCACTGAGTATTTCCCGCCCTTGTCGAGCCTCAACCTAAGGGACAGCACCATCGTCGCGTCGAACATCGGCTCACCAGGTGGGACGGTACAAACCGGAGACATCAACATCCAAACCGGCGGCACCGACGAGTTGTCCAAAGCACTTGACATGCTCGAGCAAGCGATCACTGCGTCGCAGGTCGACGCGTCGGCCAAGCAGGATGCGCTTAGTGACGTTGCGAGCCTCAAGGCACAAGGCAAGAGATCGGCTGCGAACCCGGCTATCACCAAGGCGCTCTGGTCCTCACTCGCAGAGCGCGTCCCCTCAGTTATCGAGGGGCTGGTGAAGTCTGGGGCGATAGCGGCGCTCGTCAAGTGGGCGACAGGCGCTTAGCGCGCTCGCCCTTCCTCGCACGGCACTCGCGTATCATCTGTGGCACACCTTGGGCGCGACGAACCGCGCCCCTACATGATCGGTTTGCACGCACCAAAGATCGAAAGGGAGACGATCTCATGAGCAAGGTCAAGTACGGTGTCATCGGTCTCGGTTGGTTCGGGGAGAAGCATTGCGAGGCGCTTGCGGCGATTCCCAATGTCGAGTTGTATGCGCTCTGCACTCGCACGGAGAAGCGGCTGAAGGCGATTGCCAAGACGTTCGGCGTGAAGAAGACGTTCACCGATTATAACGAGATGCTCAATGACCCCGAGCTGGAGGCGGTCAGCGTAGTCACCATGTGGGACCAGCATGTCGCGCCGACGCTCGCGGCCATCAAGGCGGGCAAGAATGTCTTCGTCGAGAAGCCCGTGGCCTCGACGCTCAAGGACTGCCAGGCCATCGTCAAGGCCGCGAACGCGACCGAGAAGGCGTTCATGGTCGGGCACATCTGCCGCTTCAACCCGCGCTATGCCGCCGCCAAGGCCGAGGTTGCCTCCGGCGCAATCGGCAAGATCATCCACATTTACGCGCGGCGCAATATCCCGGCCTGGGTGACGGCCGACATCCTCAACAAGATCGGCCCCATCATCGGCGACGGCGTGCACGACACCGACCTGATGCTTTGGTATACCGGCGCGAAAATCGTCAGCGCATACGCGCAGACCGTGTCGGTGCGCGGCCTCAAGTACCCCGATCTCGGCACCACGATGTACCGCTTCGACAGTGGCGCGACTGCGCTTCTGGAAGACGTGTGGTGCCTGGCGCCGAACACCCCGTACCAGATCGACGAGCGGATGGAGATCATCGGCACCGAGGGGCAGATCGCGATCCACGAGACCTTCCCCAACTTCTTTGTGGCCGGCAAGGACGGCTTCAAGACCCCGGACACGACCTACTGGCCGGAGATCCACGGCATGAGAGCCGGGGCATTGCGCGAGGAGCTGGCGTACTTCGCCAATTGCGTCCTCGCGGGCCAAAAGCCGACGGTCATCACGCCCGAGGAGTCAATGGCGGCGGTCGAGGCGTGTCTGGCGGCGGAGAAGTCGGCGGCTACGGGGAAGAT